>CAVSRF010000062.1:0-175990 GCA_963730175.1 uncultured Chloroflexia bacterium | reverse complement strand
TGCTCTTCAGCGAACGCAATCACTTCTGCCCGTTCTGCCAGGTGAGTGGCGGCGATTGCGAATTGCAAAACTCTGCTTACGACGAACACATGACTCACTGGGAGATGCAGCCGCAGTGGACGAACTTCCCTGTGGACACGAGCCATTCCCGTTTCATCCTCGATAACAATCGCTGTATCCTCTGCCGTCGCTGCATCCGTGCCTGCGCCGAGATGTCTGGTAACTTCACGCTTGGTGTTGAAGAGCGTGGTTCTGCCACCATCGTCGTCGCCGATACCAACGTGCCGCTCGGCGAGAGTACCTGTGTTTCCTGCGGTTCGTGCGTGCAAGTCTGCCCCACGGGCGCACTCATTGATCGCTCAAAGCGCTTATCTCGGTCACGATAAAAACATGACCGTCACTCGTTCCGTCTGCCGTGGCTGCTCGCTTGGATGCGGCATCATGATCCACACTCGTGACAATCGCATCGTCAAGATCACAGGCGACTATGAAAACAGAAACGCTGGGACTCTGTGTGAGACGGGTCGTTATAAAACATTGGATGAAAAACGGACTCGCCTCACGACTCCCATGAAGCGGGTCGCTGGACAATTAACCGCTACAAGCTGGGAAGATGCTCTCACTACCCTCGCTTCAAAACTTAACCTCCAACAAAAACAGCATCGCCGCTTTAGCCTCCACTCGCTTGACCGTTAAATCCATGGCGGCATTCAAATCCCTGTTTGCAGATGGACTCGGCAATGATGTAGTCACCTCCATCGAAGAGGGACGTCCCACCGCATTGCAAGCGAAATACGCCGAAGCGAATGGCGAAGCCATCGAAGGCAAACTCGATACATTGCGCACTTCCGATTGTGTCTTGCTCATCGGCGCTGACCTCTCTGAGACACACGAAGTCGCCAGTTTCTATATCAAACGCAACATGCCGAAGGGAACACGTCTCATCGTGGTTGATCCCAGCGAGAACGGCATGGATGACCTCGCCAACCTCAACCTCAAACCAAAAGCTGGCACAGACGAAGCCGTGTTCGATGCTCTCGAAGCCGCCATTGTCAAAGAAGGTCTTGCCCGCACAGACGTAAAGAAAAGCAAAGTCTCATTGGATGTTGCCCTCTACGCTTGCGGACTTGCCGAAGAAGATGTCGTTGACGCCGCTCATATGTTGGCGGAAGCAGTTGCTCCAGTCATTGTGTATGGCAAAGGCATCTCCGCTTTCGGTGGGGAAGCCGTGATGGATGCGATGGTGCGGGTGGCAAAGCTGACAGGGGCGAGTGACTCTGAGCGCAGAGGCATACTCTCGGTCAAGGGTGAAGCGAATAGTCTCGCCGCCGCACAGCTCAAGATGGATGTCCCATTCGAAGTGAAGGATCGCAAAGTCGCTTATGTCGCAGTCGGTGATGATTACGTCACAAAGAGATTGCTCAAGGCGTTGGAAGATGTCCCATATGTGGTGGCGCAAGCAAGTTACGAATCGGCGCTGACCGATCGTGCTGACCTGGTTTTGCCCGTGAACATCTGGGCGGAAGAAGCGGGTCATGCGTTGAACACGGAAGGTCGTTTGCAATTTGCCGAAGCCGCATTGACACGACCTGAAGGTGTGCGCTCGAATATGGATGTGTTGAATGAAGTTGCAAAATTGTTGAATGTGACATTGAACGATGATTGGCGCACGGCGTTGACTGCTCGCACAAGCGTTGTTGAATTGGAAATGTAGAGGTGTTGAAATGACAAAACCAAAAATTTCATCAGATTGGATGGCGGGTTGCTCAGGCTGCCACATGTCTTTATTGGATATCGACGAACGCCTGCTGGAGATCGCCGAACTTGCAGACATCCGTGCCACACCGATCACTGACTTGAAAGAACCCGATGAAAGCGGCGTGGACGTGGGCATTCTCGAAGGCGGCGTGAACAATTCATCGAACGAAGAAGTGGCGCATCGCATGCGCTCACGCTGCAAGATATTGGTTGCCTTCGGTGACTGCGCTGTGTTTGGCGGCGTGCCTGCCTTGCGCAACATGTGCGGGACGCAGGAAGCGCTTCAACGTGCGTATGTGGATATCGAAAGCAACGATGACAGCGGAAAGATCCCCAGTGACCCCGAACTCGCAGTGATGAGCAACGTGCGTGCATTGCATGAAGTTGTGCCCGTTGACCTGCATGTGCCTGGCTGTCCGCCCGACCCTGATGTCATTTATTACGTATTGAAAGAACTCGCTGAAGGCACGCATGCCTGAAATCAAAGATGAGAATTTACACTGGCATTAGCCCAGTGAGCAGTAAACAGTTATCAGTGAACAGTTTTACTGATAACCGATCACTGATAACTTTTATTGAAACGACCGCTGAAAATCGGAGACTCCTATGACCCAAAAGATAACAATAGAACCCGTTACCCGTATTGAAGGACATGCCAAGGTCACCATCCACATGAAGGATGATGGTTCCGTGGAGCACGCTTATTTACATATCAACGAATTTCGTGGCTTTGAAAAATTCTGCGAAGGACGCCCTTACTTTGAAATGCCGTCCATCACGCCACGTATCTGCGGCATTTGCCCTGTCAGCCATCACCTTGCCGCTGCCAAAGCCGCCGATGTTTTGCAGGGAAGTCCCGCTCCTCGACCTGCCAACCTTCTGCGTGAACTCATGCACATGGGACAGGTCATCCAAAGCAATGGCATGCACTTCTTCGAGTTATCGGGTCCTGACCTGTTACTTGGTTTCGATGCTGACCCTGCGCTTCGCAATGTGATCGGGCTTGCTCATGCGGCACCTGAGATCGCTCTTAAAGCTGTGGGCTTGCGCCGCTTCGGTCAGGAGATCATCCGCACATTCGGCGGACGCCGCATCCACCCGAACTTTGCTGTCGCAGGTGGTGTCAACAAAGCTTTGCAAGCCAGCGAACGTGAATCCATCCGTGCAGGCATTGAAGCAAATCTCGAAACCGCCAAAATGGGTGTCAGCATCATGAAGGATTGGGCGCAACGCAACATGGAGGACATCAACAAGTTCGCCGTGTTGAAGAGCGGCTACATGAGCATCGTCAACGAAGACGACAGCCTCAATCTCTATGATGGCGATATCCGCCTTGTGGATCGCACAGGCAAGCAACTCGAAAAATTCCCAGGCAGTGATTATCTTGAGTACATCGCTGAGCATGTTGAGAACTGGTCATATCTCAAATTCCCCTACTACAAAAAGATGGGCTTCCCCGAAGGCGTCTATCGTGTCGGTCCACTTGGACGCATGAACGCTGTGAAGAGTATCGGCACGCCGCTTGCCAATGAAGAACACAAACTGTTCAAGGCGCTCAACAATGGCGACCCCGTCGGTCAAACTCTTTACTTCCACTATGCCCGCATGATCGAAGTCATCTTCTGCATCGAACGTGTTGCTGAATTGCTTGACGACCCCGACATCCTCAGCACCGACATCCTCAACACGAAGAAGGATTATCAAGGCGAAGGCGTTGGCATCCTCGAAGCGCCGCGTGGCACGCTCATCCATCACTACAAAGCGGATGAGACCGGCAAGCTTACCTCGGTCAACCTGATCGTTGCCACAGGTCACAACAACTGGGCAATGACCGAAGCCGTGGACAGTGTCGCCAAGACCTACATCGTCGGTGGCGAAGTCAAAGAAGGCATGCTCAATCGTGTCGAAGCCGCCGTCCGTGCGCATGACCCGTGCTTGTCCTGCTCCACACATGCGGTCGGACAAATGCCAATCCAAATTGAATTGTTTGATCCTCAAGGTCAGGTTGTAAAAACGATTTCACGTGATTAACTTCTAGCGCGCGAGGTCACTCGCCCACGTATTGTTAACAAGTCCAGGGCTCGGGAGACTCTGTGCCCTGACAGTTTTGAACGAAAGGTGATTTATGAACACACTCTTCATCGGATACGGAAACCCAGATCGGCAGGATGACGGCGTCGCATGGCACGTCCTTGCAGGGATCGCAACTCAACTTGGGATGGAACCTTCCACTTCATGGGAAGACCCGCTTCCCTGCGCCCCCGAGGCTGATTTCGCTTTCTATCTGCAGTTGACTCCCGAACTTGCCGAAGACCTGACCGCCTACGATAGAGTCTGTTTTGTGGATGCCCACACGGGGAAAATCCCAGAGAATGTGCAAATGGTCGATGTCACTCCAGAATATCAAACATCACCTTTCACGCATCACCTCACACCCGAAATGCTGCTCTCGATGTGCGAGTCTGTGTATAACTATAAGCCCGAAGCGATTCTTATTTCAGTGCGTGGCTATGAATTTGGTTTTGAGACGGAGTTGTCGCCGTTTACCGAGTCGCTGGTTACCGAAGCTGTGGAACGTACGGTTGGATGGTTCAAAAAAGAAGCAGTTATGGCCTACTAACAAATATCCTGTGGCATGGATAATTTATGGTAAAATCTTGACCGTTTCCCCAGAAAGTTCATTGGGGTAGGCGTGTATGGAGCCTGTAGCTCAACGGCAGAGCGCTACACTGTGGCTGTAGATGTTGAGGGTTCGAAACCCTTCAGGCTCCCACCAGACTTCCGAAGTTTTTCAAAGCTTCGGAAGTCTTTTTATCAAAAACTGACTAAAGAGCCTCTTGATTTTCGTTGTACAATTGACACATGCCTCAAACCATTAACGTACTCTTCCTGGCGGCAGAAGCCGAACCTTTTGTAAAAGTGGGGGGATTGGGAGATGTGGCAGGAACCCTGCCACGTGCTCTGCGTGCCCTTTCCACAGATGATTTGAAAATTGATGTACGTCTTGTCCTGCCAATGCACTCTGTTATCAAAGCCAAGTCGCTCAAGCCGGCAGGAATTTTTTCGATTTCACGAAACAAATCGGATGTTGTGGTAGAGGCTTTTGAAGGTGTGCTGGACGGCATGCCAGCCTATTTCATCAATGGTGACCCGATCCGCGCAAGCGGTTCAGTGTATTCATCCAACAACAAGCTCGACGCTGAGAAATATGTCTTCTTCTCACTAGCTGCGCTCGAACTGCCGCGACAGATCAACTGGCAACCAGATATCATTCACTGTAACGACTGGCATACCGCACCCACTGCATATGGAAATCTTGTGAAGCGCTGGGAGGATAAAAAGAATCGCATCGCCTCAGTGATTACGATCCACAACCTTCCTTTTCTAGGACCCGATGTAAAAGATATTCTGGAAGACTATGGACTCCCGCTTGCAAATACCGATCTGCCTGACTGGGCGCGTGTCATGCCCATGCCATTGGGCTTGTGGGCTTCAGACGCCATCGTTGCTGTTTCACCGACTTATGCCCAGGAAATCCTGCATGAAGAATTTGGATGTGGCTTGCAGGACTTTTTCAGGAATCGAAGCGACACACTGAGCGGTATTCTCAATGGACTTGATACCGTCTCCTTCGACCCCGCAACTGATCCTGTCATCGATGAAAACTTCTCCGCTGACAATTTGTCTGCTCGCAAAAAGAATAAAACGGCATTGCAGGAAAAATTGGGCTTGCCCGTCCTTTCCGACGTACCTCTGTTTGGAATGGTCACTCGCATGGATGAAGCCAAGGGTATTGATATCGCGCTCAAGGGATTGAAAATGCTTGGCAAGAAAAGCTGGCAATTGGTGATTCTTGGAGCGGGGAATCCCAAGCTCGAAGAACAGGCAAAAAAATTGCAGGAAGCCATGCCAGACCGTGTCCATGTGGAGACGCGTTACGATGCCAAACTCGCGCGCCAGATCTATGCAGGTTCCGATGTTTTTCTGATGCCCTCCCGGTATGAACCCTGCGGACTCTCACAGATGATCGCCATGCGTTACGGAAGTGTGCCACTTGTACGCGCCGTCGGTGGGTTGCACGATACAGTCACCGATAGCGAAACCGGTTTTGTGTTTGTGGATAAGAAAGTCAAATCATTTAACGATACTGTGCGCCGCGCGCTCGAGCTGTACCCTTATCACTCGCGCTGGGCAGAATTTGCAGAAAGCAGTTATGGCGCAGGATTTCTCGTGGACATACTCTGCACAAAAATATCTCGATTTGTATAAAAAGCTGATAGAGAGATTCAGAAGCCCCGCTCCTGGCGAGACATATCCCACTCATCCAATTAACGCAACGAGAAGAATTCGGGAAGGAAAAGAAGATGCAGAGAATGGAGGCGCATAAATGAAGACACGGGCAATCATACTCGCGGGTGGAGAAGGCTCAAGGCTAAGCGTCCTCACTGCAAAACGGACCAAGCCAGCCGTCCCGTTTGCAGGGAAATACCGCATCATTGACTTTGCGTTATCCAATTGCGTGAATTCGGGAATCTTCGACCTGATGATCCTGGCGCAATATCGTCCCCAATCATTGATCGAGCATATCGGTTCAGGCGCTCCATGGGACTTGAACCGTGACTTTACCGGCGGCGTCAAAATCCTTACTCCTTATAAAGCGCGCAATGATTCGGATTGGTTTGCCGGAACAGCAGATGCCGTCCAGCAGAATTTTGCCTTTATCAAAAGGGATTTTCCCGAGCTCGTACTCATCCTTTCCGGCGATCATATCTATACCATGGATTACGAGCCGATGATTTCTTTCCACCTCGATCATCGCGCCGACCTGACAATGGGCACGATCCGTGTTCCCATCGAAGAAGCCTCGCGGTTTGGAATAATCGCCACCGATAATAAATATCGCGTCACCTCTTTTTTGGAGAAGCCTGCCAACCCGCCCTCTAATTTTGCGAATATGGGCGTGTATCTCTTCAATCGTGAATTGCTGGATCGGATTCTTTGGGAGGACCACCTCAATGAAAACTCATCCCACGATTTTGGAAAAGATATCATTCCGAACCTCCTTCGATCCAAGGCACGCGTATACGCCTTCCCGTATACCGGCTACTGGATGGATGTCGGTACCGTCCAATCTTATTGGCAGTCACACATGGATATGCTGTCACAGTCTCCGCCTCTCAAACTCTATAACCGTAGTTGGGTTATTCACACACGCACTGAAGAACGTCCTCCGGCGCGTCTTCCATTGGGAGCGCAAGTACAAGCAAGCATGATCTGTGATGGTTGCTTCATTGAAGCGGGTGCGCGCGTGGAAAGCAGTGTGCTTTCGCCGGGTGTACATATCGGTGCAGGCGCGGTGGTGCGTGAGTTCGATCGTCCTGACAGATACCATCATCAAGAGCGGGGCAGTTGTTGAACGCGCCATTCTCGATAAACGCGTGCTGGTAGAGGAGAATGCTCGTATTGGCGGCGGAGTCTCTGACCCGAATATCAAGATTGCATTGGTTGGCAAGCATGGGATAGTGCCGGCAGATTATGTGGTCGAACCTGAGGCAGAAGTTGGCACCGATGTGATCGGGTCGGACTATGATGGGCCCGTCGTTCATGCGGGTCAATTTATTCAAACGAGAAGATTGCCGAATGAAATTATTTAATCGTTCCAGTGGAATTCTTTTTCATCCCACAAGCCTGCCCGGTCCCTATGGAATTGGCGATCTCGGTCCGCAGGCTTATCGTTTTGTGGATTGGCTTGCATCAACAGGTTGCAAACTTTGGCAGGTGCTTCCATTGGGTCCCACCGGATACGGCGACTCACCGTATCAATGTTTTTCTGCTTTTGCAGGGAATCCCTATCTGATCAGTTTTGACGCGCTCATCGAAGACGGATTACTGACTCAGGATGACTTTGCGGATATGCCCGACTTCAACGCCTCCCGCGTGGATTTTGGCCTGCTCATCCCGTGGAAGCTTGATCTTCTGCTGAAAGCTTTTTCCCGTTTCTCATCCGCGTCGGACGAGTTTCGTAAAGAGTTTAATTTCTTTTGTGCTGACAACGCCTCCTGGCTTGATGACTACGCCTTATTCATGTCACTGAAAGAAGCGAACGGCGGCGGTGCATGGAATGAATGGAATGAATCCCTTCGTAAACGAAAAAAATCTGCGATGGATAAGGCGCGCAAAGAGCTTTCCGAAAGCATCCAAAGATATTCCTTCTATCAATTCCTTTTCTTTCGTCAATGGAATAAACTGCGCGCCTATGCCAATGAGCGGAATATCAAGATCATTGGCGACATTCCCATCTTCATTGCCTATGATAGTGCTGACGCATGGGCGAACGCTGACCTGTTCTTTTTGGGCGAAGACAGCCTGCCAACTGTCGTCGCGGGCGTTCCCCCCGATTACTTCTCGGCAACGGGACAGTTGTGGGGTAATCCGTTGTATCGATGGGATGTTCATAAAGAAACAGGATACGCATGGTGGCTGGAACGTTTTCATGCTGTGTTGAAACAAGTTGACATTGTGCGCGTGGACCACTTTCGTGGCTTCGCAGGCTACTGGGAAATCCCCTTTGGTGAACCCACCGCCGAACACGGACGTTGGGTTCCCGGTCCCGGAAGTGACTTTTTTCAAACTATATCTTCCGCGCTTGGTGGAGACACCCTTCCCATCATTGCCGAAGACCTTGGCTTGATCACGCCGGATGTCGTTGAGTTGCGTGATGAATTCAACTTGCCTGGAATGAAGATTTTCCAATTCGGTTTCTCAGGTGCAGACAATGCCTTCCTGCCGCATAATTACATCCCGCATTGTGTGGCATATACAGGGACACACGACAACGATACGGCGCGCGGCTGGTTTGACTCTGCCCCTCAGCATGAACGTGAGTTTGCACAGCGTTACCTCCGTGTGAACGGCGATGACTTTGCGTGGGACTTGATCCGTAGCATCTGGTCATCGGTGGCGGTCTTTGCTGTCACGCCGATGCAGGATGCGTTGAGCTTGGGAACAGAAGCGCGCATGAACTTCCCCTCGAAATTGGGCGGCAATTGGGAATGGCGGATGAAAGAAGAAGATATGAGTGATGAGCTTGCGGGAAAATTACGTGAGTTGAATGAGTTGTATTTACGGTGAAAGCGGATCAGGCGACAGCAATGTCGCCTGATTTTTTATGGGGGAAGAATTTGCTGCTTTATAACGGAATCAATTTCCGGCTGAGAGAGAAGCGACTTATTCCTTGAACAAGGATAGATATTCTCCGTATCCTTCTTCTTCCAGTTTTTCCACCGGGATGAACATCAGTGACGCTGAGTTCATGCAATAGCGCAAACCAGTGGGAGCGGGACCGTCATCGAAGACATGCCCCAAATGGGAATTGGCGTTCTTCGAGCGGACTTCGTTGCGAGCCATGAAGAGTTTGAAATCGGTATGGGTGGCAATGTTGTCCGGTTCGAGAGGCTTGGTGAAGCTGGGCCAGCCTGTGCCTGAGTTCATATTTATCCAATGAGCTGAAGAGCGGTTCGCCTGAGACGATGTCCACGTAGATGCCGGGGCGTTTGTTGTTCCAATAGGCGTTGGAAAATGGCGGCTCGGTGCCTTCGTGTTGTGTGACGTCATATTGCAGGCTGGTTAGCTTTTTGCGGAGTTCGGGATCTGAGGGTTTGGTAAAGGTTTTCATTTGGGACTCCTGATGAATAGTTACTTTGAGCGAACGAATTTTTGTCTTGTCGTCGCTTCACCACTTTAGATAAACTATCCAACCCATTCTTTACCCATTTTTACACGCCGTAAGAAATCTGTAATATCCATTTTGGACGAGCCGGTAAAAGGAAGAACTTAAAATCGATATGTTTTCAAAATCTCATTGATGGTTTTTGAATGTTCAGGTGATAACTCGACAAACTCAAAACCGATATTGTAGTCATGCGGGTTGTCGGCATCCTGTCTGCACCAGGCAACGCGGGCTGGGATGGTAAGGTGTGCGAGGATGGTATCGGTCAGAGCATCTGGAAATTCTATTGACAAAGTCCCCTGTTTATTTATTTCGAAATTCTTTTCGCCAATGATCAATCCGCCATGTAAGGTCAGGTCTGAGAGATAACCCAACAAGGTTTTTGGGTTTAGAAAATACACTGGCGTAAATGTCGTTAGCTTCTTTCGGCTTTCTTTCCTTCGATAGTCCATGGGATTCTCCTTGTAATCATACCGGTTTTTCCCTCTCCGTCAAATTGACCACGATGGCGTTGCTGGCTTTGATCAAGTTTTCAGGCGTGATCATAATTTCCTCGCCCCATTGACCTGCGCCTGTTCCAAGAATCGGCTCGTTCACAAACTCGCTTCAAGGAAGGTGCGGAATCCATCCGGTTGCCAACCAAAGGCGGGAATGGAGCCGATGATATATCCCGTTGTTTCTTTCACTACTTCCGGGTCAGCCATCCTGATATTGCGCGAGCCAATTGCCTTTTTAGATTCCCTGAAATGGCATTTTGGTCACCGCCCAACATCACCAGAACGCGTTCGCCTGTATCTACTTGAAAGATCAAGGTCTTGACCGCCTGCCGCTCCGAAAAGCCCAGCACATGCGCTACATTCGCCGCTCCTTTTTCGGTTTCGGGCGAAAAACTTTTTCTTTCGTAGGGAATATTGTGTCCGTCGAGATAGGTATGGGCGGGGAGTTGTATCATTGTTTCCTCGATGCGAGATAAATTCCAAGCAAAATTAATATACCACCGATGATCGTAGCCTGTTGTGGTGTCTCGTTCAGAATAAAATACGCAAGGATGGCGGAACCAATCGGCTCGCCAAGGGTCGTCACTGCAACGAACGCGGCAGGCAGATATCTCAGCGCCCAGTTGTAGGTCGAGTGACCGATGAGTTGCGGAATAGCCGCCAGTAGGAATATCCATCCGTATGTTTTGGGCTGGTAGCCGAACGGCGATTCTCCAGCGGTAAACATGATAACGATCAGCGCTAACGCCGCAATCCCATACACGATAAAAATGTAAGGGATGAGCGACATCTTCGCCCTTAACTTTCGTCCGATCATCAGATAACCTGTGACCGCCCACGCACCTGCCAGCGCAAGGAAGTTGCCCCATATGGCACGCCCTTCCATGATGCGACTCAACTCCGGGCATTGGATTCCGTTTTGGATGACGCACGCGTCAGACAACCCGATAACTGTCCCGCCTAAAAGAGCCAGCGCCAACCCGACAATTGCCGCGCGTGCCAACTTCTCGTTGAGGAACATGGGCGACAACAACGCCACCCAAAGTGGACCTGTCGCTACGAACACAACCGAACTCGCCACCGACGTGTATTCGAGCGACGTGATCCACGTCCCAAAATGGACAGCGAGAAACAGACCGGAGATAATTCCAAGTATCAATTCGCTGCGTGTGAGGCTTTTGATCTCCTCACGGTGACGAGTCCATGCTAGTGGAGCAATCATCAGTGTAGCAAAGGTCAACCGTAACGCGGCAATGACGAGTGAAGGTGCGTCCGTCTGCGCGAAGCGGATAAAGATCGAGGCTGTGGAAACAGCTAATATTGCAATGAACAGGCTCAAAGGTGGAACGATGCGGGGCTTTTCCATGTCTTATTGTAATCATGAATATTCCGGTTTCACAGGATCGATTTCCAAGGCGTATAATGCAACCGGGTCTTATATCTTATAAAGAGGCAAAATGAAAAAACAAAAACAAATTGGCGGACTATTTGTCGTTCTACTATTTTTGAGCTTTAGCTTGGCGTGCAGCGGTGAGGTGGCTCTTTTGACCCCGCCGTCAGCTCAGGGGCAAGTGGAAACAATTGTCGCGTCTACTTTGGTCGCATTGACCGCATCTGCTCCTGCAAAAACGAGCGTGCCAGCGACGTATACGAGCGTACCCTCTGTTACAGCAACAGAAGAAGGCTTTGGCGAAGTATATGTTTATACCGCGGTTGAAAATGTCAATTTGCGAGTACAGCCGGGGATGTTGTTCCAAGTAAGTCGTGTGTTAGTTAAGAATACCAGGCTGCGATTGCTCGGAAGCGCTCCTGGAGGTGAATGGCTGTATGTACGGAATGATAAATCCATTAGCGGCTGGGTGAATGTAAATGTGGTGGGTGGAGGCTATGATGGACCTCCTGCCCCGCTTGTCGAGCCGACGGACGTGATTCTTGTTACCGGTAAGGTGGTGACCTCTTTAGGCACGCCCGTCAGCGGGATCGGCTTTGCCATTACACAAGGCGCGCGCCGCACAGATGCGTCCACCGATGAAACCGGTCAGTTTTACGCCTATCTGCCGCGCACGATGAGAGGGACATGGCAGGTTGGGTATGTTTCAATCGCATGTACGAGCAATATTATGGACGCGAACTGTAATTGCATCGGTGGAATTTGCGGGAAGGTAAATCCCCAAAGTATTTCCATTACTTTGCCGCAAAATGGCGTTTTGAACTTTGTTTGGGAGTAAACACCAATTTTGAATATGTTTCTTGACACATGTCATTCAAAGTACTACAATTTTTAATGATTTCATTCATAAAAATCTGCATGGGGGCAGATTCATTCAACCAAAGGAGATAAAGACATGGCTTTTGAATTACCAAAACTTGCATATGCATACGACGCGTTGGAACCGCATATTGACGCCCGCACGATGGAGATCCATCACACGAAGCATCATAACGCGTACATTACCAATCTTAATGGTGCTGTTGATAAAACCCCTGAGTTGGCTGGCAAATCACTTGTAGAATTATTGGGTAACCTGAACGCAGTCCCCGAGGCTGTACGCGGTGTTGTCCGCAATCATGGCGGCGGTACGTTCAATCACAATCTCTTCTGGGAAGTGATGGGACCCAAAGCAGGTGGCGCTCCAAAGGGAGAGTTGGCTAAGGCAATCGATTCAGCTTTCGGGTCATTCGATGCGTTCAAGGCTGAATTTACCAAATCCGCCAGCACGCGTTTCGGTTCTGGCTGGGCTTGGCTTGTCAAAAAAGGCAATGGTCTGGCTGTTGTATCTACTGCCAATCAGGATAGCCCGCTTTCTGATGGTGCAACTCCCATATTGGGAATTGATGTGTGGGAACATGCGTATTACCTGAACTATCAGAACCGCCGCGCTGATTACATCACCGCCTGGTGGAATGTGGTCAACTGGGACGCTGTTGCCGCGAAGTTCAAATAAATTACCCATTCAGATTGTGTGATACCTTGTCCAGAGACCGAAGCACGATATAATACGGGTATCTAGCTCAAATACAATCCTAAAAGGAGATTTTCCATGACCCACATTACCACCAGCTTATGTGTTCGTGATCGCGGTTGCATTGATGTTTGTCCTGTCGAGTGCATGATTCCCGGACCTGTTGCAGAATGGCCCTGGATCTACATTGATCCCGACACTTGTATCGATTGCGGCGCGTGCGTTCCTGAATGTCCGTATGCCGCCATCTTCCCTGAAGATGAGGTTCCTTCGGCTTATACAGCAAAAGGCGGCGAGTATATCAGCCGCGTAGGATTGACCGGTCACTTTGAAGGCACCAACCATCATGGCAATCCCATTGTGCTTGATACTACCAAACAATTAGCAGCCGGAGAGGTTGTTGACCTCACGCCTGACATCAAGCCCAATTACGATTTCTTCCAGGGTGGACCTGGTTACGGCGCCAAAGATTCAGACGACGGCAAGTAATAAGATTTCACAATCATAAAAGAACCGGATATTTATCCGGTTCTTTTAGTTTAAGATCCCATGGTATTTTATGGGTTTGCTGCATCGTTCAATAATTCTTGTCCCACTTTTTGCGCCAGGCTGGTGTTATTTTCCTCGATAACTACAACGACCACGAGCGGACTGGCTTGCCAACTTGGTGGTGTGCCGCCAATATACCAGGTGATGAAAGTATCTTTCTCTTTTGCCTGACCGATGTGCTGCCAGTAAGCCTGACTGTCAGTCAAATAGGATAAAGCCGCTTCATCTCCAGCCGAGGGTTGAATTGCTTCGATGGGCGTTCCCAAAGCTGGTAGTGATACCCAGCCTTTCCCCGGCGTGTTAACTGCCATGGCAATACGCGGCGCAGGGATAACTCCATGGTTGCTCAACGCGGCAGAAGCAAGCGCCATCTGTAGAGGCGTAACGTGGAGATTATCCACTTCTGTTGATGAAGCGGGCGGCGCAACCTGCATTCTCAATTGGGGTGCTTTATAAAAGCCGAACGTTTCATATACCTTTTGCATTTGCTCTTCATTCAATCTCTGGTCGCCGAATAACGATGTTTCAAACGGTTTCATAATCGGGCCTGGCAGGTAGAGACCTGATGTCGCGCGGTTGATCAATGGTCTTTCCGGATCTGTGGCAAGGCTTGCACCCTGCTCATTCAATTTATTGGGGTCGAAAGTGGGATGGGATGCCATGACAAGATCTCTCCACTTTGTGTGTTGAGTAAAATGACCGCGCCGTGATGACCACTCATTATTTCGTCTGCGCGGCGTTGCAGAGATAAATCTATACTCAAACGTACATCCAACCCATGGGGCGACATACCGTAGAGAAGTTGATTTATGATAATGCTGGATGCGAGATTGCCTGTTGTGCCGCGCAGGTAGTCATCCAATGATGCTTCAAGTCCAGCCTGCCCGTAGATGCCGTGAGTGTAGCCGGTAATGGAGGCGAGGTCTGGATAATTGTAATAGCGCTTGTATGACCCGATCTCGCCGGTGTTTGTAGTGATCGGTTTATCGGATCTGTCCAATAATTCGCCGCGCGGCACGTAACGTTCCTCAACGATCAGGCGCGGGTTGTCTGAGCGGGTGAGCAGGTCGGGTCCGCGCACTACTGCCCACCAGCCGTTCGCCAAGGCGGCGGCAAAGATTCCAAGTGACAGGAGTGCGCTTAATACAACATAAGGTTGATGGTTCAAGAGAGGTGCGGGTTCCTCATCCTGGTGGTTGCTGATGATAAGGAGAAACAGCAATCCAATAAAGGATGTCAGTAGTGAAGAACCACCATACGATACAAATGGAAGGGTGACACCTGTCAGTGGCAGGAGACGCAGGTTGCCGCCAACGATCAAAATTGTTTGAACGCCGAAGTAAGTTGTGATACCAGCCGCAACAAATCTGCGGAAGATATTCGGCGCACGGAGTGCGGCACGAAAGCCTCGAGTGATGATCAAGCTGAAGAGGGCAAGCAGGCCCAATGTCCCCAAAAGACCCGTTTCTTCCGCAATCGCTGTATAAATAAAATCGGAAGATGCGACAGGTACGAATTCCGGATTCCCCAATCCAGGACCGCGCCCTTCGATGCCGCCGTTTGCGATTGAGATCATGGATTGAATGATTTGATACGAACTGCCGCCTGGGTCGTTCCATGGATTTAGCCAGGAATCAATGCGTGTGTGGACGATGCTTACGCCATAATAACCCGCAGTGCTGACAACCAGAAGTAAAACAACGCTGACTAAAATTACGCGTTTACGCCCTGTCACGAGATAAATGATGATCGCATATAGTGCAGTGAAGATGGATGCTGTGCCAAGATCGCGTTGTGCCAGCAAGAGAATGATGACGATGCCGCTCAAAATCAATGTTGGATAAAGTAGATGGATGATGCGCAGGCGTGACGGAAGTTTATCTGCAAAGTATGCGGCGAGATAGGCAATGAGCAAGAGTTTGAGTGGTTCGGACGGCTGAAAATAAACATCACAACACCCAAGCCATAAGCGCGGACCAACGCCTCCCGGATTTGTCCCAAAAAGCAGGGTTGAGGGCTGTAAGCAATAAGCCTGCCGAAAGGAGGATGTATTTGTATCTGCGAAGGAATTCAAGTGTGGTAAGTCGTAAACCAAAGATAAGGATGACTACACTGACGGCAAACCAAAGCGCCTGACGTGGTCCCGCCGTTCCAGGATCAAGCCGCCATATCGTAAGAATTCCCCACCCGCTTATGAACGCGGCGATCGGAAATAGATATGGGTCGGCATCGGGCAGGTGTTTGGTAATGTAGCGATGTGTGCGAGATATGCAAAAAAATCCCACAATGCGAAAGCCACCCATTGTGACCAGAGATAGGTCACATTTCAGGTGCGTTCCCAAACTGCGGGTGATATTGTAATAATTAGCGCTTGTAAAAAAAGAAAACCAGCCACCAGTTAAACAGACGGTCCTGAGTGAACTTGTTCATTTGTTTGTGTTTACATGTACTTGGTAATAAGCAAGTCAAGCTTTTGAAGTGTTGCCGGTGGGATTACATCCTTGCGTGTGATCAGGGCAGTCGAAAGGGCATGACCGCATTCACAGTCCCTTTCAGGCTTTCAGGTTTCAGAAGGCGTACAGCTTTCTTGAGCGAGCGCCGTATTTTTCTTCAATGTTTGGATCACCATTTCAACGGTTACGGGCGCTTCACTTACGTGCCATACATCGTAATCTGTGACATGTGCCATGGTTGCGTAGCAGATCTCCGCTTCACGCGAGGAAGACCTCCGGCGATGCTGTCATGCCAACGATGGACATTCCCCATGAGCGATACATTTGATTCTGCCTTCGTTGAAAAACGTGGACCTTCGATGGTGATGAACGCGCCGCCACGATGGGTAACACCTCCTGCCTCGCTGACGGCTGATTCCAATTGTCAAGAGAGATCGTCGCAAAATGGATCTGCCACACTAATATGACCGACAAAGCCTTCCCCAAAAAAGGAGCGTGGACGATTGTTTGTGTTATCGTATATTTGATCGGGAATTACGATGTGCCCAGGCGGGAATTCCTCTTTCAATGATCCACAAGCGCTGATGCTGATGATCCGTTGTATCGCCAAGTGATTTGAGCGCATATATATTTGCCTGATAGGGAACTTCGCTTGGCGTGATGTGATGTCCAATTCCGTGTCGCGCCAAAAAGGCAATACGTTCCCCCTCAAGTGTACCAACGATGATCGGTGCGCTGGTCTTGCCGAAGGGCGTATCCAGGTCATATTCATGCGAGTCTTCGATGCCCGGCATTTCATATAATCCCGACCCTCCAATGACTGCCATGGTCACATGTTCGTCCATATCGGACATCCAGTTTTAAGTGTTTTTTTGTGAAAATTCTATTTTCAGGTGTATTGATTTGTATCGTAAAAGGGTGTTTCCGCATTTGAATTGATCGTCAGTGATGATGACTGTGGGAACGGTCACCTGACTTTTATTTAGAAATGTACCATTTTTTGAATTAAGGTCTCGAGCCACCAGTGGGTATGGTGATATGAAATACATGCGTGAAGTGTCGAGAGAGAGTTATCTATCAGGGAAATGTCACAATTGGGGCTGCGCCCAATCGTCACCTCTGTTTGCCAAAAATGGTATTTGTGTTCCCCTCATTTTCACTTTTGGTGTCTATGTGGATACCTGAGCTTTTTTGAGAAACTAGAATTGCGCCTTGTTGTTTTATCTCCTGCCAGAGCGTATATAATCCACCCTAGAAAGATATAAAGTGCGCCTGTCAGCAGTACTCTCAGACCCAGAGCAACAATCGCTGTCATTGATCTTTTTTATGTCTGTCTGCTTTTGCTTCCACGGTTTTTTTATCGAGCGTGGCAGTTGGTCTCTCGTTTATGTCGCCACCCATCCCGGCAACGGTGCGTCCCGCAAGGTCTGGACGCGGGGGGGGGGTATCCTGCCCGAAGATAAGGGAAACTCCCGCAAGGGAAATCACATCGCCGGGATATAGAACAGTTTGGCTGGTACGTTGCCCATTAACAAAGCTCCCGCCCGTGGAGTTTTTAAGTCAAATAGGACAAAACGTCCTTTAATGGCGCGCAATTGGGCATGGTTGCGGGAAATGCGAGGGTCGTCTATGACAAGGTGATTTTCGAGTCTGCGCCCAATATTTACAACGGTCTCTTTCAGGGGATGAACCTTGACGCCTTCAATGATCAGGATGCGTTCTCCGGTATTCATCATTTGTTTCCAATTCGTTCTTTGTGCCTGTTGCCATCCCTTTTGTTTCCTCCACGGGCTCTAATTTATGTGATGCGATCACACTTACTTCATGTGGTGAATAAGAATTCATCAGTTGTCATAGTGATCGTTGGCTGGGATTCAAAGTTCAGTCCAACGCCCCTGCCTGCAGACATAATAATATTTTTTAGTGTTTCCATTGTACGAGTTTCACGCCACATTGGCGCGGAATCGGGACTTACGATCAGGGTAAATACATTTGGAGCCACTACTTTGTCATCTTTATGCTCGACAATGTTTTGTTTCAAGGCTGCCGCAAGCTTTTGGATAACGCGATCTTCATTTTTGAGACCCGGAAGAATCGATGACAACTGGTCTTCTACCAGCGCCTGTAGTTTTGCCTCCAGTTGCTCTAATTTTATTATTATCTAAATTCCTCAACACCCTTTTCGTAGAGAATTATAGGTGTGAGGGAAAAAACTGCAAGACAACAAACTTACAGTTTCAAAATGACTTTGAAAAATGAGAAAAATGCTCACGATTTTTTTCCCGCAATTTGGGCAGCCGATTCTTCAATGGAGACTGCGAAACCACAATTTTTACGAGTGGTGGGGTGGATGTCTCCAGAGGGAGCGCCACAGCAATGCAAGAGCCTTCACAGAGAGGATTTCCAGTTTCACAATATGACATACGATACATTGTCATCTCTAGGATAGTTCATGAGATGTCGCCCATTGAGATGACGACCTGATTTATGGTTTTCCATATTTTTAAGTTATTGCATATTCTCGATATCTTGGGCGAGGTGGTCGGACGGCCGGATAGGCTGAACGGATATCGAAGGGCGGATGTGGCGGTTTGACCGAGGCTTGCTGCCACTCCCAGCCAGGCTTGTTGTCCCATTTCTATCATGTGCCATCTTCAACCGTTTGTACAGTAATAGTGAAAGCTGTTTGACCGCCGGATTGTGCTCCCATGCGAGTTGTCATTTGAACAGCCATTTTGTTGGACTGTCCCATGACCTGCGCCTGTAAGTTTCCCCGATTAAATTCAGCCATCAGCGCTTGTGCAATATCAGTAGGTTTGATATTCCCATGTAAAATTCGTCGATCCATATTTTAGATTATAATCCTTTTATCAACGACGACGATTTGTCGTCGTATTTCATGTATATTGATATCTACGTTATGAAACGATGTTTAAGTTTTTCCAGTGATTTAGTTGCAGGTCCACTTTGGCTCGTGATTTTTCTTTGCCGAAGCAGGTTGAGGCTTATGGGGATGCGTCACACCCACCGGTGTGTTTGTCACTGTGACGTATAGCGAGCCGATCAATGTTCGCGGCGGTCCAAGTACAGTTTATTATCCAATTGTGGAGGTGTCTCCGGGGGATGTTTTTCAGGCGTTGGGCGTTTCTCCGGGGCGTGAATGGGTACAGATTGCCTTTCCGGATGCTGCTGACGGAGTTGGTTGGTTGTATGCGATCTATGTGAGTGTTTATGGTGGGGAACTTCGAGTGGTCGAACCTCCTCCAACTCCAACGCCCCTTGCCACAGCTACCATTGATCCGACATTTGCAGCCGCGTTTATATTTCAGCCAACGGTAACCAGGATGCCAACTTTTACACCGCCCCACCTTTGGAGGTTCCCAGATTTGAGGATGGAACGGACTTGCGTCCATCCGGGATTGCTTCTGGTATTCTCGTAATAAGTCTTGCCTTGATCGGAACCTTAGCTTATTTGTTCATTTGTCTTTTATAGGCGGTAATATTATGCCAATTCACATAATTGGCTTTTTGGGGCACAGTTTTGATCCTGTTTGCTTGTAAGTTCAGCCCGATAGCAAGATTGTTTTGGCGCAACAGCCAACGGGTTCTGTCCCTACTGTAACAGGTACGCCAGCAGGTCCTGAAGTAAAAGTAGATCCCAGCCAGAACCTTATCAGTTTACGCGGGTCCCGGGTCTTTTGATTATCCTCAAATTGGTATTTTGCTTGCAAACGAAACTGCCCCTGCACTTGGGCGTGCAAGAGGGCGGAATGAGATCCAAATCTATTATCCGGTAGTTCCCGGAGCAGTTGGGTGGGTGTACGGATTATATGTCAGGTATCGCCCGGGGCTTTTCTACCTCTTGTAGATGCCCCGCCAACGCCAACGCCGATATCGCTACCGACCATAAATCCGACTTTGGAGGCTGCCTTTATCGGTCAGCAGACTCCTACTCGTTTACCCACGTTTACGCCTCCGCCTCCCCTTGATGCCCTCGTTTAATGAGCGCGGGTACCAAGAAACAGGTATCCCTACCGGATTGTTGATCATAAGCCTGGGATTATTTGGTTTTTTTGGCGCAGTTATATCGTACTTGCGTGGTAGATAAAAAAAACACCATGATGTTTCAGTTTTTTTGCTTTGCTTATTAGTTCTGGCAATTGCAGGAGCCGCCGCCGCAACCACACGAACTGCTGCTGGCATGTTCATGACCGGCACCGCAGGAACATTCGCCGCATTGGGGCTATCCACTGCAAAGCCAGCGCCACGAACGGGATCATTTACATAGTCAATACTTGCACCACGCAGGTAGTCAATGGATACTTCATCAACAACAACCTGTATTCCGTTAATGTCGAACGTAGTATCTACGTCTCTGAAATTGTTGTCTAAAGCCATTCCAAAATTTACACCGCAACAACCACCTCCAGCAACGTAAACGCGCAAAGCGTAACCCTCAAGTTTACGTTCTTCAAGGATATTTTTTACTGCATCAGAGGCTGCAGTGGAAAGTGTCAGAGTTTGATCATTTATTTCTGTGATAGGTTTGATCTCGATTTCCTGTAGCATGTTTGCTCCTTATTCGAGTGAATTGGATACATCTTATCAAATTCAAAGCAGGGTGTCAACCAAAACCTTATAGATTTGTTAATGCTTGACACATCCCTACTGCGCCTGTAAAATTCTTGTTCTAATAGGCGCAAGCCTACAATTCAATTTCTCAGGAGGAGACATCCATATGTCGGTAATGGGACTTACCCCACTGGAGACCGTAGCGATTTGGGCCGTGTTTGGTGTTGCATGGCTTGGTTTGGCTTATGCGGTCTTCCTTCGTGCTCAAATTATGCGCGAAGATAAAGGCACCGAAAAGATGCAGGAAGTTTGGAATGCGATCAAAGATGGAGCGAACGCTTATTTACAGAAGCAATTCCGCTCCATTTTGCCTTTAATCGCTATTTTGACCGTTGTTTTGTTCCTGTCTGTTTATATTGTTCCACCCTCGCCAGAGGCTCATGATCGCTTTGCGAACTTTTCCGATGCCCAACTTAAGCTGTGGATCGGTATTGCGCGAGGTCTCGCTTTCATTATGGGTGCCACCTTCTCGCTGGCAGTCGGTCAGATTGGTATGCGTATGGCTATCGAAGGTAATGTGCGCGTGGCATCGGCATCCAAAAGATCATTTGGTGAAGCTTTACGAATTGCGTATCGTGCAGGAACCATCACCGGTATGTTGACTGATGGCCTCGGCTTGTTGGGCGGCACAATCATCTTTATGATCCTCGGTGTTGCTGCCCCTGATGCCTTGCTTGGGTTTGGTTTTGGTGGCACTCTGCTTGCGTTATTCATGCGTGTGGGCGGCGGTATTTTCACCAAAGCGGCAGATGTCGGCGCAGACCTGGTTGGTAAAGTGGAAGCAGGCATCCCTGAGGACGATCCGAGAAATCCGGCTGTAGTGGCCGACCTCGTGGGGGATAATGTCGGGGACTGTGCTGGTATGGCCGCGGACATTTTCGAATCCTATGAAGTAACGATCGTTTCCGGACTTATTCTTGGTCTGGCCCTCTGGCATATCACCGGCCGCCTTGAGTGGATTATCTTCCCCTTGATCGTGCGTGGTGTGGGTGTGCTTTCATCCATTATCGGCACGTACTTTGTAAAGGCTGGAAAGACCGGTAAGGCTGGCGATGCCATGAAAGCGATCTTTAGCGGCTTCCTGACATCAGCTGTGATATCTGCGGCATTGTTCTACATTGCAGGTTTTGTCTACTTGAAATCACCTGAAATGGACGCGTGGGGAGGTTGGTGGCGCTTGCCTACGGCCGTAGGTGTTGGCGTCATACTAGCGATCGTGATCGATCGATTGACCGAGTATTTCACTGGAACAGAAACTGCCCCTGTGAATGATATCAAAAAATCCGCAGATACCGGCCCAGCAACACTTATTCTCAATGGTGTTTCTGTTGGCTTTGAATCATCTGTCTGGTCTGTGTTGGTGATTGCTCTGACCATCGTGGCTTCAATCTTCATCTTTGGTACTATTCCTGGAGTAATTGGTACCGAACGTGCAACCTTCATCTTGTATGGTGTTGCCATGACCGGTATCGGTATGTTGACTTTGACCGGTAACAATGTTGCCATGGACTCTTTTGGCCCGATCTCCGACAATGCCAATGGTATTGGCGAGATGGCCTGGTCTGGTAAGAAGGATAAGGCTACCAAGGATGCCCAACAGATCATGGCTGACCTGGATGCTGTGGGTAATACAACCAAAGCCATTACGAAAGGCGTTGCCATTGGTTCGGCTGTGATCGCGGCTGTGTCTCTCTTTGGCTCATTCCTGGTGGATGTTTCGCGCGCTCAAAACAGTTTGGGCGTGGCAGTGGCTGATCAAATTCAATCCATCGGTATCCGTGTGGATGCTCCACAAGTATTTGTAGGTGTGCTGATCGGCGGTGCTTTACCGTGGCTGTTCTCTTCTTTCGCCATTCAGGCAGTAAACCGTGCAGCTTCACTAATCGTGTTGGAAGTTCGTCGTCAGTTTAAGTTGGGCGTATTGGAAGGCAAGGTCAAGCCTGATTATAAACAAGCGGTCAGTATCTCCACCACTGCTGCACAAAAGGAATTGGTATCGCTCGCGTTGCTTGGTATTGTTACCCCCATCGTGGTTGGCTTGATGTTGGGCGTGGAGGCATTAGGAGGCTTCCTGGCTGGCATCATTGTCTCCGGCCAGTTGTTGGCAGTGTTCCTCAACAACTCTGGCGGTGCGTGGGATAATGCCAAGAAGTTAATCGAAGACGAACCCATTGATCTCAAGAAAAATCTTGGTAAAGGTTCGGAGCGTCACAAAGCTGGTGTGGTAGGTGACACGGTTGGCGACCCCTTTAAGGATACCGCTGGTCCGGCACTTAACCCGATGATCAAGGTTGTGAACCTTGTTTCGGTTATCGTTGCGCCTGTGGTTGTACAGTATGCTGGAGCAACCGGATTTGCATTATTTGCTGTTTGGGTTGTGGCATTCGCTTTGCTTGGCGTATTGGCTTGGGCGGTTAAAAAATTGAAGAAGCCAGCTCAGTCCATGGTGGAGGAGAAGGTTGCAAGTAAGAGCATGAGTAAGAAGAAGTAAGATTTATCTGAATTAACAAAACTGCTCAGCCGAATTTGGTTGGGCAGTTTTGTTTGGTTTACAATTAAGAGATGGTAGCTGTAGATCAAGTTTTACGTTTTTTAAATTCAGACATAATTATACGTTTACGACATTGGGTGGGGAAAAGTGGGATGGCAATTGTTGATCAAGGCATTTTTTCTGGCAGTAATTTCATCTTCAATATTTTATTGGCTCGATGGTTGCTGCCATCTGCTTATGGCGCATTTGCTGTTTCATTTACAATTCTCCTTGTTTTTTATCAATTGCATAGTTCTCTGTTGCTTGATCCTATAAGTATACTTGGGCCAGCGAAACATTTAGAGAGACTTCACAGTTATTTTTGGAAACAAATTCGTTTGCACTTTGTTATTACTAGTATATTTGGAGCTCTCATTATCTTGGGTGCTTCATTGTATAAACAATTCCCTGGTGCAAATACTCAAATTAGTAAGGTATTAACGGTTATGGGTTTGTTATTACCTTTTCAATTGTTGCCTTGGCTGTTGAGACGTATCTTTTATGTTCTACAAAAGCCTAGTGTATCGGCTATTGGGAGCATAGCGTATGCTTTTGTAATTATTATGGGATTGGCTATCTTGATGAAAGCTTCTATGATAACGCCATCCACTGCTCTTGGAGTGATGGCGTTGGGAGGTCTATGCGGTACAGTTGTTATGTTATTTTGGTTACGTGGGAGCGGGGGAGAAAGGCTTGAGACAAATATCATCGCGATGCCCTTAAACAAAATTGGTCTGTGGCAGGTTGGCTTGTAGCATCTGCCTTATTGGTCGTAATAGCGGGTCAAGCACAAATATTTATATCAGGGAGTATGCTCGGGCTTGATGAGGCTGCTGCTATACGAGTGTTACAATTGTTTGCTCAACCTATGATTTTGGTTATAAATGCTATAGCAGGATTGACATTGCCATTGCTGGCCGCAGACTTTGGACAAGGTCATATTCAAAGTCTCAAAAAGCGAGTAAACTCAATGACAATTATGTTTTTATCTATGACTGTGCCTTTTGAAATTGTTCTGGTCATGTTTGCTCCAAAAATTGAGCATTTGTTGTATCAAGGAAATTTTATCTTATTCTGGATTAATTCCCAGTATGGGGCTTTATTCCAATTATATTATCCATAAATCTTGGGCATTCGTTCTCGTTACAGGCAGTACAAAGGCCCTACGCTTTATTGATAGTGTCTATATTTTGGGTTGGTACGAGTTTGATTTTAGGTATATGGTTTACTGGTTTATGGGGAGTCTGGGGAGCAACATTAAGTACTTTGGCTGGTTATATAGTGAACTTGTTTTGTTTTGCGTTCCTGTATTACCTTTGGGTAAAATAGGTCAAGTTTCGATGCTGAAACTTCACGGATAAATAATGGGCGATTTGATACCTGTATCTATGCCTGATCTAAATGGGAATGAAGAGAAGTACGTTGTTGATGCGATACGTAGTTCTTGGATTTCTTCTACGGGACCTTATGTTGAACGCTTTGTGCAGAAGTTTTCGCGGTTGTGTAGTGTTAATCATGCTATTCCTGTAGCGAATGGTACTGTTGCACTTCATCTTGCCTTGTTAGCACTAGGGATCGGACCTGGTGACGAAGTAATTGTGCCATCCCTTACATATATTGCAACAGCAAATGCCGTAAGGTATGTAGGAGCTGAACCAGTATTTGTTGATGTTGACGAAAGTACATGGTGTATTGACCCTTCAAAGCTTGATAATGCTATCACACCCCAGACTAAAGCAATTATTGTTGTTCATCTCTACGGTCATCCTGCAGATATGGATTCCATGAATTGGTGTTTACCAGAATATACGGACTGGCAGTTGTTGAAGATGCAGCCGAGGCTTTATTAGCCAGATATAAAGGACGACTTGCAGGCGGTATTTGGGCCGCATCGCAACTTTTTCGTTTTATGGAAATAAAGTATTAACCTCTGGGGAAGGCGGTGCAGTAGTTTTGAATCGCTCGAGATCTTGCTTTTCGTGTTCGAATATTGCGAGGTCCAGGGGATGGGATCCAAATAAAGAATCTTATTTTCCTGTTACTGGATATAACTATCGTCTCACAAACATTGCCTGTGCTCTGTTATGTGCTCAGTTGGAACCTGCAAAAATGAGCTTGTAAATCGTCGCCGTGGAATCTTTTCCCGTTATTCTGAACTGCTATCAGGTGTTTCGGGGGTAGGCTTACAGCCTGTAGCAAAATGGGCTGAAATAAGCCCTTGGCTTTACTGCATTACGGTTGACGAGAAAAATTATGGTCATACACACGATGAACTGATGTCATATTTGCTTCAAAATGGTGTTGAAACTAGACCGTTTTTTATACCGGTTCATACCTTGCCGCCGTTTCGTACCAGCCGTATTTCGCCAGATGGCTTGTCTGTTACAAAAAGACTGGGAAGGCAAGGACTTAAGATTTGCCCACTTTTCCAGGATTAATTTTAGAACAAATAATTTTTGTTTTTTTTTAGATCTTGTCCGAAGATTTTATAGAAATTGACTATGAAAAAAAAACTGATAATTCTTGGAACAAGTGGGCTGGCAAGAGAGATGGCTATGCTGGCAGAGCAAATCAATGCGGTCCAACATAGTTGGGAAATAGCAGGGTTTGTTGGAGAGCCTGGTTGTATTACAGGAAAAAAGCTGGGTAATGCTGTTATTTTAGGTGATGATGAGTGGCTGTCAAAATCAGGATTTTGAAGCTGATTTTAATTATTGGAGTTGGTTATCCGAAAATTCGAGAGGAAATCATAAATAAATATCTATTGCGGCCTGGGCAGTTTGGGTTTCCTAACCTAATTCGCCTCGTGCCATCTTAGATTTTGACAGAATTCAATTAGGAATAGGTAATACAATTACTTCAGGATGTGTTTTTACTTGTGACATTATGGTACAAAATTTTAACCTGTAAATTTAAATATAACAGTGGGACACGATGTTGTCATTGGAAGTTACAATGTAATTAAGACCTGGTTGTAACATTTCTGGTCGCGTCCATATTGGAAATCATGTTTTGGTTGGTACTGGCGCTCAAATCTTGGAACAACTGGTAGTCAACTTCGGACGTAACGATTGGCGCTGGCGCAGTTGTAACTAAAAATGTAGAGCATGAACAAACTGTTGTTGGAATACCAGCCAAGCCATCGCTTGAGCGCTAGAGATGAAAATCGCAGGTGTCGCCTCTTCAATTGTCCCTGGAAATTCACTTGGAATTGAGCATTTCACGTATCGCATGTTGAACGCTTTAAAATAAATGTTCTCCCAGAGATAAGTTTGTTGTTTTGATACCTCAAGGCACTCAAAGTGCTTGGAAACTTCGTGCTTCCTCAAGGCGAGAACATTTCTTGGATCCCCATGCGTTTTTCGCCAACAATTAGTGCGATAATCCCTTTGTCTGTTAGTGCAACTTTTCAAGACCGTGTTTATTCATTTTTGAGGAATTTACCTGTCACCCGATATATGTTTAGGATGTTTAAAAAAATTGAGCTCGCACAAATTCTTCAGTTTCAGCAACCTGACGTAGTGTTTTCCCCGCTCCATATCGAAGTCCTGGTATTTGGAAAATGGAAGTCAGTTTTGTCTGTGCATGATCTTCGCGAAACAATGCCTGAATTTTATGATGTGGAAAAAGCGAGAACCCTGAGAATCAATGTTTTGCGTTCGGATGCCATTGTTGTTGCTTGGAAACACCCGTATAACCAATTGATAGAAACCTTTCCGGAACAGAGAGCGAAAACTCACCTTGTTCCATTCCCAGTACCCATCTCTAGGGGTAACAATCAATTTGGAAATTGTCAAAGTGATCAGGAGATCATATTATTTGCATCTGCTTTAAACAAAAGAACCATATAAATTTGTTAAAAGCGATGCCTGAGATAATAAAAGCTCGTTTTTCAAAAAACAAGAATGTCCTATTGATGTGTGCTGGAACCTGCCATTCTCCAGTGTACGAAATGTTGATCAGCGAAGCATCTAGATTGGGTGTTCATGGGAGTGTGTTATTTACAGGCTTTATATCTGACGAAGAGTTGCGAAGAGGCTTATGAACGATCAACGATAATAGTTTCCCCCAGCCTTTGGGAGGCAGCAAGTGGGGCAGTATTTGAGGCATTTTCTTTTGAAAAGCCCGTTGCTTGTTCCCGTATCCCGCCAACTGTTTCACAAGTGGAGCAGGCTGGAGCGTACGTGAATTTTTTTGACCCGAAAGACCCGAAAGATATTGCACGTGCCGTGATTGAAGTTCTTGACAATCCTGAGCCGTTTATCGCTGGATCTCGTGCTGGCGCAAAATACCTGCTTTCTTTAGATTGGAAAACAACCGCAACTAAATACATGGAGATTTTCGGTAACCTTGTGAAAGGAAACTGGTAGATATCCATGAGGATATTTAAAATTCATAATTATTACACGCCCCTGGAGGTGAAGACACAGTTTTTCACGCTGAGACGGACCTCCTCCAGTCACACGGGCATGAAGTTGTAGAGTATCTTGAATATAACAAAAGAATTGAGATCATGAACAAGGCTTCTGTTGCATTGCAGGCACTTTGGTCATTCTCGTCCTATTCGAAATTAAAGCAAGCGCTCATTGAAAAGAAACTGGATGTTGTTCATTTTCATAATACCTTTCCGCTGATTTCCCCTTCGGCATATTATGCTTGTCAGGATTTGGGAATCCCTGTTGTTCAAACGCTTGACAACCAGCGGTTAATGTGCCCGGCTGCGAGTTTTTATCGAGACGGAAAATTATGTCTTGATTGTTTGGGCAAAGATCCTCCATGGCCGAGCGTTCTACATGCCTGTTATCACAATTCCCGTTTACATACAGCGGTTGTTGCATCGATGATGACTTTCCATCGGTGGATGCGGACCTGGCAGACAAAGATTGACGCTTTTCTTTGTTCAACCAATTTCTATCGCGATCTGTTTGTGCAAGCTGGTTTTCCAGGAGATAAGATCGTTGTTATGCCTCATTTTGTCCATGCGACACCTCAAATTATTTCGGCGAAAAGGATTGGGAACTATGCTGTGTTCGTGGTCCGCCTTGATCTCGAAAAAGGAATAAACACCCTTCTTGAAGCTTGGCGCCATTTGGAATTTCCGTTGAAAATACGGGGAAGTGGACGATTGGAAGAAAAAGCGAGAGATTTTGTAAAGCAACATGACATGAAAAATGTTGAATTTGTTGGACGTATGGAAGAAAATGAATTATCGAATTTGATTGGAAATGCTCGATTTCTAGTCATGCCATCAGAAGGTTATTATGAGACATTTGGTATGGTTATCATTGAATCCTTCTCGAGAGGAGTCCCTGTGGTAGCATCAAATATTGGTGTGGTACCCGAATTAGTTTCTGACAAACAAACCGGATTACTATTTGAAGCAGGAAACGCTCTTGATTTGGCCGAGAAGGCAAGATGGCTGTGGAGCCATACCACTGAGGCGCGTACAATAGGCGAGAATGGTTTAGCGTTTACAAGGAACGATTTACACCAGATCTGTGTTACGAAACCTTGATCGATGTGTATAAAAGATTGATAAATTCAAAATGACGCTGGTCACTAGTATTCGTGTAGATTTTGTTACCTATTCTCATACAACGGAAACCATACTGGATTGGTTGCCTCGACATGAAAGTCGCTATATTTGCTTTGCGAATGTTCATATGGTTATGGAGTCCTTTGACTCTGCTGGGTTCAGAAAGATCGTAAACAATGCCGACCTTGTTGCACCTGATGGTATGCCGCTGGTTTGGATGATGCGCCTGAAGGGCAACGTGACCAACAACGTGTGTATGGACCCACTTTGATGCTCCATGTTTTGGAAGCTGCTGTACGCGAGAATATTTCGGTTGGGTTTTACGGGGGAAAGCCTGAAGTGTTGGGGGCTCTTATTGAACGGATGCAGGTGCGTTATGCGAGCCTGAATGTCGCTTATTCGTTTAGTCCACCGTTTGGTGTGGTGAGTTCACAAGAAGATGTGGTCATCGTTGATCAAATCAATCAATCTGGCGCGCGGATATTATTTGTCGGTCTTGGATGTCCGAAGCAGGAAATATGGATGGCAGAACATCGCTGATAGGGTGAATGCCGTGATGCTTGGTGTTGGTGCAGCATTTGATTTCATGCAGGGATTAGCCGCAGGCACCTGTATGGATGCAGAGGATGGGATTGGAATGGTTTTTTCGATTGGCAACGGAGCCGCGAAGATTATGGAGACGGTATCTTTATCATAATCCTCGATTGATTATACTGGCAATAGTTGATTTACTCGGATTGTTGAGGGTTGAATGACAAAACATGCTTAGGCGTTTCTCGATCAATTTTGCGTTATTCTCCATGTTGCTTGATGGACTGAGTGTAGTATTTTGCTTATGGCTTTCTGCTATTGTTCGTCCATTCATGAATGTTTTTTCTTTTGTGAAGATTCTTGAATCGTCGACGGTTATTCCGTATCAATTGTTTATTTTGTTTCCGCTGATGTGGGTGGTGATCTTTTCAGCTTTATCCATATACGATGGACGAAAATTCTTGCGTGCGTCCGATGAGATTGCCGCGTTATTCCTTTCCACGATCATCGCCTCGATCTCTTCTGCGGGAATATTGTATTTTTCATTTCGTGAAGTTTCTCGCGCATTGTTTGTCCTTTTTATAGTATGCGCGTTTCTTGTATGTCTTCTCTGGCGTACACTGGCAAGGATTTATTTTCGTGCAGGACGCGCGTCACCTGCGGTATCGCGCCGCTTGCTGGTTGTGGGTACCGGTCCGCTTGGTCAAAGTGTAAGTAAACAAATACAGCGTATGGCTTCTGAAAATTTTTCCCTGGTTGGGTTTGTGAGTGATGGATATGACGATGGAACGGGTATCCTTTCTTTGGGCAGGTTGAATGAATTGAAGGATGTTATCCAAAAACATTCCATAACGGATGTTGTGATTGCTCTTCCATATTCGGTTTATCATAAAATGTCAGAGATCGTTTTATATCTTGAGAAACTTCCGGTAGGAGTTTGGGTGGCTCTTGGCTTTTTTGACCTCGCCTTGTATCGGACCAACATCGAAGATTTTGCAGGACTCCCCATGCTGGATCTGCGCGCCTCTGCGATTGACGACTATCAGCGCATGCTCAAACGTGCTTTTGATATTTTCTTTGGATTGCTCTTCCTTCTACCTGCCCTGCCGCTTATGACGTTATCTGCCCTGATGGTTTTTCTCGAAGACGGCTCGCCAGTTCTGTTTCGCCAAAAAAGAGTTGGTGAGAATGGGCGGTTGTTTGATATGCTTAAATTCAGGACAATGGTCAAAAACGCGGAGCAACTCAAGGGTCAGGTGGAGAAGCGGGATGTGGAGGGGAATCTCATCCACAAGACAAAGAACGATCCCCGCGTCACACGGACGGGACATCTGCTTCGCCGTTTCAGCCTTGACGAACTTCCTCAGCTTTTCAACATCCTTTCGGGGACAATGAGTTTTGTGGGACCGTGTCCCGAAATGCCTTATCTGGTCGAGAAGTATCAGCCTTGGCAACGGAAGCGATTTGCGATTCCCCCAGGTTTGACTGGCTGGTGGCAGGTCAATGGTCGCAGTGACAAGCCCATGCACCTGCATACGGAAGATGATCTGTATTATATTCAGAACTATTCCATCTGGCTGGATATTCAGATTTTGGCAAGAACAGCTTGGGTGGTGATTTTTGGAAAGGGCGCTTATTAAGATGTTTAAAAAAATAGCTGATAATCGCGAAGTACATCCCTTGCCACACAATTCAGGAGAAAGAGATTTGTCCTCTTCCAATCTCTATTGGCACAGGTGGAACGTCCCGTTCGTATTTTAGATGTGGGGGGGACAGAAGGTTACTGGAAAATGGGGAATCTGAATGACGATCAGGTTTTTGTAACTCTATTGAATTTGACACAAGTTGATGTCACAATGCCGAACATGACGAGTATCGCGGGTGACGCTCGTAAGATCCAGGAAAGTGATTTAAGTTTTGATATTGTTTTTTCAATTCGGTTATCGAGCATGTGGGAACATACAAAGATCAAATGCAAATGGCTAAAGAAGTACACCGTATAGGGAAGCATTATTTTGTCCAGACCCCAAATAAATATTTTCCTCTTGAGCCGCATTTTCTGTTTCCGTTCTTCCAATTCCTGCCAATTAAGATTTGAGTTTGGTTGCTGCAGAATTTTGATCTTGGGTGGTTTAAAAGGAAATCGGATGCGGTTGAAGCAAGAGAAACTGTGGAGAGTATACGGCTTCTTGATGAGCGGGAATTTCGTGCGTTATTCCCATCTGCCAAAATTTACAAGGAGAAAATCTTTGGTTTGACAAAATCGTTTGTGGCGTATGATGGTTGGGATCAATAGATTTTGTCGTATTTGCAACGTAAATCAGTGGCTTGATTTTATAATAACCAGCAGGTAAAGATGCCTCGATCAAAACTTCTATGGATTGATCCTATTACTGACTTTTGTCCTTGCAAATTTGCGGGCATTGATATTCTTTACGTTGTATCCAGATACTTCCACGTGGTTTGGCTCCGCCTGGTTTGAAATATTATTATGGCTTTTGCCTGTCGGCGGCGTTGTTTATATGATTACTCGAGATGAAGTGACAGCAGACTATCTCTCCATGTGGAAAAAGAATTGGATACTGGGCGTTCTTGTTTTTCTGATGTTCATTTCCACATTTTGGTCGGTTGACTCTGCGATCACGATATTCAGGTCTCTGGAGGTTCTTTTTGCTACGTTGGTTGCTTCGTACACCGGCATACGTTATCGTCCTGCTCAATTGATGGAGTTTATTTTCTGGTTTGGAGCAATCATACTGATCTTGTCTGTGGGACTTGCGTATGGCGTACCAAAGACGGGAACAATGTACTGGGCTCCGTTCAATGGTGCATGGATGGGCATTTATTGGCACAGGAATCATTTAGGCATTATTACGGCATTTGTAAATGTTATCTTGTTGTGTCGCGTCATAACGGCTGTTGAGTTCGTAATAAAGAGGGAATTCTGGATGTGGTTATATATATGTTTTCGCTTGCAGTTTTATACTTTACGAGATCAGCCACGGGCTATATTCTGTTTATCATCTTGCATTTTAGTGTTTTCTGCTATTGGTTATGGCTTAGGTTTTACCCTCGCTTGAGGAAACGACACTATTATATTTTACTGGGACTCTTTCTCTTGGGAGGCGCACTGGCGCTTTCAAATTTAGATTTTGTGTTTGGTCTCTTTAATCGCAGTTCAACGTTGACTGGTAGGACTGTCTTGTGGAATTATCTTTTAACAGAAATCGTCCCTCAACGCTTTTGGTTGGGACATGGTTTTGGCGCGGTCTGGAATTTTGATTTTTTCGTGAGACCGTAAGACTTCATGTTGGCTGGGCATCCAAGCCATTAATTGGCGACAATGGATTTCTGGATATCTTGTTGCACCTTGGGGTCGTTGGCTTGACAATATTTGTGAGTGTTCTGCTAACCATGTTGGTTCGAGCTTTTAATTATGCGGTTTCCCAAAAGTCGCTGGCGGCTTTTACTCCCCTATTAATTATGATATATGCTCTGTTTGCAAATATCTCTTTCAGCTTATTTGCTGAAACAGAGGTGTTTATCTGGCTTCTGATCGTGGCAACTCTTTTTATGACAACTGTAGGCGAGTCATTATAAAGATTATCCTGATTACTTTGTAAACTTCTTCTGCCACTCGAATAACTTATTCAACGCCTCGATGGGGGAGAGACTGTTTACGTCCACTTCCTTCAACTCATCCAACAACGGACTGGTTTCAGGGAACAGCGAAGCCTGTTGTGCGGCTTGTGGATTGATCCGCATGGCGCGCCCGGATGACTTTTCCAATTCTGCCATGATCTCGTTTGCGCGTTGAATGACTGGCGCAGGTAAACCCGCCAGTTGTGCCACGTGGATACCATAGGACTTATCCGCGCCGCCGGGGACGATCTTGTGCAGGAACACAACCGTGTTATCCGCTTCGCTGACTGCCACGTTGTAATTTCGTACACCGGGGAGTAACTCTGCCAAGTTGCGTCAATTCGTGATAATGGGTGGCGAACAAAGTCTTCGCTCGTAAATGCGGATGATTATGTATGAACTCAATAATTCCCCATGCAATCGACAAACCATCATACGTGGAAGTCCCGCGCCCGATTTCATCTAGGATCAGAAGTGAGCGTGATGTGGCATGATGCAAAATGTTTGCGGCTTCGATCATCTCCACCATGAAGGTGGATTGACCCGCGTGGATTTCATCCTGTGCGCCGATGCGGGTGAAGATACGGTCTACGAGTTCCGATCCTTGCTGAATCCGCTGGGACGAATGAGCCAATCTGCGCCATTAAAGCGATCAATGCGGTCTGTCGCAGATATGTGGATTTACCTGACATGTTTGGTCCCGTAATGACACGCACGATCTCGCCTTTTTCGAAGATGACATCGTTGGGAATATATCGATCGCCATGAAGTAACTGCTCTACAACAGCATGTCTACCTTCATGGATTTCCAACCCACCTCCTTCATGGACCTCAGGTCTGGTGTAGCCACCCAAAGCCGCGACTTCAGCAAGTGTAGATAACACATCCAACTCCGCCAATGCTCGTGCCGTATCCAACAACTTAAAAGCTGACTTTGATAACTCAGCACAAATTTCCTTGAATAATCGCAACTCGATCTCACGGATTCGCTCTTCGGCATTAAGTACCAGTGTTTCGTACTCTTTCATTTCAGGCGTAATGAAGCGTTCCGCGTTGACCAATGTCTGCTTGCGGATGTAATGTTCGGGAGCCTTGTCCGCTGCGCCGCGTGAGATTTCGATGTAGTAACCGAAGACTTTGTTGTAACCAACTTTGAGAGTCTTGAGTCCCGTCTTTTCGCGTTCAACCGCTTCCAAATTGGCGATCCAGTCGCGGGCGTGTTTGGATGCGTCAATGACTGAATCAAGCTCTTGCGAATAGCCAGAGCGGATGATGCCCGTGTTCTGTAAGGTGGAGGGTGGGTCATCGTCTATTGCCGTCTGCAATAGTAATAATTCCTCCTCACAAACCGACCACTGATTACTAATCACTGATGACTGTTCGCCCATAACTTCTTTTATTGCTGGTAAATGACCCAACGTGTCTCGCATCGCAACCAGATCACGCGGCTGTGACTGCCCTGCCATGACGCGATTGACCAAGCGCTCCAAATCTGCGAGAGGTTTCAATACATTGCGGATTTCGGCACGTTTCATGCCATTGTCGAAGAAGTGTTGAACGCCATCCTGTCTTCGTTGGATCTTGCTCACGCTGAGTAATGGTTGACTGACCCACTGATGCATCATTCGTCTGCCCATCGGTGTGACGGTGTGATCGAGCGTTCCAAGCAAAGAGCCTTTGCGTTCACCGCGCAAAGTTTCATCAAGCTCTAAATTGCGGCGTGTGGATGCATCGAGAGTCATAAATTCATTGATGCTATAGGAGCGCAGGCTGGTGAGCAATGTCAATGCGTTGGGTTGGGTTTCTTTCAGGTATTGCAGTATTGCTCCTGCCGAACGTATGGATAGGCTGTTACCTTTTATGCCAAACCCTTCGAGCGTGGATGCGTTGAAGTGTGTGAGCAATGTCTCTTCGCATTTGCCGGGTTCGAACTTCCATGATGGGTAGGGAGTTTGATGTCCTCCCATGCCGTCGTTTAGTGTTTGATTATCGGGGAGAACGATTTCGGCGGGATGTAAACGCGTCAGTTCGGCGTGTATGGCTTCAAGCGGGAGTTCGGTGACGGCGAATTCTCCAGTGGTGATATCGGCATATGAAACAGAAGCAGACCTCTCGTCCAGAATGACCGAAGCGAGGTAGTTGTTCGAGTTCGCCGGGCAAGAGTCCCGGTTCGGTTATAGTCCCCGGAGTCACCACGCGGACTACTTTGCGCGGCACAAGCCCGTTGACAGGTGTGTCACTCATCTGTTCGCAGATGGCAACGTGGTATCCCTTTTCGATGAGGCGGGCAAGATAATTATCTAAAGCGTGATAGGGAATGCCCGCCAATGGAACGCGCACACCCTTGCCGACGGGGCGGGATGTTAAAACAATATCGAGTTCGCGTGCAGTGATCTCGGCATCTTCATCGAAGGTCTCGTAAAAGTCGCCAAGCCGAAAAAGCAAAATTTCGTTTGGGTGCTGGCGTTTGATATCAAGGTATTGTTGTCTGCTGGGTGTGACGTCATCTTTGGACATGCTATGATTTTACTATGGGTGGGTGAGTTGGGCTATAATAGCGTCGATATTATTTTAGGAGATGATCATGTATAAGTTGGTATTGGTCCGTCATGGACAAAGTGTTTGGAATCTTGAAAACCGTTTCACCGGTTGGACGGATGTGGGGCTCACCGATCTCGGTCGGGAGGAAGCACACGAAGCGGGGAGGTTGTTGAAGGAAGGCGGCTATGTCTTCGATGTGGCGTATACATCTGTGTTACGACGTGCAATTCAAACGCTATGGACGATCTTGCAGGAGTTGAATCTCGAATGGATTCCTGTTACGAATGCCTGGCAACTCAATGAACGTCATTACGGTAACTTGCAAGGCTTGAACAAAGCAGAGACAGCCGCAAAATTTGGCGAAGATCAGGTGAAGATTTGGAGACGCAGTTACGACGTTCCGCCTCCACCCTTGGAATTGACGGATGAACGTCATCCGAAATTTGACCCGCGCTACGCTTCTTTGACTCCCGAAGAGTTGCCAGCCACCGAATCGCTTAAGATCACGCTGGAACGTGTTCTGCCTTACTGGCACTCGACATTGGTCCCTGCGATCAAGTCGGGCAAGCGGGTCATCATCGCCGCGCATGGGAACAGTATCCGTGCATTGGTGAAGTATCTCGATAATATTTCAGAAGCCGATATTACCGAATTGAACATTCCCACCGGTTTGCCCCTCGTCTACGAATTGGATGATGACTTGAAGCCGATCAAGAGCTATTACCTCGGCGACCCGGAAGAAGCTGCTAAGAAAGCCGCCGCGGTTGCAAATCAGGGCAAGGCGAAGTAACCACAAAGTTTGGAATCAGCCAGCTTGCTGGCGCATTGCAAAGATCGAATCAAAAACGGACAGCCATCTCGGCTGTCCGTTTTGTATTGTCTGAAAAGATTTGTTACTTTTTCACATTCCATGTCATCGTGACCGCGCTGGATGTAATGCTCACGGATTTCAACGTGCTATTCGGATTCTTGTTTCCGATGATCGCGATACGGTTGGCTATGGTCTGGTTCCAATGATCGACGCGACTCTGTTCGATGGCGACGTTGTCAAGCAGGGCGTTTGAGATCGAAGTGGTGAGTTGACCGTTGCTCACACCCATGTCAAGACGGAAGCTGAGCGTGTCTGTTTTGCTCGAGTTGTTCAATCTTTCGCGTGTGCCTGAAACAAGCACGTATCCCGATTGAAGCGAAACGGTCAGGTCCTTGATGAGCGGGTCGGCAATGGCGGCTGTGATGGCGGTCTGCAATTCCGTCTGGCTGATGGACGTCTCCACGTCAAACGAGCCATCTGAGTTGCGTGAGATATTGGCTTTGCAGGCGCTGAGAAAAAATACAAAGACGAACAGTGCGAGGGAAATTCTTTTTGTTATTTTCATAAGGTCTCCTGTTTATAGAACGGAGTATATATCCGCCCTGTAAAGCGGAAACAAAATCGGTGTAAACTCTTTGTAAAATTTTGAAGTGGATGAAAACGGCTAGGGCGTATATATAAATTAGGTGTAATGTCACCCTGAGCGATAGCGAAGGGTCTCGGTTTTGTCCTAAATGGGCTGCCGATAGGCAAAGTAGAGATTCTTCGTCGCTCCGCTCCTCAGAATGACACGTTATTTTGATTTTGCGTGTGAACCTACGGCGTTGAGCCATCCCCGGGATAGATCGGCATATCGGACATATATTGGGCGTGCTCAAATGCGGTCATGGCGCCGCCTTCACCTTCGATGGGGTCTACTGATTCGTTGCCGTCTATATCGATGCCATCAAGCATTTGGTTGGCAAGTACGGTTGCCCTTTTGACATCCGCCTCTATATCCTGACCCTCGGTTGCACCTGCAATGTGAAGCGCCAAATCCCTTAACTCTGATGACCAACCCTCAAGGTTGGCAATACAAATTTCCACGTGCCCGGCATGTAGTTTTATAAAATCCGTTGCGCCAGTTTCTTTGGCGGCGTAGCTCGAGTGGTGGATCATATCATCCAGGTAGCCAGCCTGACTTCCATTGATGAGAAGCCCGAAGCCATCGCCGGGATCGTTGATCGTCCCATTGCCATCCAAATCGCCGTAATATTGCGTGTCTTCCTTGCCAACGATCAAATTCACAATAGCCTCTGCACTGGATCTTACCGTTACTTGATCGCCATTGTTATAGGCTTCCATCATGGCATCTGCGGACTTTTGAATGAGGGTGGTATTGTTGATAAGCCCAACCGCCACCGGGATCTCCCCGGGGGTTTCGTCAGTGCCCACCATAAGATGACGTACATGAGCCAGCGAACCGTCAGGGATCGTGGCTGAATAAACCACATTTCTGGAAGAGTTTGGATTGTTATCCGGGTTAGGTTCCAGTGTTATTTCCAGCCGGTTGAATTCGCCCAAAAGATTTTGGCTTTGCGGGTCTACGTAGGACAAGGTGTACTGCCCTGAAGAATTTTCAGTCAGTACCCCCACACTACGGCTTGATTCGTTTTTATCGTCAACCAGCCAAGCCTCATATTGTGTGCTTTCAGGCGGCAGATCAAGCGAAGCGCTAATGGTTATCTGATCCATTTGGGAATTGCCGTTTTGGAATCGCATTGTTCCAACGGGGATAAGGGATGTTCCACTCGTGTCTGGGACTGTCCCGTTATCGGTTGCGTCAGGTGTTAAGTGTCCAGCGTGAGGATCTATCGTAGCCGTTGGCTGTTGGTTTTTTAGGTTGGGCAAAAAGGTTGCAGCCGATATTCCCATTGCGCTTAGAAGCATGATTCCGAAACAGGCACAAGTGAATATCCCGGCTCCGATCCAAATGGGACTTCGGGCTGGGTTCGGCTTTCTCGAAACGGTAGCAGGCTTGGACGTCTGCGATTGATACGCAGACATTGATCCCGTCTCCATCTGCATGCCGACCGCATCATAGTAGGCTGTTGTCAATTCGCGTGCGCTTTGATAACGGTCATCTGGATTCTTGGCGAGCGCGCGATTTATAACGACCTGTAATTGGGCTGGTACGTCATCTATCTGTGGGACCGGTTCATTGATGTGTTTATAGATGACAGCCAGAGTGCTCTCGCCTTCAAAGGGAACGCGCCCCGCGATCAGCTCATACAGCATGACACCCAACGAATAGATATCGGTTCGATGGTCCACTTGATCGCCGCGCGCCTGCTCAGGTGACATGTAGGTAGGTGTGCCGCTGACCATGCCGGACGCGGTTTGTGTGGCTGAGTGAGCGATACGAACCAGCCCAAAGTCGGTGATGATCGGTTCTGTATGTTGGGTGATGTCTTTGTCTATGAGGAAGTCACCTGTACTGCTGTGCAGGAGAATGTTGGCTGGTTTGATATCGCGGTGGATCACACCCTGTGAGTGAGCGTAGTCCATGCCTGATGCTATGGATTTGAGAAGGTGTGCGATCTGTTTGGGTGAAAGTTTTAGTTGTTTTTCGTGCAGGTTGCGCAGGTAGGCGGAAAAAGACAAGCCATTCACGTATTCCATCACGATGTATGGATGCCCCTCATATGTGTCGAAATCAAAGATCTGGACAATGTTTGGGTGGCGCAGGCTTGCAATCACCTTGGCTTCGCGCTGGAAGCGTGTGAGCAGTTCAGGTTCCGATTCGATGTGGCTATGCAACACCTTCACTGCAACGGGACGCTCAAGTGTCAGATGTGTGCCAAGATATACCTCAGCCATGCCCCCGCGTGCCAGGTATTTTTCGATCCTTACCTTACCAATAGTGTGACCAGTCCATTCAGGCATGGATGTCATTATACATCTGAAATCGGAGCGGCGTTATCCGGTTTTTGGGTGTTGAGATGGTTTTGAAATTTTTGAAAATACTTGTTCTATGTAAGACCCGCGAAATAATCCGTTATGATTTGATCCCCTCGGACGCCCAGTTTGCGTAAGGTTTCCTTGTAGGAATCCACCATGCTTCGGGAACCGGAAATGTAGAATAAAGATCCGCCAAAAGTGGGAAGGATTGATTTTATGGTTTGCGGATCAAGGCGTCCGATCTTGCCAGTCCAGGATTTGGGAACGTTCGTGGTATCGGTCAGATTGTAGATTACCTTGATGCCCAGTTCCTTTTCAGCCCGGTCGAATATATCCTTGTAAACAATATCATCCACGGTTCTGGCGGAATATATCAAAGTAATGGGTCTGCGTTGATGTTTATCCAAAAGGTATTTGATCATGCTTCTAAACGGGGTAACGCCAATTCCTCCTGCCAGGAATACACACTTCTGGTTACGGTCTTCGGGCAATACGAAATCGCCACTGATCTGTGAGGCTACGATCTCGGTATGACGTTTCATGGATAGCATCGCTTTTTTAAAGGTACTTGGTTTCTTGTCGAACTTTACTCCGAGCCTGATGTTTTGTTCGGTGGGTGAGGATGCCATGGTGAAATATCTTCGGTTGCCTCGACTGTCTGGTTCGTTGTGACCCAGCGTCCATTCCATGTATTGACCGGGTACAAAACTGAATTTGCGAGGCGCGGCAAAGACAAACTCGTAAACATCTGGCGCGATGCGGGCTCTTTCCTTGAGCTTAAGAGTAAGCTTTGCCTTTGGACTTACGAAATAGGAGTAGATATTCCCGATCAAGATGGCGAGCTCGGGTGTGAGATAGAACGAGCCCAGGTGAAATTGTGGGACAAACAAGATGCCAACCAATGCGCCATAGATCATGCGGAGTTTTTCAGTCGGAGGGGTGGTGATCGGTTCGGTGAGAATGATAAAAGCGAAGAATAAAAGTGGTGTGTATGAAATGGTTTTTTGCAGGGTTGCAATTACGCCTTCACTGCTAAATAAAGATGCCAATACGGTAAGCGTAAGGGTAGCGCCCAGAAAGCTTAGGACCATGTCGAACCTGCCGACTTTGCGGACAACCAGCAAGCCGCCGATCAAAACAGCGGGTAATAATGTTCCGTTCGCAATCCACCAACTGGCGGATTGATTGATCGTGAAATAGGTCAATGCCACAGCAATGGCAACAGGATTGAATAGGTGTTTTCCTTTGATCGCCAGGATATATTTCGATGCCATCGCCAAAATCCCAGCCCACGCTAGAAACCAAAGATCGTTGAAGGATTGGATCGGGGTAATGATGAGCGCCAGAATCAAAGCTGAAATGTAGACCGACTCCACGTTGGCGGGCACACCATAGGTCCAGGCAAAGAGGCGGTTTGTTATCCAGGAGACGCCCAATAAAAAGCCGATCGATACCAGCAGGGAGAAGGGATCGTAAGCCAGTAATCCCACCATGCTAAAAAGCACTGCGGCGCCAAGTAAAAAGATAAGATAATAAAGCACCAGCCGGTACATTGTGATCTTGTTGAGCTGGTTGTCGATGTAGCTAATCATGAAGTACCCATTTCTCGAAACCGGTGGTGAAGGTTGCCCGTTTATCCTTGTCGATCATATACCCTTCAAAGTCTTCGAGTCTTTCGATGAATTCAATTCCACTTGTGCCCATCGCAAACGCCGCAGTTGCAAAACGATCTGCTTCGTAAATGTCAGGTCCGATGACGGTTAGACTGAGGACATCCGTGATCACTTGACCTTCGTCCTGTGGATTATAGATATGTTGCCCGCGCACGTACGTGCCAGAGGTGGCTACGCCGCGATCCGTTATTGAAAGCACTTTGACAATTTCATTCACGTTGAAGGGGTTGCGTATGCCAACGCGCCAGTTCTGGTTTTGATCGTTCATTCCCGACATTTGGATGTCTCCACCCGCCTCCACGTAAAAGTTCTCAAATCCCATTTGACGAAGGATCTGCGCTGCATTGTAAATGGACCAGCCTTTCACTATACCGGATGGATCATATGAGCCATTGTGTTGGATATTGAAATACCCGTTCGTCTCCAGCCGGGTCTGCTCCGACATCTCAAAGATCATCCTCATATCCGGGCTGGATTCTCCCAAAGGCAACTCGTGCCGATTGATCTGCGAAATTTCGCTGTTGTCCTTGTACGTGCTGAATTTTTCATCCACATATTCGAAGTAGGCGAACACATCGTCGAACGCTGATTCTGTTACTGATGTATCAATGACTTCCACGGTAATGGGCATTCCCATCATGATGCGGATTTGTTTCATACATTAGTTTTTCGCCGAATTGAGTGCGGCGTTCAGAGACATGGCAAACCCTTCACTGGTAAAGGTGGCGCCTGAAATAATATTGATATGTGCGCTTTGAGCCTGGAGGGCTTCCTGTTGAAGATAAGGCATGGCAATATTATTGATACGGACCGAGGTGCGACGGTCATTTGGGTATTTGACAAATTGAACATTGGTGATCTGTCCATTTTGGACGGTGGCTTGTACTTCGACAATTCCATAATAGGCGTCAACCTGCGGACCTGTGTAAACGCCGTCCTTGTAAACGCCCTGGTTGGATGCTGAAGTAGCTGTCGGTTGAATCGGAACGGCGGTGGGAATGTTCGCTGCAAGCGGAGCGTTAACAGTAGGGGCAACGTTGTTAACAGGCGTGTTGAAATTTTGCTGGGAAACGATGCTTGAGATCGTGGGGGTAGGGCTTAATGCCGAATCGGGATTGGTAAACCGCTGGTGTGCAACGTATGCAATAAACGTGAATACGACGAAACTGGATAGGAAAAACTTTTTGATCATTCGGGTCATAGGGTTTCCTTATTAGAGGTAATATGGAAACTATAGCTTTCCCAGATGAATATTTGATGAACTCTAAGTAGGTGAATTGGGTTGTTTGCGGTGGTTTTCAGGAGGAGATAGGAAATCCTGCCTTATAATTGACTATTCTTACCCATTCGATGAACCCTCATTCCAGCTATCAGAAAGCGTGTAAGCCATGACACAGGTATTTATCTCGTACTCGCGTAGTGATATGGAATTCGTCCAGCGCCTCGCTTTGGATTTACAACGCGCAGGTTTGGATGTTTGGTGGGACTTGTCTGATATACAAGGCAGTGATGTGTGGGAGAAGAAAATTGAAGAAGGTCTTAGATCCAGTCAATATTTCGTCGTAGTACTTACCCCCGCTTCCCTGGAATCTCGCTGGGTGCGGAGGGAATATTTATCGGCGGATAATTCGGGAATAAATATCATCCCCCTAAAGCTGAAAACCTATGATGATGTGCCGTTGACGCTTCGCGACATTCAACCTATTGATGCTATTGATCGTGCCTACGAAGATGTACTGTCTGATGTTTTGAGAATAGTATCAGTAAAGGATAGAGAGGAAAGTATTCAATCGTCCGATTTGGTTGGCGCGATAAATCCAAAAGGCTTCATAGAAAATATTTATTCCAAGATGAAGATGCTCAACGCGCCAACTGTGTCGCCAACGATTGCGCCAATTGGAATACTTGACCTGATCGGTTTGATTATCCCATTCGTGTATTTTGTTTTTACTGGGCTGAAGACCCTTCATTTGCTTGGAGGTAACGCGACATCTCTCGTGTGGGGGGCGTACGAGATACTGACTGGTTTTTACTTCATTTTCAAACGACAGATCACGTCTGGTTGGCTAATGAAGATATCGTTGATCGTTTTTCTGTTGGCTTATTCCGTGGTGACTTATAGCGAGTTAACGGGAAGTAATATAGATTTCATTCCATTAAAGGTGGAGGGATTGTCTGCCTTACTCATTGCAGGATTGCTGGTTGCGAACTTGCGTTCCCCCAAAAAGGCAGCGCCTTATTCTTCCATAACGTTGGCTGTGTTTCTTATGCTGGTTGGGGCAAAAATGCTCAATAATCACTTTGGAAATTACCCGCCTGCGTTAGACACATATATCATCCTGAGCGGGATTATTACTTCTATTGTATTATGGTTGGACCAATAGTCGCCTTCATGCATCCCTCTGACAGCAAACTCGTAAAGATGTTTTTGACCGTTTTCAGCGTGGTCGTTTGTGGTTTCTTGTTGGTTGTTGCCATTGAATTATTTCGTCCTTTCACCCCAAATGGGACAGATGCAGGCGTCCAAGCCATTGAAAATTATGAGGCAACTCAGTGTGATGGCGGGATAACAGTTCTATCGTCTAAAAAGGTTAATAGAGGATATTCAGAGGGATCATGGTACGAATCCTGGAAGATAAAAAACGCCTGCGATGAAATCCATACCTTTCTGATTCGATTTGGCGTTTCGCCTGAAGCCAGGGCTTTTGTGATTGAACTTGATCTTGTGGAATAATTTACCGTATAACCTGACCATCCGTCCACGTTCGGGGAACCCTGATGCCCACTAGTTTTCAAAATCCGTTCCTATCCGTGAGTCCGTTATGAAGTCCGTTGATAGAAAACTCCGTGTCCTCCTCTGCCACGCCTCATAGGATATCCCTGAAGTGGCACTTCGCAAACCCATCGTCCGCGAGCTATACCAGCGACAACTCCTCGTCGCCCCGCAAGGGGGGTGATAAAGGCTGGACAAATGAAATTTGACCCGCAAAAACATCACCGTCGTTCAATCCGATTGAGAGAATATGATTATTCTCAAGCGGGAGCGTATTACGTCACGATTGATGTGCAAAATCGGGAATGTCTATTTGGCGAAATCGTAAATTACGAAATGGTCTTGAACGAAGCGGGGAAAATGATAGTCGAACAATGGATTGCCTTGCTTGAAAGGTTTCCCAACATTGAGCTAGACGTTTACCAAATCATGCCCAATCATTTTCATGGGATCATTGTTATTATCGAAGATGTGGATTTCCAAATTGATGTCGCCAAAATAAAGAAACCCACATTGGGTGACATCATCGGGGCGTTCAAATCGATTACAACCCATGAATACATAAAAGGCGTGGACAATAAAAATTGGCACCAATTTTACAAACGCCTGTGGCAAAGAAATTATTATGAACATGTTATCCGCGATGAAGCGGATTTAAATCGAATTCGAGATTACATCCAATCCAATCCTGCCAATTGGGATGAAGATGAAGAAAACCCCAATTTCATCAAACCGTAGGGGCGACCTTTATGGTCGCCCTGTTGCATGTGGTCGCCCCGTTATTATGTGACCGCCCCATAAACGGTAATTATTCAATTTTAAATGGATACTTTGGGAATCTTCTGCTTGAATGAAACGTAATGTGTGCATGAAACCGGGGCAGGGACAAGCCCTGCCCCTACGTGTATAATTTGATTATGTCTGATAACCGTAAACTCCGTGTCTTCCTTTGCCATGCCCCGTAGAGACAGCCTGTTGTCCGTGAGTTAAAATATATTTTCGAGAAGAGTTATTCGATTTATATATTATAGTGAATTCTTCTATACCTGAGGAGTAGAGATGGTTAGTTCGATAAAAAGGATAAAACATTTCGATAGATAAGGGAATTTAAGGATGCTTGTTAATACAAAGGGCATGCTTGATGATATACAAATCATAAGACAAACGAGACCGAAAACGATGCCAAAAGGGCAATACGTGTGTTTGAAGAAACTTACATGTATTCCTGGTTCGAATTGTATACGAAATTCTTCGATGGAAGGAATACATTTTTCAAGCGAAGAATATTCACTCAAAGTTTTCTTCGAAGCATACGATAATTATGTTAAGTTATTTCAAGAAGCCGAACAGAACCCTTGAAGACCATAAAATATAGGGATGGCGAACAGGTTGGTGATGAATGGGTTTTTAATGGGTACTTATATGATGTTGGTGGACTATATACTGATGATGAAATAAAACTTCTGATCCTTGAAGATTTTGATAGGGAGCGAAAATATTTTGAAAAGCTAAAAATTAAAATTTACTAGTTTGAAGATTGTTGAATCTAAATATGATCGACCCAGAATTCCAGAAAAAGTTCGCGTTGAAGTGTGGCGTCGTGATGGCGGTAAATGTGCCAGATGTGGAAGTAGAGAAAAATTGGAATATGATCATATAGTTCCAATCTCAAAAGGTGGTAGTAATACGGCTAGAAATATTGAATTGCTTTGCGAAAAATGCAATCGAAGTAAAAGTAATAACGTGGTTTGAGTAAGGAGAATAAAAATGAATCCTTATCTGAATTTGTTAATTGCGGGCATGTTAATTGAAAACACTTGATCAAGCTTTAGGAATTATCTCTCTGTATGTCAATTGACTAATCGACAATCAAAAAAGCAATTCTTTGAGCACAGTCTATCAAATATGTTTTGTTCGATTGCTTAGTGAATATAGAATTTATATCCTCTAAAGGTGATGGTACTTCATCAGAAATCAAGTGTCCTCCTCCTATTTGTTGAAGGAATATAGGGGTAAACTCCAATTGAATAAACTGGCACAATTGTGATTATTGCCCATGCGACTAAATAAGCCCAAGCACCAAATCGAGATAAAGGATTGTCAGGTGGTTCTTTAGGAGAGTTGCTAGGGTTGAAAAATATAAATAATAAATAAAGATCAATAAAGTCATAAATTACAATAAGGGTTCCTAGCAAATGAGACCCAGCCACCTGTATTGAGAATGGTACTGTGATGAAGTTATTGTAGCCACTTGACTGGTGCTAATAAAGCTTAAAATTGAGGGAATAGAAAGAAGTATGGTTAATCCGATATAAGCTAGCATCATGTTTTAAAGCTAGTTTCCCTATTTGATCTAAAGTTCTTGCATGTGTCTAAAATGATTGTTTTTCTTGACTGCCTTTGTCCGTCTTTGGTCTTGGGATTAAATTACTGATTAGAATTATGGCAACAATGACCACTACTATAAATATTATTGCCATAAATATAGCTGCTGCCAGAAATGCTTTTTTGGGTTCACTTGCAAACCACTTATCCCACAAGATGAAGGACATAAAGTTGGAATACCACTAGAAAAATTATTTATATTACTAAATATTGATATACAAACTACGAACATTAATAATGAATAAAATTTCTACGTAGTGCCAAACTAAACGAAGAAGGGTTTTACATAGTTGTTCCATCTTCATATTTTCTCACTCGTTTGTTTAAAGCCTCTTACCACTACACTTCTCCTCCAACTTCTTAAACAATAGCCCTGCAAGGATATATTCGACCTCAGATATCTCGATTTCAATTCGCTAGAGTTTCCCAAATACAATTTGTTATCGTAAACCCAACCAAGTAAGATATTAGCAGTGGCCCCAATACATAATTACTTATATTCGTTAGTACTTCTGTATACGGGAAGAATGAATTTCGGATTCATGACTTCATTCCGTTTAACCACTACTTTCCTAATCTCGCCCGTTCCTCTTCCACCACACTCTCCTCCAACTTCTTGAACAGCGGACCCGGCTGATTTAACTTCTGTCCCGGCTTCAATTCGCTGGGCTTCCACTGCATTCCCTCAACGCCGCGATATTTCAATCCATTATGTGTGCCGAGCGAGTCTTTTATCTCTTCGATGTATTGCTCGCCGAAGAGCGGAGTCTCATAGCCGAAGAAGGTATGCAGTTTCTCAGATGTGAACGGCAGGAAGGGAGAGAACATCACCTTGAGCGAGTTGATGGCTTTGAGCGCGGTGTAGACCGTCAGTGCGGCGGAGTCTTTGTCCGTTTTGATGGCTGTCCATGGCGCGTTGACATCCAGATACACATTGACCGCGGTGGCGAGTTTCATCGCTTCGCCCAATGCCGAACGCAGGCGCACGGCTTCGAGTTCCGCGCCGACAGTGTTGAATCCGTTCTCGATTGTGGCGAGCAGGTCGAGGTCCGCGGGGCGAAGCGCCTTCAAATCCACATCAGGCACAAACCCCTCCCAATGTTTGTAACAGAACGCCAGCACACGGTTCGCAAGGTTGCCCCACGTTGCCACCAGTTCATTGTTATTGCGCGCCACAAACTCAGCCCAATCCCAATCGCTGTCCTTCGATTCAGGCATGTTCACCGTCAGATAATAGCGCAGAGCATCGGCGTCATAACGCTCCAAGCGCATCGCGTCCCCACACCGCCCAATTGCGCGAGCCGCTGATCTTCTGCCCTTCGAGATTCATGAACTGATTGGCGGGCACGTCATACGGCAGTGTCAATGGGATTGCCTTGCCCGAAAAGATTTCCGCAAATTGTGCGCCCGCGCCCATTAATTCGGCGGGCCATTGTGACGTGTGAAAGAAGATGTTGTCCTTGCCGATGAAATGGAATTGCTTCGCATCGGGATTTGTCCACCAATCGTGCCACGCATCTTTCTGACCCGCTAACTGCGCCCACTCGATCGGAGCGGAGAGGTAGCCGATAACTGCTTCGAACCACACGTAGAGCTTTTTCGTTTCCCAACCCGGCTCATCCACAGGGACAGGGATACCCCAATCGAGATCGCGTGTGATCGAGCGCGGCTTGAGCCCTTCGCTTTCGATCTTGCCCAGCGATTCGCCCAAGACCGTGTCGCGCATATGCGGTGCGCGTTCCTTTAGAAATTTCTTGACATCCGGTTCCAGTTTGGAGAGGTCGAGATAAAAATGTTCGGTCTCGCGTAACTCAAGCGCGCCATCGCCAGTCTTTGCGCGTGGATTGATCAACTTCTCTGGCTCGAGCACGTTGCCGCAGTTGTCACATTGATCGGAGCGTGCGCCTTCGAAGCCGCAGATGTAACAAGTCCCTTCGACGTAGCGGTCGGGCAGGAACTTCTTCCCGGAAGGGGAGTACCACTGCTTGCTGAACTGCTTGAACATAAATCCGTTCTTCAGCAAGGCAAGGAAGATGGCTTGTGAAACCTTGAAATGATTCTCGGTATGTGTCGTGGTAAAGAGATCGTAGGTGATGCCAAATCCCTTGAATAATTCAAGGAATCCATCATGATATTTCTTGTACACTTCCTCAACAGATTTTCCCTCCTTATCCGCCGCGATGACAACGGGCGTCCCGTGTGAGTCCGTGCCGCTGACCATGAGAACCTTATTCCCTTTGAGACGATGGTAGCGTGCGACAATGTCACCGGGCAGGTGCGAGCCGGTGATATTTCCTACGTGGATTTCTGCATTGGCATAGGGCCATGCAATGGCGATGAGTATATTCTCTGACATAGTTTATTTTCCTAACGTTGATCTTTTTGGTGAACTGACCGAAGACAAAGGACCACTGATTTCGAGTTCTTGGTCCGTCGTCCTTTGTCTATGGTCGCCGAAGGCAAAAAACAAAAAGGCTGTCCTTAAATGGACAGCCCGTTATTGAAAGGTACAACGGTCTAACGTGCTATCCAGACGCGACTTGAGAGTTCCATGCTGCGCATGGCCATGGTCATTGTCACCATTGGGTTGTCGGGTCTGAATTTCATGTGTGTTATTTTAGGCTGTGAAAGATGGTTTGTCAATGGATGCCCTGACTTTGTTATCCGCCCCTTGACTTATTTCTAAATCGTCCTATAATCGTGCGAAATAGTCAGCCAATGAATACATTGTTTGAACTCTCCCTTATTGTCGTCCTAATTGTAGTCCTTATTATTAAGGATTTATTTGTGGTTAGGATGGCAACGGTGAGAGTAAAATAAATCACTAAGCGAATGCAAAGAGCCGCCCTAACCACGGGCGGCTCTTTTTGTAAGGTAACTTTAAGACCCGGGCTTTCCTTGCGGAACATTTGTTGTTCATTGGTGTTGAACGTGACAATGGGATTGAGATACGCTGGGTCCATCAAAGGAGTTATTATGCGATCAGATACCGTCAAAAAAGGATATGAAAAGGCGCCGCACCGAGCGTTGTTGCGTGCCACAGGTTTGCAGGATGATGATTTCAATAAACCGTTCGTTGCCATTGTTAATTCTTATGTAGATATTGTCCCTGGGCATGTGCATTTGCAGGATTTCGGCAAACTGGTGAAAGATGCTGTCCGCGCGGCGGGCGGTGTGCCGTTCGAGTTCAATACCATCGGTGTGGACGATGGTATTGCGATGGGACATTTGGGGATGAAGTACTCGCTTCCTTCCCGTGAATTGATCGCAGACTGCGTCGAGACCATGATCGAGGCACATCGCTTTGATGCCATGGTTTGTATCCCGAACTGTGACAAAATTGTGCCTGGCATGTTGCTCGGCGCGATGCGTGTCAACATCCCTACCATCTTTGTCTCAGGCGGACCGATGAAAGCAGGCATGACTCCAGAAGGCGAGACCCTTGACCTGATTTCTGTCTTCGAAGGTGTCGGCGCATTTTCAGCAGGGAAGATCGACGAAAAGCGCCTCACGCTTCTCGAAAAGTTTGCGTGCCCATCATGTGGCTCATGCTCAGGGATGTTTACGGCGAACTCAATGAACTGTCTCATGGAAGTGCTCGGTCTGGCGTTGCCCTATAACGGCTCTGCTCTGGCAAAGACTCCTGAACGGGAAGCGCTAGCGAAACAAGCTGCAACGCAAATAATGACTCTGATCGAACGCGATATCAAGCCGCGCGACATTGTTACTGCTGAAGCAATAGACGATGCTTTCGCTTTGGACATGGCAATGGGCGGTTCGACGAATACTGTGCTGCACACGTTGGCATTGGCTAACGAAGCAGGTGTTGACTATCCATTGGAACGCATTAACTCTGTGGCAGATAAAGTGCCGCACATCAGTAAGGTGAGCCCGGCAGGCAAATGGCACATGGAAGATGTGCATCGCGCAGGCGGCATCCCTGCGATATTAAATGAAGTTCAACGGGGAACGGAAATGTTGCACTTTGACCGTTTGACCGTGACAGGCAAGACCCTCGGGGAATCTATTCAAGGTAAAGATATTCAAGATGAAGAAGTAATTCGGCGATATGACAATGCTCACTCCAAGCGCGGTGGGTTGGCAATTCTTTTCGGCAACCTTGCGCCCAAGGGCGGGGTTGTAAAAGTTGGCGGCGTAAGTGCGCCCATGATGAAGTTTGAAGGTCCGGCTGTGATCTTTGAATTGCAGGATGATGCGATGGCTGGTATTTTGGCAGGCAAGGTCAAAGCAGGTGATTGTGTCGTTGTGCGCTATGAAGGTCCCAAAGGCGGACCGGGGATGCAGGAAATGCTCTCGCCCACGTCCGCGATCATGGGGCAGGGACTTGGCGATAAGGTCGCGCTCATCACAGATGGTCGCTTTAGCGGCGGGACGCGTGGCGCGTGCATTGGTCACGTCTCGCCGGAAGCTGCGGCGCGCGGTCCGATTGCGGCGTTAAAGGAAGGGGATATCATCCAAATTGATTTAGTGGCGCGCAGTCTCAATGTCAAATTGAGCGAGGCGGAGATCCAGAGTTGGCTTGACGCGTTGCCTCCATTCGAATCCAAGATTACATCCAAGTGGTTAAAACGGTATTCGTATTTTGTCACAAGCGCAGATACGGGCGCTATATTGCAAAGTTAATGTCATTGCGAGGCGTTTGTTGCGACGAAGCAATCCTTCATCAAGTGGGGATTGCTTCGGGCAAAGAACAAAAGCACCCTCGCAATGACATAGTAAATAACAAGGAGTAATTATGAAACTAAAAGGTGCAGAAATTGTTTGGGAGTGTTTGACTCGGGAGGGCGTGGATGTGGTGTTCGGGTACCCAGGTGGAGCGAACATGCCGATCTATGATGCCATGTTGAGCTATCCGGTTCATCATGTGTTGGTGCGGCATGAGCAGGGCGGCGCGCATATGGCGGACGGATATGCGCGTGTGTCGGGGAAGGTCGGTGTGGCGATGGCTACATCGGGTCCCGGTGCAACGAATCTTGTAACGGGTATTGCAACCGCGATGATGGACTCGGTTCCGGTTGTATTTATCACAGGGCAGGTTGCCGCGCATTTGATCGGTGGGGATGCGTTTCAGGAAGTGGATGTGACGGGTATTACACTGCCAATCACAAAGCACAATTATCTTGTAACACACGCAGATCAAATTGCGGAAACGATCCGAGAAGCCTTCTATATCGCGCGTAGTGGACGGCCAGGTCCTGTGTTGATCGACATTTGTAAGAACGCACAGGTTGAGTTGTGCGAGTTTATTTACCCTGAAGAAGTGAAGTTGCCCGGATACAAGCCTGTGATGCACTCACCGCGTAACTTGCTCGATGATGCCGTTGCGTTGATCGAGAAAGCCAAGAAGCCGGTCATCCTATGCGGGCACGGCGTGATCATGTCTAAAGCCGAGGATGAATTAATGAACTTCGCCGTGAAGACTTAAACGCCCGTGATCAGCACGTTATTGGGATTGGGCGCGTTCCCTGCTTCTCATCCGTTGAGCCTGGGGATGATGGGTATGCACGGTGAGGCGTATGCGAATAACGCCATCCAGAATTCGGACCTGATCCTTGCTTTCGGTATGCGTTTCGATGACCGTGTAACCGGTACATTGCAAACGTATGCGCCCAAGGCAAAGAAGATTCATATTGAGATTGACCCCTCTGAAATCCATAAAAATGTGTTTGTGGATGTGCCTCTGGTCGGTGATGTAAAGGCAGTGGTGGGTGATCTTATTCCTCTGGTAGATGAATACGACCACGACGAATGGCTCGAAGAGATCAACGGTTGGAAGAACGAAGCCGACTCGTGTTCCATTATGAATTGGAAGGAAGATGGCAAGCTATACGTGGCACATTTGATCGCCGATATTTGGAAGGCGACAGGCGGCGGCGCAATTGTTACCACGGATGTAGGTCAACACCAGATGTGGACGGCGCAATATTATCAATTGGAAAAACCGAATTGTTGGCTGACCTCGGGGGGGCGGGGACAATGGGCTTTGGTCTCCCCTCAGCTATCGGCGCGTGGTTTGCCGCGAAGGATCAGGAGATCTGGGCGGTGGCGGGCGATGGCGGATTCCAAATGACTGCCGCTGAGTTGACCACGGCTGTTCAAGAAGGCGCGAATGTAAAGATCGCCATCATGAACAACAACTTCCTGGGTATGGTGCGTCAATGGCAGGAATTCTTCTTCGAGAAACGTTATTCTGCCGTGAACATGGTCACACCTGACTTTGTGAAACTCGCTGAAGCGCATGGAGTCCCTGCCAGGCGTGTGACCAAACGGGAAGAAGTCAACGAAGCCATTGAGTGGGCGTGTAAGACTCAGGGTCCTGTTGTGTTGGAATTCAAAGTGGAGAAGGAAGACGCAGTGTATCCAATGGTTCCCGCAGGAGCCGGGTTGCATGAAATGATACGAAGACCAGTAAAGGCATAAATCGTCATTGCGATAATGGAGCTCTTTGCCCGAAGCAATCTCCTTGTTGATCGGAGATTGCTTCGTGGGAAGAGCATCATCCTCGCAATGACATGAGGAGAATAATAATATGAATTACACCTTCATCGCATTAGTAGAAAACAAACCCGGTGTCCTGAACCGCGTAGCATCGCTGTTTCGCCGCCGTAATTTCAATATCGAATCACTGGCTGTCGGGCGGACACAGAATCCCGAAGTCTCACGCATGACCATTGTGGTGGATTGCCCCAATGGTGACGTGGACGCGCATCGCATCGAAGCGAACTTGTACAAGCTGGTCAACGTGATCGACGTACAGGACGTCACGCATCAGCCCAATGTGACCCATGACCTGGCTCTGATTAAAGTAAAGGTCTCTCCCGAACGCCGTACTGAGGTCAACGGGTTGACAGAGATATTCCGCGCCCGTATTGTTGACGTAGCGCCCGATTCTACTAATCGTCGAAATTTCCGGGACAGAGGACAAGGTCGAAGGCATGATCGAGCTTTTGCGTCCCATTGGGATCGTCGAAATGGTTCGCACGGGACAAGTCTCGATGACACGCGGCGTCAATGTTGGCGTACGTCGTATGCCTGGCATGAATGGCAGTCAACACGAGAGTGAAGTTGAAATGGCGGCAATGGCGCCGTAATTTTGTATAACCGTAGGGGCGACCCATTGGGTCGCCCCTACAATCACAATAAACAGGAGAATTTATTATCATGGCAAAAATCGATTTTGGCGGCGTGGAAGAGGAAGTCGTTACGCGGGAAGAGTTCCCTCTTGAGAAAGCGCGGGAAGTCTTGAAAGATGAAGTCGTAGCGGTACTGGGCTATGGCGTGCAGGGACCTGCGCAAGCGATGAATATGCGTGACAATGGCATCAACGTCATTGTCGGTCAGCGCAAGGGAACGAAGAATTGGGACAAAGCTGTTGCAGATGGCTGGGTTCCCGGTAAGACGTTGTTCACCTGTAGAAGAAGCCGCAGAAAAGGGAACAGTTATTCAGTACTTATTGTCTGATGCGGGTCAACGCTCGCAGTGGCCCAAGATCGTAGAAACATTGAATGAAGGGGACATGTTGTACTTCTCTCATGGATTTTCCATCACATTCAAAGATGATACCGGCGTTATCCCGCCTCCGCAGGTGGATGTGGCATTGGTCGCACCAAAGGGATCGGGTCGCAGTGTCCGCACGAACTTTTTGGATGGCTCAGGTATCAATGCTAGTTTTGCCATTCATCAGGATTCAACAGGGAAAGCGTATGAGCGCACGATTGCTTTAGGAATTGCCATTGGCGCGGGGTATCTCTTCCCGACCACCTTTGAAAAGGAAGTTCATTCCGACCTTACAGGTGAACGCGGCATCCTTATGGGCGCGCTTGCAGGCGTGATGGAAGCTCAATATACCGAACTTCGCAAGCATGGACATTCACCCTCCGAAGCATTCAACGAGACGGTGGAAGAACTCACACAATCTCTCATCCGCCTTGTCGGTCAAAATGGCATGGATTGGATGTATGCGAATTGTTCCACTACAGCTCAACGCGGCGCGCTGGATTGGAAGGATAAATTCCGTGATGCGGTCGCACCTGTATTCAAGGATCTGTATCAGAGTGTGATCACGGGCAACGAGGCGCGTATCACTCTTGAAGCCAACAGCCAGCCGGATTACCGTGAAAAACTCGAAGTGGAGCTTGCCGCCATTCGTGATTCTGAGATGTGGCGCGCGGGTGCGGCGGTGAGATCGTTACGCCCAGAGAATTGGAAGAAGTAATAAATTAGTCAACTAGTCCGCTGGTCTGCTCGTCATCTTGTCCGCATAAAAGGATATAACGAGCAAACTAGGAGACAAGAAGACGAGGAGACTGAAAGAATATGTCAAACTACGTCAAAATATTTGACACAACGTTAAGAGACGGCGAACAATCTCCCGGCGCTACAATGAGTTCTGCCGAAAAATTGGAGATCGCACATAACCTGGCGCGTCTTGGTGTGGACATCATCGAAGCAGGGTTCCCTGCCGCTTCACCGGACGATCTGGAAGCTGTCAGACGGATAGCGGTTGAAGTGGGCAACCCGCCTGAAGGTCAGCCTGATGCGAAGGTTCCCACTATCGCAGGCTTGGCACGCGCGAACAAACCCGATATCGACAAAGCGTGGGAAGCCGTCAAAGATGCGAAAAACCCGCGCATCCACACCTTCCTCGCCACGTCAGCTATCCACATGAAGCACAAGTTAAAGATGGACCCCGAAGATGTAATTCAGCGTGTTTCTGAGATGGTCGCATATGCAAAGTCATATTGCGATGATGTGGAATTCAGCCCTGAAGATGCGGGACGCTCTGACCCTGAGTTTTTGTATGTGGTGCTGGGTGAAGCCATCAAATCTGGTGCGACCACGTTGAACATTCCCGATACAGTGGGATATACCACACCTGAAGAGTTTTATAAATTGATCGATGGCATTATCAAGAATACACCGGGGATGCATGACGGTATTACGGTCTCGGTGCATTGTCACGATGATCTTGGTATGGCAACTGCAAATACACTGGCAGGCATTCAAGCAGGTGCACGTCAGGCGGAAGTGACCATCAATGGTATCGGCGAACGCGCCGGTAATACATCGCTTGAAGAAGTGGTGATGACGTTGAAAACCCGCCATCCTGTTTTTGAACTTGAAACTGGAATCGAAACGCAACAACTTTCCCGCATCAGTAAGCTCGTCAGTAATTACACGGGCATTGTTGTGCAACCGAATAAAGCGATCGTTGGCGCCAATGCGTTTGCTCACGAAGCGGGCATTCATCAAGATGGAATGTTGAAGCATCAGACTACCTATGAGATCATGCGCCCCGAAGATGTGGGCGTCAGCGCAACCAATCTGGTGTTGGGTAAACATTCGGGTCGTCATGCGCTTGCGTAACCGCCTCGCTGAAATGGGACATTCGCTCGACGATATCGAACTCGATAAAGCCTTCACACGTTTTAAGGAACTTGCCGACCGCAAGAAGATCATCACCGACCTCGATCTTGAAGCCTTGATCGCCGATGAGTTTTATAAACCACGTGATGTGTATGTGCTCAGTGGTATGCAGGTCACGTGCGGAACAATGGGGATGCCCACTGCCGCCGTCCGCTTGAAGGGACCCGATGGCGTTATTCATACGGTCTCTGCCATTGGTACTGGTCCCGTGGATGCGACCTACAAAGCCATTGATTCAATTATTGAAGTCCCATGTACATTACTTGAATTCAACATTCATGCCATCACTGAAGGTATTGATGCACTCGGTGAAGTCACCGTCCGCATTCAGAGTGAAAATGCGCAAAGTGCAATAGACCCGCAAAGCGAAGTTCGATACGCCCGCATTTATGGCGGTCACGGCGCGGACACCGACATTATTGTCGCCAGCGCTAAAGCGTACATCAACGCGTTGAATAAACTCATCATCGCACAGACGGAGGGAACGAACCCCGTCCCTGAGAATCAATCTCACGGCGTGATGTTGGGATAACAAGAAAGAGAAAATGTCATGACCACTCAAGATGAAGATCGGGATGTTTTCCAGTCCCATTGTTTTGACCCGTTCCCGGAGCCTCAAACCATTCCTGCAGGCTGGGACCTCAGTACGCTTCTTTCCACGCCGACAATTGATACCGTTCAACAGGCAGATAATCCATCTGAAGCAGAATCCAACTAACTACGCAAAAGGTTTTTATAAATATTATGCCGAAAACACTCTTCCAAAAGATATGGGACTCACACGTAGTCACCGAACAGGATGGCGCACCCGCCGTCCTCTACATTGACTTGCACCTCGTGCACGAAGTTACCTCACCGCAAGCCTTCACTGGTTTGCGTCAACGCGGGCTCAAAGTCCGCCGCCCAGATAAAACCCTCGCCACGATGGATCATTCCATCCCAACAACTCCCATCGGCGTTCCCATTGCGGATGCGATGGCGGCGGCACAGATCAAACAAATGGAGACCAACGCCGCGGACTTCGGCATCACTTTGCATGGCATGACTAGTCCGCACCGCGGCATTGTACATGTTATCGGTCCCGAACTCGGACGCACCCAACCCGGCATGACCATCGTCTGCGGTGACAGTCACACTGCCACCCACGGTGCATTTGGAGCGCTCGCCTTTGGCATCGGCACCTCCGAAGTGGAGCATGTGCTTGCTACTCAATGTCTCTTGCAGAATAAGCCCAAGACCTATGAAGTAAAAGTCGAAGGGACACTGGCAGAAGGCGTTTCAGCAAAAGATATTATCCTTGCTTTGATCGCCAGGATTGGCGTTGGCGGTGGAACGGGACATGTCTTTGAGTATACAGGCTCTGCCATCCGCTCGCTCTCAATGGAACAACGCATGACCATCTGCAACATGTCCATTGAGGGTGGCGCACGTGCTGGAATGATCGCCCCCGATGAAGTGACCTTCGAGTATCTCAAGGGGCGCGAGTTCGCCCCGCAAGGTGCAGACTGGGACAAAGCTGTTGCCTATTGGAAAACATTACCCAGTGACGAAGGCGCCGTCTATGATAAATCCATTACTCTTAACGCGGCGGACATTGAACCGATGATCACCTACGGGACAAACCCCGGCATGGGCATGAAGATTACAGATCGAGTCCCCACGGCTGAATCGTTCACCGAACCTTCGCAAAAAGCTGCCTTCGAAAAAGCGATCACCTACATGGGACTCCAACCTGGTCAGTCTCTGCTTGGTCAAAAAGTGGATGTGGTCTTCATTGGTTCCTGCACCAACTCGCGCATCTCTGACTTGCGTCTCGCCGCAGCTTTCCTCAAAGGTAAAAAAGTTGCTGACAATATCCGCCTCATGGTTGTCCCTGGATCACAGGATGTAAAGAAACAAGCCGAACAGGAAGGTCTCGATAAGATTTTCAAAGAGGCTGGTGGTGAGTGGAGGGAAGCCGGATGCAGTTTATGTATCGCAATGAACGGTGACAACTTATTGCCTGGGCAATATGCCGTATCCACCAGCAACCGTAACTTTGAAGGTCGTCAAGGCAAAGGCGGACGCACGTTTTTGGCAAGTCCCATCACCGCTGCCGCATCAGCCATCAGTGGAGCAGTTACTGATCCACGTACAATGCTGGCATGATTTAGCGATAATCAATGTGTTTGTTATTCTTTTTACTGTTACAACGGGCACATAATGGTTGCACATTATCAATTAAGTCGGAACCGCCCTGTGTCAATGGAATCACATGATCGCGTGTGAGCTTGATGTCAGGTTCTCGTTGTCCACAACAAAGACATTTGAAGTTATGAAAGGCTTTCAGTTTTTGCCATTCTTCTTCCGTATGAGAACCTTCTGCATCAAGTTTTCTAGCGCGGCGAGCGTTTGTGTATAAAGTCAACTTATCACGATTGGCTTTTCCATACTCCCGTTGATAGGCATTACGTTCCTCAGCATGTTTTTCGCGAGATTTGCGTCCAATTTCGCGGTAATGTTCCAGGTCGTGTTGGCGACGTTCTTTTGCTCTTGCATTGATTTCTTCTCGGTGAGTTTCACGATACTTTCTGAGAGCATCATTGTATTTTTCAGGATTTGCCTTTTGATGAGCACGTTTGAGTTCGCGATAATGGTCTTTATTGGCTTCAGTATATTCACGCTCTTTCGCTCGATAATGTTCAATCTTAGCGGCGCGTTCTTCTCGGGATTGAGTTCTAGAGCATTCTCGGCAACGATATTTGTACCCGTCACCAACAGGCAAGCCAAGAGATCTTGCGGGTGCAAATTCACTCAACGGTTTCCAGCCACACTCAAGATTGGCACAGATTTTTCCTGCAACACCGTTTCGATAAACAATCGCCATTTGTTTGCTCCTGAAAATAATGGCACAGTATAAATGAAGTTGGAAGGAGATAAATAAATTATAAATCATGGTCACAGATGAAGTTTGGAAGCAATCCGCTGTTGTAAATCGCTATCTATCCTCGCGTGCTGCGATTCCCATGGTACCGGAACAGATCGGTATCATGATGTCGATTCTCAAATCACGTTCACAGCCTGTTCGCAATTTCATTGACCTCGGTTGTGGTGACGGCATTCTCGGTGCGACGATCCTGAACGAATATCCGTCTGCCCGCGGCGTGCTTGCAGATTTCTCTGAACCCATGTTGACTCAGGCACGTGAACAACTGAAAGGATTTGAGTCGCAGCTCGTTTTTGAAAATCTCGATTATGGCGACCCTGCCTGGGTAAACAGGATGCAGGCTCATGGCGCCGCCCTGAGCGAGTCGAAGGGTCCGTTTGACGCGGTTGTGTCCAGTTACTCGATCCATCATCAGCCGGATGTCCGCAAACGCGAGATCTATCAAGAAATCTATTCTCTGCTGGAACCCGGTGGTTGGTTCATCAACATCGAACACATCGCCTCCGAAGCACAACTGGCGGTTGACCTGTTCAACAAGCACATCATCGATCATTGGTATGAACAGGAAAATTTGAAAGGCGGCACAAAAACATATGAAGAAGTTGCAGAGACTTTCATGAGCCGCCCGGACAAAGACGCGAACATCCTTTTGTCGGTCAATGCACAATGTGACTGGTTGCGCGAGATCGGCTATGAAGAAGTGGATTGTTACTTTCGCGTGTACGAGCTGGCAGTCTTTGGTGGACGCCGCCCAGAAGTGGTGAAGTCATGACAACATTCAAATGGGATGCTGCAGATTATGCAAAGAGTTCAGCCGTCCAGCAGAGATGGGCGCGTGAGCTTCTCGCCAAACTGGGTTTACAAGGCAAAGAACGCTTGCTTGACCTGGGCTGTGGCGATGGCAAAGTAACGGCGGAGATCGCTTCCATGCTCCCCGATGGGACTGTGCTCGGTGTAGATAATTCACCTGAGATGATAGAACTGGCGCAATCATGTTTTAGTGAGACTGAATACCCGAACCTAAGTTTTCAGGTGGTGGATGCGCTCAACTTAAATTTTCAAAATGAGTTCGATGTAATTTTCTCGAACGCTGTCTTACATTGGGTGGCAGATCATGCTTCTGTGTTGCGCGGCGTTTCAGATGCTCTTAAACCCGGTGGAAGAACCCTGCTTCAAATGGGCGGGCGTGGCAATGCCATCGAGGTGATCGCCGCAATGGATAAGGTTGTTTCCATGCCGAAGTGGCGTGATTATTTTGTTGGCTTTCAATTTCCATATAGTTTCTATGGAATGGAAGAATATGCCGAATGGCTCCCGCAAACCGGATTTGCTCCAGTACGCGTGGAATTGATTCCGAAGGATATGGCGCACGTTGATCAATCCGCTTTTGAGGGCTGGTTGCGCACAACATGGCTGCCATACATGCGGCGGGTCTCGGAAGAGCAACAACAGGAATTTCTCAAGCAAGTAGTTGATGTATATCTAACGGCAAATCCAGCCTCGTCGGACGGTGTTGTCCATGTGCAGATGATGCGGTTGGAAGTCGAAGCAAAAAAGGAATAGGATTTATATGGCTCAATTTACAAAACTTACCTCACGTGTAATACCCCTGCCTGTCAATGATATTGACACAGACCAGATCATCCCTGCGCGCTTTCTCAAAGCCACCGACAAAAACGGTATGGGAGACAATCTCTTTGCAGATTGGCGTTACAACTCAGATGGCTCGCCCAAAGCAGAATTTGTTTTGAATAAACCTGGAATCAGCTGGCTGTCAAATTCTTTTGGCAGGAGACAACTTCGGGTGCGGTTCGAGCCGTGAACATGCTCCCTGGGCGCTGACGGCGTTCGGATTCCGCGCGGTTGTCTCCACATCCTTTGCGGATATCTTCCGCAACAATTCGCTCAAGAATGGTCTCATCCCCATCATTGTGGATGAAGAGACGCACAAGATGTTGTTCGATTATCTCGACGAAGTACCGAACGCCGAATTCACAGTTGACCTCGAATCGCAGACGCTTTCGTTCGAGAATGGCTCTGTGAAATTCCCCATTGACCCGTTCAATAAAGCCTGCCTGCTCAATGGCGTGGATGAACTCGGGTACATCATGGGCTTCGAAAAAGAGATCGCCGCCTTTGAGGCGAAACTTAATTAGCCACAGAGCGCGCAGAGTTCATTGAGTTTTTTCTCAATATCTCTGTGTGTCTGTGGCGGTTGGATGGGATCATTATGCAACAGATACAAATCTATGACACAACTTTGCGTGATGGAACACAATCCGAAGGTTTCACGCTTTCGGGTAATGACAAGGTCCGTGTAGCGCGGCGGCTCGATGAATTTGGTGTTGCCTTCATTGAAGGTGGCTGGCCCGGTTCGAACCCAAAAGATGTTGAGTTTTTCGAGCGAGCACGAGATATGGAATGGAAGAACGCGCTGATCGCGGCATTCGGCTCCACTTGCCGCGTCAAAGGCGGACCTGAAGATGACGCCAATATCAAAGCCCTGATCGATTCGCAAACTCCGGTCTGCACCATCTTCGGCAAAACGTGGACGCTCCACGTCACCGAAGTTTTGCAAACCACAAAAGAAGATAACCTGCGCATTATCGAACAGTCCGTTGCCTATCTCAAAGAGAACGGCAGACGCGTGATCTACGATGCCGAACACTTCTTCGACGGCTACAAAGCGGACTCATCCTATGCCCTCGAAACTTTGCAAGCCGCGATACGCGGCGGAGCGGAGACCGTTGTCTTGTGCGACACCAACGGCGGGACATTACCCTGGGAAGTGGAACGCATCCTTCGGGACCTCAAGCCTGCTCTCAACTTCCCATTCGGGATGCACACCCATAACGATTCAGAATGCGGTGTCATCAACTCTTTGATCGGCGTGCGTGAAGGCGCAATGCAGGTGCAGGGAACGATCAATGGCGTAGGGGAGCGTTGTGGCAATGCCAATCTGTGTTCCATCATGGCAGACCTTGAACTCAAAATGGGATATCAATGCCTGCCCGAGGGAAGCATCGAGCGACTTGTATGAACTATCCCATTTCGTGGCGGAGGTTGCGAATATCACTCCCGATGAACATCTGCCGTTTGTGGGGAAGTCTGCTTTTGCACATAAAGGTGGCGTACATGTCGCCGCGACTCGCCGCTCGCCGCAATCCTATCAACATGTGGAGCCTGAAAAGATCGGCAACAAGATGCGCGTGGTTGTCTCTGATCTATCGGGACGTGGAAACTTGCTGAGCAAAGCAGAAGAGAACGGTGTCGAAGTCGAAGGCAATGAGGTACTCCCTGTTCTTACTGAGATCAAGGAACTTGAAGCACGCGGCTTTTCCTTTGAAGCGGCTGAAGCTTCGGTAACCATGATGTTGAAGCGGCAGGAGTATGGATACAAGCCTCCATTTGAATTGATCGACTTTTTCGTAAACGTGGAACATCGGACGGGGCGCGGTATCTTTGCCGAAGCGATGGTCAAGGTACGGGTACAAGGCGAGGTGCTTCATACAGCCGCCGAAGGAAATGGTCCCGTTAATGCATTGGACCTTGCTTTGCGTAAGGCGCTCACGGGTTACTATCCCCAAGTAGCTAATTTCCATTTATCCGATTACAAGGTCCGCATTTTGGATTCGGATCATGGCACAGAAGCCATTACCCGTGTGTTGATCGACACACGCAACTCCACCAGCCGCTGGAGCACCGTTGGTGCAGGTACGAATATTATCGACGCCTCCTGGCGCGCGCTATCGGATTCGTTTGAATACGGTCTGGTCGTGGCGCATTGAGAAAGTAGACAAGTAAATACGGGAACAAGACATTACGAGTATACGTATTACGTAACTCGTAAATCTGAAAACAAAACAGGAAAATCATGAACTTCAACATTACTCTCCTCCCCGGCGACGGCATCGGTCCTGAAATTGTCAGCGAAGCTGTGCGCGTGCTGGATGTAATTGCCAGCAAATATGGTCATACTTTCAAATATACCGAACAATTGATGGGCGGTTGTTCCATTGATAAATATGGATCGTCGCTTACCGATGAAGCGCTTGCCGATTGTAAATCAGCAGACGCGGTTTTGCTCGGCGCGGTGGGCGGTCCCAAATGGGACAACCCTACAGCTAAAGATCGTCCCGAACGCGGACTATTGGCATTGCGTAAGGGACTTGGCGTATTTGCAAATCTGCGCCCTGTCAAAGTGCATCCGGCATTGATCGATTCGTCTCCGCTGAAGCGTGAGAAACTCGAAGGCGTGGATATTATCGTTGTCCGCGAGTTGACGGGTGGCTTGTATTTTGGTCAACCCAAGATGCGTGAGATGAAAGATGGACACGAACGCGCGGTGGATACACTTGAATATTACGATTATGAAATCAAGCGTGTGATGGAATTGGCTTTTACTCTTGCCAAAGGTCGCAAGAAGAAAGTCACATCTGTGGATAAAGCCAATGTGCTTGGAATCGTCGCGTCTGTGGCGTCAGGTCGCAACAAAGGTTGGCGAGGAAAACAAAGATGTGGAACTCGAACATATGTTGGTGGATACCGCTTCGATGCGCCTCATTACTGGTCCCGCGTGGCTGGATGTGGTCGTGACCGAGAATATGTTTGGCGATATACTCACAGATGAAGCGTCTGTGTTGGCAGGCTCGATGGGGATGTTGCCGTCGGCTAGTTTGGGCCAGGCAGGTCCGGGGTTGTATGAACCGATCCACGGGTCCGCGCCAGACATCGCAGGCAAGGGAATCGCAAATCCGATCGGCACGATTCTATCCACTGCGATGTTGTTGCGTCATTCATTGAAACTCGAAGCCGAAGCTGCATCCATTGAAAAAGCGGTTGATGTAACGATCACGAATGGCGCACGGACAGCCGATATCGGCGGCAAATTAACCACCCGTCAGATGGCGGATGAAATCATAAAAAATTTATAAGGAGCGATTATATGGCAATGGAATCGAAATTCATCTGGATGAACGGTGAGCTGGTGCCGTTCGAAAAAGCGACGGTGCATTTTCTCACGCCCGCATTGCATTATGGATTGGGCGTGTTTGAAGGCATTCGTTGTTATAGCACGGATAAGGGTCCTGCTGTTTTTCGGTTGACCGAGCATATCCAACGGCTGATGGATTCGATCCACATTTTGGGTGTGATCGATTTCCCGTATACGGTCGAGCAGTTAAGCGCTGCCGTGCATGAGACGATCAGTGCAAATGGTTTTTCGCAGTGTTACATCCGTCCGCTCATTTACATGGGCGAGGGTCCACTGGGATTGAACCTGGATGCGTCGAAACCGTTGGTGGGCATTGCTGTTTGGGAATGGGGAGCCTACCTCGGCGAGGAAGCGCTCGAAAAAGGCATCCGCATGATGGTCTCTTCGTACACACGTCATCATCCGAATGTGACTATGACAAAGGCGAAGATCACAGGCAACTATCCCAATTCGGTCATGGCAAAGACACTGGCATCTGCGCGCTGGTTTCGATGAGGCGATCATGCTCGACCCGAACGGAATGCTGGCGGAATGTACTGGCGAAAATCTTTTCATGGTGCGCGGTGGAAAACTCTATACTGCCCCGCGCGCGACCATCCTTGAAGGTATTACCCGCGATTCCATCATTACCGTTGCACGTGATATGGGCTACGAAGTTATCGAAGAACCCATCTCACGTGACCAGATCTATATTGCCGATGAAGCCTTCCTGACAGGCACCGCCGCCGAATGTGTGGCGGTCTGCGAAGTGGATTTCCGTAAGATCGGTGATGGCAAAATGGGACCCATCACACGCAAGATCCAAAAGACGTTTCATGATGTGATCCACGGCAAGGTTGCAAAGTACGAAGACTGGTGCGATTACGTGAAGTAGTCCGCAATAACATCAAGAACGAATTTCCTTGTTGTCAGATCAAGGTAGAAAAAGGTTTCCTGCAAAGAAGTTGTTTATAGTTTGCAGGAAACCTTTTGTTTTCACACTGAACAAAATTAATAGGATATTAACTTTTATACCAATTCCCCTGTATAATCTTTGGAAAGCGAAACTAAAGGGGCGAATTAGGGTTTACCCGAAAGGAAAGATAAAGGAGATATATGAACACTGAAACCACTACACTTACCCCTGTCTCGTTCTTTGATAGACCTGGCGTTGAAAAGGATGTTATTTCCGTTGCAGGAGGGATTCCTTTTGCCGTTGAACATGTTACCAACCCCTCAGTTGGTATTGGAGGCGTTTACGGAACCTGGGGAAAAAGCTATGATAACGAGAGCCTGCCCACATTCTTGGAGAAAAGACTTGAGCGCCCGCTTCTTGCCAGCGAAAAGTTGAATCTGTCCGAACTGGGTTTTCGTAACCGACACCATATCCCGCTCAACTTGACAAAAGACGAGCATACTCGACTTGAAGTTGAGGTGGGGACGAGATTCCTGGCTGGAGCGATTAAAGCTTGTAACTGGAAGGCATCCGAGGTGGATGCTGTACTAATTGGTATGAGCGCGCCTGTTACCGATGATTACGTAAATCAGATTGCAAAAGGTGCAGGAATTCCCGAGAGTGCCTTGAAGGTTACCATCCATAAAGCTTGTGATGGGTCGACAAGCAGTTTGCATCTGGCGTTGAATCCTGAATTACCTGAGAACACTCAACTTGACCAGAATATAGCCGAGTCTCTCTATGGAAAGAAGGTACTTGTTGGGGGGATTGAGGGATTAAGTCGCTTTGTTGGCACTTCACATGATGCGAATGCTTTGCAGTTATTTGGGAATGCAGCGGGTATTTTGGGCGTTATCCCAGGCGAAACGATGAAATTTATCGCGGGAAAGTCACGGGAAGTTTTTGATGATGAAGGTGTATTGCAGGTGGCGATGTACTATCCCCATTCGCCACATAAATCGGAAGGGGAGTATAACGTTGATGTGACCCAACCGTTCACGAACAATATTCGCGTGGCGGGTTTGATGCATGAGCCGCATGACGGTTCATCCATAGCGATGGCGGGACCCATGGGCATGGTCAAGTTGTTCGTGCGGACCGGGGTCCAGGTTGTGCGCGAGGTCTACTCAGCCTATCAGATGAAGCTGGACGAGTTGGGAATGGCTGGCAAATCAGTGGCTGTAGCGATTGTCCATCATGCGAATTATAAGATCAATAAACTAAAAGAGAAGCATTTACAGAATGTGGGTATTGTTCTTCCGATGCCATGGTTGTTGAGCGAATTTGGGAACGTAAGCGCGGCATCCAATATGATCGCATTTCTGCGTGAGCTTCCAAACTTGAAGCCTTTGGATCATGTTTTGATCGATGGGTTTGGGGCGGGTACGTATTACGATGCATTCGCCGTGGAGTTGGGAGGGTAGCTTAAGTTCTTGGGGGGCGAAGCAGTTGTCCCTGTGTATGATGCGAATTGTCCCATTCAGTTATTCAACTGAATGGGACAATTATCTGTAATGTAACTTTATTTTTTGCCTGCCGTCTTGAGTGTAAATAAGCTTATGTGAAAAGGCGGCTTTAGTGATGTATCGATTTAATAGAAATTGGGAGATTGTTCAATTGCTTTTACGTTTAAGGGCGCTTGAGAACGAATATCCCAATCATTTATTTTCAATACGCCGCTCGTCGTTTCTTGAGCGGGTTTTAAAAATTATGCTCTATCGGTATTAAAAATCCCTTTCGTAAATTTTACGAAAGGGATTTTTTGTTTAAGCAGTTGTTGCTTCTTCTTTTCGTTTGAACCAGTTTTTCCATTCCTGATTTTCCCATACCACCAGTATGGGAGCGGCGTTGAAAATGGAGGAGTAGGTTCCGCTGAAAATACCGACCAGCAGGATGATCACAAAGTGTCTGATGCTCTCGCCGCCAAATAGAACGAGCGCAAACAAAGTGAATAATACGGTTAGTTGTGTATTGATGGAACGGTCGAGGGTCTGTATCACCGAATGGTTGACCAGCGTTTCGTAACCAATGCGGCGGTATACATGCGAGTTCTCACGGACACGGTCGAAGACCACGATGCTGTCATGCACGGAGAAGCCGATCACGGTCAGGAGGGCGGTAAGGAAGAGAGCGTCTGCCTCCCATCCAAGATAATAGGCAAGAATTGCCTCTACGCCAAGGACGACAAAGACATCGTGCAACATGGCTGCGATTGCGGCAACACCGTAGCGGAAGGCGTGATCGACTCCGCGGAAAGCGAAAGAGATGTAAAGCAGGATCGCGATTGCCGCCATAAGAATGGCAAAGCCTGCCGCACGGGTGACTTCTGCGCCTATGGACGCGCTGACGGAAGTGAATTCCAATACAGTAACCGTACTTCCGGTCTTGTTTTCGAGTTCTGTGACAATTTGCCCCTTAACATTATCTTCAATTCTTTTTGACCGAATGGAAAACGAGTCTGTGCCCAGTGATTGAACAACAGGGTCTGAATCTGGTGCGAACTGCTTGTAGATGCTCATCATTTCATCAGAGCTGGGGCGTACGCCGCTAAACTGAACTTCGAGGAGCGACCCGCCTGTGAAATCAATCCCGAGGGGCAGGGGTGTTTTTAGGTTAATCCAGTTTAACGTGAGAAAAACGATACCTGGGATGATGATCAGTAACGAAAGAAGAAAATAGAAATATCGGTTCTTGATGATATTCATTGTAAGGCTCCTATAAACCGAACCAGCGTGGATGATCAACCGATTTGAGGTTGTCCATCAAGGTGTGGAGGAAAGTGCGTGTTACGATGATGGCGGTGAAAAGACTCACACCGACACCCAGCGCGAGAGTGAACGAGAAGCCTTTGACCATGCTTGCTCCAAAACTGCTGCCAAAAATGTATAAGATAAGGCAGGTGATCAGTGTAGAGATGTTTGAATCTCGAATAGAGGGCCAGGCACGAGACCAACCCAGATCGATTGCCTGTCGCAAATTTCTCCCGGCACGCAACTCCTCCTTCAAACGTTCAAAGATCAAGATGTTTGCGTCCACTGCCATACCGATGCTCAAAATGAAACCGGCGATGCCTGGCAGGGTAAGCGTAACACCCATCAATTTGAAAATGGCGAGGGAAAAGATTGCGTAGCTGATAAGCGCGAGGTCCGCGATGAATCCGGGGAGACGGTAATACAAAAGCATGAAGAGGATTACGACCGAAAGACCGATCGCTCCAGCTACTAAGCTCTTGCGAACTGATTCTTCGCCGAGTGTTGCGCCAACTGTACGACTTTCCACCACTTTGACTGGGATCGGCAGGGAACCATATTGCAATAGTTTAGCCAGCGAGTTGGCTGAGTCAGCTGTGAAACTGCCGGTGATAACGCCCTGTCCATCAGTAATTGCGCTGTTAATGGTGGGAGCAGAAATCACTTTCTTATCCAAAACAATTGTTAATACCTTGTTCACGTTTGCAGCAGTAAAATCTCCGAAAATCTTACTGCCCTCGGAAGAAAGCGTGAAATTGATGCCATATTTTCCAGTAGTTGAATCTGGAGAAACACTTACCCTGACCAGATCTTTGCCGGTCATGATCGTATGATAGACCGTATTGCTTGCATCGGGGGTGGGCGCCGGTTGATTGGCAGTTGCATCAGCCGCTGGCGTCGCAGTCAGATCGACTGGTGCGGTGGCGGTTGGTTCGACTGCCGGCGCCCCGTTGGTTGCATAATCGGTTTTAAGTGTGCTTCCTTCGGCAGGCCGAAAATCGCCTGTGTCCACAAATTCCAGCAGACCGGTTTGTTGAAGGGCGGCAACAACTTTTTCAGGATCGGTGACTCCGGGAAATTCAGCTACAATGCGGCGGTCACCCGCGGTTTGCATGAGTATTTCACTTGTCCCTGTGATTCCGTTGACGCGGTTTTCAAGGATCTTGCTGGTGGTTTCCATATCTCCGGAAGCGATCTTTGTAGTCGCAGGAAGATCTGCTTCGAGCAGGGTTTGTAACCCGCCTTGCAGGTCCAGCCCCAGATTTAGCTTAATATCGCGTCCAAAAACGATCAAGTCTTTGCTGAATGTAATCCAACCTGAAAAGAATAGCAGGACGATGATAACAATCAGCCAGTTTGTATTACGACGATTCATAATTCTTCTCCATCCATGAAAATGCCAGCCTGAGGCTGGCGCGGCGGTGATTATACTCCCATTGATGAGGCGTGGCTAGACCGATTTATGGATATACCCATTCGTCAAAAATTGCCCGCAAATCACAACCACAATGTTTTTCTGCCATAGACTGCAGGGTCTTGGGCGTGGCGATTTTCCACGAAAGGGATTTGGCGTAATCCTTGAGAAATGCGTCGAAAGCGTCTGCACCCATCTCCTTCTTCAAAGCGACAAAGAACAACGGTCCACGCCCGTAGACGATGGCGCTGTATTCGGCTCCATGATAACTGGCAACCGGCAGTCCAATGGGTATTTTTTCATTGTTTACGCGTTGCCAGCGACTTTTTAGCGATGAAAGAAAACTCGCCTCGCCGCCCGCTCCATATAGGTCTGCATTGTATTGAAGTGTGACAAATTGGGTGAGAGACTCGTCCAGCCAGGGATCATCAAGCTGGTCGTCGCCGACAAGGTTGTAAAACCATTGATGTCCCACTTCGTGCGCGACGGTGCTTTCCATGTAACCGTTGTTCGGGTCGTAGATGCGAGATGTGATGGCGATCATTCCGGGGTATTCAATGCCAAGCGCAAGGTTGGGCGTGGCGACGATATCAAATTCGGTGTATGGATATGGGACGTATCTTTTGCCATAATCATCAATTGCACGGGCGGCAGTCTCCAATGCAGATTGTGCACCGGCTTGAGACTCTTTGTCTGCATAGCTATTGATCGTGACTTCACCAAATGTTTGCGATATCTTCTCGAAATTTGGACTCGCCACCAGATAAAAATCCCGCGCCGGACCGCTCGCAACGGTCAGGACTTGGGTCTGCCCATCTTCGTCGAGGCTGACATTACTTCCGGTTGTGACCAGCGTTAAATCCTTTGGCGCATGAACGCGTACAATGTAAAAAGATGCGTCTGAAAATGTAACGTCGCCATCCTGCGGAGGAATTTCTGCGTTCCAGCCTTCAGCGTTATAGACGCAAACCATGGGATAGGAGTGTGCCAAAGCTAACACATTATCGTAATAGGCAAGTACACCATAATTCAAATCAACCGTTTGCGGTACGGTAACTGCATACTCCATTTGGATGGTGATACTTTTGCCGACTTCGAGCGGGGGCGATAAGGGGACGATTAGCAGGCTGTCTTTCAAGTCCGTAATCAGGCGTGATGGATTGATCGTCAACAGTAAGATTGGAAATCTTCATTTCCCCGCCAAGGATATTGGGGAAGAGTCGAAATTCCACTCTATCCAAGGTTACATCCTCTGTGTTTGTATAATAAACTTTTTCTGTGCCTGTGACATGATAAAGGTCGTCGGCGATGGTGAATTCAAGATGATAAACAGTTGCGCCGTTCAATTCGCTAAGAAAATGTTGTTCGGATGGGACAAGTCCATTTTTGAAAATGGAGCGGTCTTCCATGGCGTCTCATGGGATCAGGCTGTGGTGTTAGGGTGGGGGGATTCGCTTTCGGCTGAAGAAGAGAACATGAGAGGAGAAGCAGGCTAAGGGTCAAAAAAGAGGCGAAAAGTCTTTTCATTGATTTCCTTCTGTTTAAGTAGTCCAATGCTTGTTGTAGAACCTGGTCAGGTGTCAGGTCATCTGTATTGATAATTATATGAGCATGTTCGTGTGCGTGGGAGAGCCTGCGGAGTTGTTCTGTGTGATCTTTTTCCTTCCAATTGAGTTTGCGGCGGGCGGTGCTAATGGGAAAGGATGCGTGCAGGTAGATCAGGATATCGGGCTTGGTGATAATCTGCCACATGGCTTGCACGTAGGAATGTTCCTGCGCGATATGACGGCAGGTATAACCATGTTTTTCAAGTTTTGCGATGAGGGTTGATTTGCCAGAGCCACAAGGACCGACGACACCGATAAGCAGTTTCAAACTGGGAGGTTCATCCATGATTACTCGTTATCATGTACAAGGCGGGCGAGTTGTTCGGGACCGCCAAGCACCGCAAGTGTATCACCCGCGTGGATGGGACATGAATCGGTTGGGTGCATTTCCGATTGGTGATCGTGACGCAGGAGAACGATATTCAGGTGATAGGTATCTTCAAGGTAGCCCACGGTTTTTGTAGCAAAAATTGAATTGGGCGTGATGGTGACTCTTGCAAGCCCGAGCAGTTGACCTTCGATTGAAATTGGATTGGTGACATCTGCGCCAGCGGCGGCGGCGGCAAATACAGGTGCCGCCATTTCGGTTGCGCTCAACGCAATGAAACCGAATTGTTCCTGAAGAGCGTGAGCAAAGTCCTCGTCAAATATTCGAATGACTACCTGTATCTTTGGGTTGAGAGTACGGGCTTTGAGCGCGATCTGCAAATTCATGGCGTCATTCTGGCTGGCAAGGATGATCGTGCGTGCGTCCTTGATGTTGGCAGCCTCCAAAGAACCCGCTTCGCGTGCATCTGCCTGGATGACAGGAATGTCCATATCGCGTGCGGCGGAGGTGGTGTGTGTGCCGGGTTTTATTTCAAGCACCACCACGTTTTCACCCATCTCGTTTAATTTTTCTGCCACGCGATAGCCCAAGTGTCCAAGCCCGACCAATACAATGTGTTTATTCATGATGGATGCGACAGCCATCTCCCACTCCTTGCCTCGAGATTTTCGATTGAAAAGTAATATGCCAAAATCGGTTAATCCTTGTGCGAGAAAAATAATGCCAACCAGAGGCATGGCAAAATGAAATATTTGCAGGATGATGTTTTTGGGAAATTCGTTGATGGGCTGTAAAACAGTTGCGGCGAGAATTGTAAAAATAGCCTCACCCAATGTTTTGACTGGTTCACCTGCGGCTTGTGCCAGAACATAATACGCAAAACCGCCTCCAATGACAGTGACCGTGAAGAAAAGCAAAGGCGATTTGAATTCGTTGATGAGGATAAGCGTGTCGCGCCAGCCTGCGCGCCATTTACGCCAGCGAATGTTCATGATCTTATAACCCATCGATGGGGATGCGAACTGCCATACGACGGACATTATCCCCGTTGCGCGGTGTGACCTTTAACACCAGCACGCTAATATCATCTGCGGGACGGTTATCGTCCAATGAGACCGCATGTGCCAGAAGTGCATCTGCAATTGTTTGGGGCGATGGATTTTGTTCGTCCAACAAGGAGTGCAGGACTTCCATGGTGTTCATCGGTTGACCGCGTCGTTTGCCTGCATGGACGAGTCCATCAGTGTAAATAACAATGGTCAAGCCGGCTTCTATTGCGATCTCGGTTATGGAGGGGCGTACATCGCGCGAAGTGCCAAGCGGAATACTATCCACATCGATGCGGTCAACTTTGGCGTTTCGACAAACAAACATGGGGGATGGGTTGTTACGAGTCAGGACGATGGTTCTACTGTGCAGGTCAATGGATGCAATGTTGAGCGTGCAGATGACCTTTCCCCTCTTGTCTGTATACAATGCGTCCGAGGCGGCGCGTGCCGCAGCTCCATCACGGACGCCTTCTGCCAGCAATCCGATCACTTTGCGGACGACCAGTTGAGAGACCGCTTTTGCACCGCGCCCCGAGGTTTGTCCATCGGCAAGCACCACGGAGAGTCCGCCGTTGGGGCGTTCGATAACTTCCAATGTGTCACCGCTCTCAGAAGTGGCGTACTTATCAACTTTGGCGGCGGCAATTTGAACTTCCATACCCTGATTTTACTATGGAGTGACAATAAAGTTATTTGAGGAGGTTGGTCACATTGTCGTTTCAAGTTGCTTTTGCGATGTTGCCTCGGTAATTATCTGTGTGTCTGATTGCATTTGAGCACTTCGGAAACGGCGTCTGCCAAAATGCGATCCACTTTGATGGAGGTTGTAGTGGGTTTATCCATTTCAAGATTGGTCATGGGGGCATTTGCCAAGCCAACCACCCAGCTCGTTGCCTGGTCGGGTGAAATCTTGCCGGTGTTGATGACCAGATCGAAGGCATGGATTGAAGTCCATGGTATCCTATAAAACTCCTCGACAAATGCCATGCGTACTTTGTCATTGTTTTTCACTATTGATTCTGCCTGCTCGAGGGTATCTGCTGTTGCGCCATTACCCGCTGGATCCGTACAGTTAAAGGGGCTTGCAATCGTATATGTAGAACATCGGCAAACCCTCCTAGCACTTCGAAGCCACTGCGCCCCAGGATTACCACGTTGCCGTGATGGGCTACGGCTTGTATCACCTGGTTCAGCATTTTTACCATTACATCTCGCTGTTTCTCTCGTTGTGCATCGAATCTTTCCCAAAAGGTGGGCAGATTTGCATATTCTTTATCGAATTCCACGTACCCATACTGTTCGAGTATGGTGCCGATGAATTTCTGATCCACAAAATGATAGTCTAGGGTTTGGGCTACTTTCTGGGCAATGGCATCGCCGTCACTGCCGAATTCTCTGGAAATGGTTATCACAGACATTTTGCGACTCCTTTCCTTGTCGAAACAGGTTTTGAAGGACGTAGCTATACATATGAGACTGATTGTCTAAACTACAATTAAATTATTGCACGAACTTCAGGCTTTTTCAAGAACCTTTCTTGTAAAACTTTACTTGCTGCCCATTTAGTTGGTCACTCTTCTTTCTTCACCACATCTCCAACCCGAATCTCTCCAGCCTCGACCACCTTCGCATAGATCCCTCGCAAGTGCAGTTGTTTCCCTTCCTTTGAGTTGACAAACTTCGTCGCGTCTGTTCCATAGCGTTCGGCGAACTTTTTGCATCCCGTGTGTGGCTCGGGAGTGACTTCGAGTATGGCCGTTCCCAACGCGAGGCGCGTTCCGGCTGGGATGTTCTCATCGCTCAAGTCCATGTCAATATATAACTGATCTCCTGCCAATGCCCAGCGGTCTTTGCTTTGCGCCAGAAGTTCAACGGCACGTGCATTCATGATGGTGACCTGTGCGTTGATCTTTGCCGACCCATCTGGCGTATACGGATTTCCCCGAACTCTCCAATTATCGCCGACCAGACCGACCTCAATGCCCAATTCGCCTTCGTTGACGACTTCTCTTTCATCAACGTTGGGACGCCGCACGATCATTTTCAATGCACCACCATTTTTTGGCGATTGGCGGATGTAGTCCAAACCTGCTTCCATTTCCGTAATTGATAAGTGGGCTCTCGTTTCCATTAAATTCATTTCTCCTTGTTAAAATTACCTTTATTTGCATTGATACACCAATGATACAATATTTTAGGAAAAAACGATGGCAGAGATTCAACTCCGTGACGTTAGTTTGAGTTATCCCAAATCCTTACATGACCATGCAAGTAGGACGTTTGAGTTCAAAAGGGAGCGGGTTCAAGAAGACCCACCCGAGGAAACATCCAAAGGCATAAGCGCTCTTGACCATGTCAACCTGACGGTTCCCGATGGACAAACCTTTGTCGTTGTGGGACCCTCTGGTTGTGGCAAAAGCACATTGCTACGCGTTGCCGCCGGAATAGCCGACAATTACACTGGGCAGGTTTTATATAACGGACAGAATGTAGACACCATCCCTCCCGGTGACCGTTATATCGGCATGGTCTTTCAAAATTATGCGCTCTATCCAAACTTCAATAACGAAGGCAACCTTGCATTCTTTTTCAAGATGCACAAGATCGAAGACGAAGAAACGAACGAACGCATCCGTTACACCTCCGAGTTGATGGGCATTGATTTCAAAGACCTCCTGCCGCGCAAGCCCGGCACACTCTCTAGCGGCGAGAAGCAGCGCGTGGCGATCGCACGCGCCATCGTCCGTGCGCCGAAGTTGTTCCTCTTCGACGAGCCGCTTTCCAACCTTGATGCCAAACTTCGTGTGCAAACCCGTACCGAGATCAAACGTCTGCTACATCAATTCAACATCACGAGTCTGTACGTCACACACGATCAGATCGAAGCGGTTGCGCTCGCCGACCAAATCGTTGTCATGCACGCGGGACGAATTCAACAAGTGGGGACGTATCAGGAATTGACGGAGAATCCTGCCAACGAGTTTGTCGCTGGATTTTTGGGACTCACGCCAATGGACCTACTTTCAGGCGGCTCTATTTCTGGGAGACGGCTGGTTCTGGACGATTACTCTTTTCCACTCTCAGAGCGAATCTTCCCACTCGTTGAAAATGGACAGCTTGTCACTTTAGGGTTGCGACGTGAGGGGGTAAAGGTTTCGACAGGCTCAACCCAGCAAGTCCCAGTGGATGCTCAGCCCGTAAATGCGATTCAGTTTCGGGCGGAGGTGGAGGCGATTGAATCCGATCTTGTGCATCGCGTTCATGTCGTTTATATCCGCATGGGGCGACTTACCTTCACCGGTCTTTGTCCAATAGATACGAAACTTCACGTTGGGCAATTGATTTATGTGGAGATCGACCCCGAACGGTTATATTTTTTTGATACAACAACAGGGGCAAGGTTGTGAAGGGTTTATAAACGGAAGAAGGCAATGGGGGCTTACCTTACCTTTCAGGGATAATTAAGTATTGTAAGATATTGGTCAAGCAATCAATGCTACACTTATAATTACTCATATGGTTGCTGTTATTAAAGTACTCGAATAACAAATGGAGTATGAAAATGAAATCTGAAAAAGCTGACCAAAAACCTGCCCCAGTGAAGAAAAGCCCACCTGCAAAGCCGAAAACTGAAAAAGAGATTCCACAGACTGGGGAACAGGACGCGGGCGAAAATAGCCTTCTTAGGGCGATATTTGACATCTCTCCTGATGCCGTCGTGGTGATTGACCCTCATGACCCGGATGTTTCGTGGCCCATAATTGATTGTAATACCGCACTGTGCGAGATGAATGGATATAAGCGTGAAGAATTGATTGGCTATTCCATTGATGTGTTGAATGGAAGTGAAGGGACGGAAGCGGAACGCACAGCTTATATGAATAATCTGCGGCAAGTGGGGGGCTCGATAAAGATTGAAGCCATGCACACTCGCAGGGATGGCACAACATTTCCAGTGGAAGTTTCAACGATGTTGGTGACCATTGATGGGCGCGAGCTGGTCATAGGGATAGACCGAGATATTACAGAACGCATGCAAGCCGAAGAAAATTTGATTGCCGAACGTAACTTATTGAGTACAGTGATTGACAACCTGCCAGACAACATTTTTGTTAAAGATATTAACAGCCGGTTGATCGTAGACAACATTGCACATCGACGCCTTTTGGGGGCAACCGCCCTGGAAGAGGTTGTGGGCAAGACAGATTTTGATTTCTTTTCCAAGGAAATTGCTGCGCCATATATTGCTGACGAACAGAAGATCATACAATCAGGCGAATCCATGATGAATAAGGAAGAGCCCGTTGTTGATCAAGACGGCAATCAAAGATGGTTGCTGACAACCAAGGTGCCGCTGCGTGATCGCCAGGGGGAGATTACAGGAATTGTGGGCATTAACCACGATATTACTGAGTTAAAACAAGCCCAAGAGAAACTTGCTCAGGAGCGCACTCTTCTTCATACATTGATGGACAACATACCTGATTATATTTATGCCAAAGATATGCAGGGGCGCAAGGTTATGTCTAATGTTGCAGATTGGAAGGGGTCGGGTGGAAAGGTAATGGAAGATGTGCTGGGAAAAACGGACTTTGATACTTATCCACCCGAGTTGGCTGCCAAATTTTGGGCTGATGATAAGGCTGTCCTTGATTCAGGCCAGCCAGTTATAAACCGCGAAGAACCTGCATTGGATAAAGATGGCAACCCAATATGGTTGTTGACGACCAAGGTTCCCTTAAAAGATGGAAATGGAGAAATTACAGGATTGGTGGGTATTGGTCGAAATATTACCTTGCAAAAGCAAATTACTATGGAAACCGATCGTCAGAAACGATATTTTGAATCACTCATATTGAATAGCCCGATTGCTATTGTCATGTTGGATAATGATGAAAATATAGTTTCTAGCAACCCTGCTTTTGAGAAATTATATGGTTTTGCAAGCGAAGAGATTTTAGGCTTAAACCTGAACGATCTCATTACAAATGAAGAATCACGTCAGGAAGCTGTCCGTTATACACAGGAAGCCACGAATAGAACAGTTTATGCCATCGGAACCCGTCAGCGCAAAGATGGTTCATTGGTCAAAGTGGAAATTTTTGGTGTCCCCGTCATTATTGATGGAAAAAGAGTGGCGCGTTCGCCATGTATAACGACATCACCGAACTGGATAAGGCTCGTGCAGAGGCAGAGGAAGCCAGCCGTACCAAGAGCGAATTCCTTGCCAATATGAGCCATGAGATCCGTACGCCAATGAATGGTGTCATTGGTATGTTGGAACTGGCTCTGGATACCCCGCTTACACACGAACAGACCGACTACTTGCAAACCTCCCTGCAAAGTGCGGAAGCGTTGTTGACCCTGCTCAATGATATTCTCGATTTCTCCAAGATCGAGGCAGGCAGGCTTGAGCTGGAAACCATTGATTTCGACCTCCGCAATGTGGTGGAAGATGTGGCGTATACGCTTGCCAAACGTGCCCAAGATAAAGGACTCGAAATCGTATGTCTCATCCATCCTGATCTGGCTTCCGATCTAAAAGGCGACCCCGGTCGTTTACGTCAGATATTGGTCAACCTTCTTGGAAATGCCATCAAATTTACACACTTTGGCGAGATCGTGGTTCAGGCTGAACCTGTCGAGGAAACGGATACACATGCGACGATCCGTTTTGCAGTGAATGATACAGGTGTTGGTATTCCGGGTGAGCGGCTTGCCGCGATCTTTGACCGCTTCACCCAGGCAGACGGATCCACAACTCGTCAATACGGCGGAACAGGGTTGGGTCTTGCCATCAGCAAACAACTGGTCGATGCAATGGGCGGAAAGATTGGCGTGGAGAGCAAGCCGGGAGTCGGAAGCACTTTCTGGTTTGAAATTCCATTTGCGAAACAAGTCCATGAAAAGCGCAATACAGCGCCTCTGGCAATTAAACCCGTCAATCTGATGCAAGCGCGCATCTTGGTTGTGGATGATAACCAAACCAACCGCATCGTCCTGACAAAAAATGTGGAAGCGTTGGGCTCCCGGGTGGATTCTGTTTCCAGCGGGGCAAAAGCTTTGGAGGTTTTGAGAAACGCACATCGGGCAGGTGATCCGTATCATTTGGTATTGCTTGATATGCAAATGCCGGGCATGGATGGCGAACAGACTGCGCGGGCGATCAAGAGTGACCCCTGCGGCAAAAAATGTCAAGATCCTTATTCTTACTTCCATGGGGCAACGTGGTGATGCTGTTCGCCTCGAGGCTCTTGGCGTTTCCGGATATTTGCTCAAGCCAGTCAAACAACAAATGCTTTTCGATGCAGTGATCGCAGTTTGGAGTAACCAGGAAGAGGAAAGTTCGAATTTGGTCACCCGTCATACGCTTTCTGAAACAAGAAAACTTGGCTTGCGTCTTTTGCTTGCAGAAGATAATTCGATCAATCAAAAACTTGCCATGGTCCTGCTTCAAAAAGCAGGTTACTCGGTGGATGCCGTTGGGGACGGTGCACAGGCTCTTGAAAAAGTGAAAGCCAATCAATACAGCGCCGTTCTAATGGATGTCCAAATGCCAGAGTTAGATGGCTTGGAAGCCACACAGCAAATCCGCGAATGGGAAAAAAGCACCGGTCAGCATATTCCCATTATTGCCATGACCGCGCACGCCATGGCAGGTGATCGCGAGCGATGTTTGGATGCAGGCATGGATGACTATGTTTCCAAGCCGCTTGAGCCAAAGGTTTTGTTTAGCGCTTTGGATCGCTGGGCACGAATAGATAGCAATGCGTCTGGTAATGCCGATGATCTGCAGGACTATTCATCTTCTGTTCAACTCGTTTCCATGGATATGGATGATGGACTATTTGGAGAAGAAGCCCCTTCCGCTTCAAACAAGACCGAGCAACCTGCTCCTGTTATAAAAGCATTTTCCGCCGCTGACGACCTGCCCGTGGACTTTGATGCCGCGCTTTTTCGCTTCAGTGATGATCGGGACTTTATGATGGAAATGTTCAAGGAATACATGGATCACTTACCCGGACGCCTGGAAGAATTCCATGCGGCTCTCAAGGATGGTGATGCGAATCGTATTGCCCGTCTTGCGCATAACCTCAAAGGTATTTCATTGAACTTCAGTGCAAATCCGATTGCTAATGTGGCGCTTGCTCTTGAGGAGATCGGTAAACGTGAAGATATCACCCATGCATCTGACCTCGTTGCCCAGTTGGATGCGGAAGTTCAGCGGCTGGAACAATATTTATCCACCAAAGGTTTGTAAAAGAGGAGACCTTCATGACCCGCATTCTTATAATTGACGATGAACCCATCAACCATCAACTGGTTGCACGCGCATTGGAACCGCTGAAATGTGAACTGCACTTTTCCGATAATGGGAAAGATGGAGTGGCAAAAGCGCGTAGTCTTGGTGCCTGATCTCATCATCACAGACGTAATGATGCCGGATATCAACGGCTACGAAGTCACGCGCATTTTGCGACGTGAACCGCAATTTGCGGCCACGCCGATTCTTGTGCTCACTGCCCAGTCTGGATTGCAGGATAAACTCAAATCGTTTGAAGTGGGCGCCGATGATCATTTGACAAAGCCATTCGAAGCGGCGGAACTTGCTGTTCGAGTAACATCTCTACTCAGGCGCGTTGAAGCCGTTAAATTATCTCAGGATCAAGCGCCTGAACATGAGCGGGGGTATATGATCGCTGTCCATAGCCTGCGTGGCGGAACAGGTTCGTCCACGCTGGCGGTCAACCTTAGCGTTGGACTGGCTTCCTTATGGAGAAAGCCGGCAATCCTGCTCGATCTTACAATGACCGCGGGTCAAGTAGCCATGATGCTGAATATGACCCTGAAACGTACCTGGGCAGATATTGCCCGCTACAGCGCAGGCGAGTTGGATATGGACGTTGTCAGATCGATCATTGGTGGCCACGAAAGCGGACTTTCCTTTGTTGCCGCCCCCACGTTTCCTTCTGAAGCCGACACTTTGCGCGGCGAAACCCTCGGTGCTGCCATTAATTTGATAAAGGGACAATTTGATTATGTCGTTGCTGACCTGCCGCATGATTTTAGCGAGTCGGCGCTACAAGCGCTCGATACGGCGGATAAAATCCTGATGGTTGTTACCCCAGATATGGCATCCATTCGGGCGGTTACGGCCGCAATGGACACCTATGAAAAACTTGGATACAAAAAGGAAAAGATCAGACTTGTATTGAACGCCATCTTCCCGCGCTCCAGCCTCTCAAAAGATAAGATTGAAACGGCTCTGGGCTTGACTGCCGCCGCCATGATCCCTTATGTGCAGGATACTTTTGTAGATGCCATCAATCTCGGACAGCCCCCTCTGTATCACAAACCGCATAAATCGGTCTCTGCCTTGCTGGAGGATTTTTCCCTGTATATGAGTAGGGACGAACATAAAAAATCCAAACCTCAAAACCCCACTGAAATGTGGAAAAGAGTATATAAACGATATCAAGAGAGAAGAAAGTAGGGACTACAACAACTTCTTCAAAGCCGCAAATGGCAAATCATCATTGTCCTGGTTGTGACCGCAATCCATCACGTTCAGATCCTGTCCGCACTCGATGCACAAGCCTTTACACTCGGGGTCGTGCAATGGTTTGATCGGCAATTCAAGAATCGCATACTCGCGCAATAGTGGCGTAAGATCAATCTGTGCGCTGTCAGGAATGATCAACTCTGATTCGCTCATAGATTCCTTTTTGAACGCGTACAACTCGGTAAATTCCCATTGGAGTGGAAAATTGAATTCATTCAGGCAGCGTACACATTCAAGGGTGGTATCGCCTGAAAAATTTCCCTGAATAACCAATCCCTGCGGCGTGCGGTCGATCTTTATGACACCGTCGAAATTGACTAATTCAAGGTCGTCGCCGAGAACCGCTTTTTCCAACTCAAATGGAAATTCGTGGCTATAGCCAGTTTCTTCATGGATAATGAAGCCAACATTGATGCGAAAGGGTTTGCGTAGATTTGTCATGGGGTTTTTCACTTTGAACTCAGCCAGCTCATTGCACTCGCAGGGTGTGCTGGCGATGTTCCACGGGAGCAAGCTCCCTGACTCCAGAATTTTTATACTTTTCTATCGACGATGAACTTTGCCAGATTTTCCAACGCGTCCCTCTCAGGGACAGTTGGCGCGTCTTCCAATGCAACGAGCGCGCGGCTGACGGCTTCCCGCGCTTCGTTCATCGCTTTCTCTATCGCCGCGTTCCTGCGGATGCCATCCACCAGCCTCTGTACACTTTCGGTATCCTTCCAGCCGCCGCTGGGCAGGGATAGCACATCTTCGTCATTGGGGTATTCTTCTGCGTAATAGATGGCGGGTAAGGTAACCAGTCCGTTCAACAGGTCTGAGCCGATCGGTTTCCCAACTGCGGTTTGATCGCCGGTGAAATCAAGGATATCGTCCACGATCTGGAAAGCCATGCCCACTTCATAGCCATAGACTCTCATCGACTCTCGAATATTTTCATCATCCGTTCCAACCATTGCTGCGGCAAGCGCGGACATTTCAAATAGAGAGGCGGTCTTTGCATAGATGCGTTCATAATAGTTGTTGCGTTCGATCACGCCGCGGGCGGAGAACATCTGCGTCAATTCGCCGTTGACGATGGTAGCGAGTGTTTCGGAGAATAATTTCATGAGCGGCAGGTAATCTGTCTCTGCGGCGAGCTTGGCGGCGCGCGCAAAAAGAAAGTCACCAGTGAGGACGGTGGCGGCAGGGGACCAGCGCGCATTCAGCGTAGGCATGCCGCGGCGAAGCAACGCACCATCGATCAGGTCGTCATGAACCAATGTAGCGGTGTGGAGTAGTTCCACAGACGCGCCCAAGGTAATGAGTTTCTCTTCGGGCGCACCAAGCATATTTCCAACGAGCAGGCCCAAGGTTGGTCTGATGCGTTTTCCTCCCGCCGAAAGGAGATGTTCGAGCGCGGAGCGAAGATCCGGATGATGTTCCTCCCCAGCCTGTTCCCGAATCCGTTGTTCTACAAATTGAAGTTGATCCTGTACCGATGTGAAAAATGTGACCGTGCTCAAACGTTAGCCTCCCCAACCGAACAGGCGGTTGGCGTTCATTGTGGTGATTTGCGCGACCTGTTCGCGGGTTGTCATGTGAATTTCTGCAATTTTATCAGCAATATGTGCCACGAATGCAGGTTCGTTGCGCCTCCCGCGGTGTGGGACGGGAGGAAGAAAAGGTGAGTCGGTCTCGATGAGGAGACTCTCCAGCGGCAATTGGCGAATGACTTGACGTTTCTCTTCCGCTTTTTTATACGTGACGGGACCCGTAACGCCAATATAGAAATTGTAGCTCGATTGCCTTTTGTGCTGTTTCAAGAGTTCCATTGAAGGAGTGCAAGACCCCAGGTTTTGCTGCAAGTGGGTGACCTCTTTGGTTAATGTTTTGTGCCATTCCGTGATGATTTCGAGCAGGTCAATGGATGCCTGTCCGAACCAAGCATCGTTCTCCTCGCGCATGTGGATGATGACGGGTTTGTTCACTTCTTGTGCGAGTTTGAGCTGTTGGCTCAGTACGTTGCGTTGCTGTACCTGCTTGTCAGCTTCTTTGACCCAGTAATAATCGAGTCCGATCTCGCCGATGGCAATGACTTTATCCGCAGATTTTGCGAGAATGCGGAGATCGTTGATCGAATTTTCATTCCATGTGTCCAGTTCAGTGGGGTGGAAGCCAACTGCGGCGAATAAGCTTGGATGCGACTCTGCCAGTTTAATGACAGACTGACACGACTTTAGGTCCATAGATGGAATCAGCATTCTCTCAACGCCTGCTTCGTGCGCGCGTTGAATTACCATATCGCGGTCTTCATCAAAATTATTAAGATCAAGGTGGCAGTGGGTATCGGTAAGCATAATCGGACAAAGATTGTGAAAATTATAACATATGACTAGAGAAAGTCATGATTGCGCCATAAAAAATCCTGCCCGAAGACAGGATTTTCAATGACATCTCTTTTTGGGCTGTGGTTTGCTTATTGAATTCCAGCAACCTTTAATCCGTCTTTCAGAATATCCTGCACTTTATCCTTGTGCATGGTTTCGCAGTATACGCGCATGATGGGTTCGGTTCCGCTGAAACGGATCAAGACCCAGCCGCCATCTTCCAATTTGAATTGGAAGCCGTCTACGGTGACAAGTTCGGTCACTTTCAAGCCGCCGATTGTTTTGGGGTTTGCCTTGAGGATGGTGGCTTCTCGTGCCTTGCGGTCACCGCTAAAGGGCGTATCTATGCGGTCATAGAAGTATTCGCCGCCTAATTTATCGAAAAGCATCTTGAGTAGTTCGGTCGGTTTCTTACCTGTTTGAACCATGAAATCAAGGAAGTATAAGCCTGCGAGAATTCCATCTCGTTCAGGGACGTTATTGCGAAAGGCATAGCCGCCGCTTTCTTCGCCGCCGATCATTGCGTTCAACTTGGTCATCATTGGGGCGACATATTTGAATCCCACGCCGGTCTCATGCACTGGCACATCGTAAATTTTGCCGAGCTTGTTGAGCATGGTTGTTGTGGAAAGAGTTTTTACGATGTCGCCGCGTTCACCTCGAATTTCAAGCAGGTAAAACGCCAGCAATGCGTACACACGTAGCTGGTTGATGAACTCGCCTTTTTCATCGCCGATGCCGCAACGATCTGCATCGCCATCGGTAATGAGCAACACGTCCGCTTTGTTTTCGACCGTAGCCCTGAGTCCAACGTCAATGTTGGGACGAATCGGTTCCGGTCGCTTCATTTCCGGGAAGGATGGATTGCGTGTGTTGTGAATTTCGATCACTTTAGTCTTGCCGCCTTCAAGTAAGCGTGTGAACCAGCCAGCGCCGTTACCCCACATTGCATCCACCATTACAGTGAAGCCGGCATCTTTGATCTTTTGTAGATCAACTAATTTTTTGATGTTTGCAATGTAAGCATCCGACGCATCGAAGATAATGACTTTTTTATCGCGCTTCGCGTCGCTAATATCCATGCGCTTCACTTCTTCGACCGAGTCTGGAATCAGCGCTTCGATCCTTTTCAACCCTTCGGGGTCTATCGCTCCGCCATTCGGATCACGGACTTTGAACCCATTATCGGTGGGTGGGTTGTGTGACGCCGTGATGTTAACTGCACCACAGGCTTTCTTATCCACAACCGCATAGGCGATGACCGGTGTTGGTGTGGCTCCATCCGTGAGATAAACATTCAAGCCATTGCCAGCCAGCACCTCAGCGACCGCTGCGGCAAAATACTCCGAATCGAATCTCTTATCATGGCCAACAATGACCCATTGTCCCTGCCTGCCTTTTTCAAGCTGATAAGATGCAAATCCTTGTGCTGCGCGGCGGACATTATCGAAAGTGTAGTCCTCTGCGATTACACCGCGCCAGCCATCCGTGCCGAATACGATTTTTTGTACCATGGTTACATCTCCCGTTGATGGTTATATGTTTGATAAGGCGATTATAACATTCTAAAAAATAACTCCGGGTTTTTTTGTAACATCCCGGAGTTGTTTTGTTTAGTCTTCCGCCAGCCAGTCTTTGGCGGATTCCATATCGTCGAAGTATTTGAGTGGTTGCCCTGTGAGCGAGGTGAGTAGATCGGCAAGCTTACGCTTTGCACCTGTTACGCCCAGTACTGCTGTTTTGCGTACATAGGCTTTGGTCGCTGCTGATGCGGCGTTCATTGCGGGGAGCAGGTCACTACCGACGTTGGTATCCCGCATGTCGGTGAGTATAAGCACGGAGCCTTGTGGTTGTGCCTTGACAATTTTCTGTACTTCTGCCAGCTCAGCCTTCGCTGCGGTGGAGTTATAAAACAACTTGGAAAAATCCTGATAGAAGATCTTTTTGCCTTTGTATTCGATCCATTGAGATCGCATGTTTTTCTTCCTACTTTCTACCCTCAACCCAGAGGGCAATTCCTGTGGCTATGGCTCCTGTCAGTTCCCAGAGGCCGACAAAGAAAAAGCGGGTGGGTGCTAAGCCAGTCAATACGGCAGTTGTGAAAGCGATGAACGTCACACAGCGGAAAGGGACGGTCCATAAGTAGAACTTTTTCATATCATTCAATGCGGCAAGAATATAGTAGACGCCTATATTGAACGAAGCCATTGATGAAGCGATCATAAATACAAGTGTGTAATCTCCTGCGACTCTTGCGGTGCGATCCAGCACGGTGAAGCCGAGGATGGATAAAAGTATTTCGGGGCGGATCAGGCCTAAAAGTCCAAGGAGAAGCGCAAGGACGCCGAAGACGAACATTGTCCAGCCTGATGCATCCCGAATTCTGGATTGGGGTGTGATGAAGTTTTCCATAGGCTTGTAATTATACCAATAATGTTGGAGTGGTCTCGACAAAATTGTTTGGCTCGCCTATACTAACCTTATATATATTATTTACGTGAGGCATAAATGACCAAGCATCTTGTCGTAGTGGCTGGAAATATCGGAGTTGGAAAAACATCGTTGACCGAGCGAATTGGCGGACGATTGGGCTGGTGGACCGGCTATGAATCCGTGACAGATAACCCTTATCTTTCTGATTTCTATTCTGACATGCGAGCCTGGTCATTTCATTTGCAGGTTTTTTTTCTGGGGCATCGCGCCGATCAGTATCTGGAAGCGGCGCGGGATGCCCGCTCTGCAATTCTTGATAGAAGCATTTATGAAGATTTTCATATCTTTGCGCGCGCCTTGCATCACATGGGCGACCTGAGCGAACGGGATTATCTTGCATACCGTCGTTTGTTCGAGCTAATCGTGGATGGCACCCCGCGCCCGCATTTATTGATCTACCTCAAAGCGCCTGTAAATGTTTTAATGGATCGGATTCGCCGTCGGGCGCGAAACATGGAAACGGGGATTACGCCCGAGTATTTGACCCTGCTCGATTCCTTCTATGATGAGTGGTTGGGCGCGTTCGACCTTTGCCCTGTCCTTACCATCAGCACGGATGACCTTGATTATGTTCATCAACAAAACCATCTCGATACAGTGGTGGGACGTATTCAGGATAAGCTTGCTGGTAAGGAACTCATGGAGTTTTAGGAGAGTTTTGTAAGCCTTACAAAAGCTATGTAATTTGTCCACTCTTCGTGTAAAATAGGTTTTCAACAAGCCCAAGGAAAACATCATTCATCATAATATGTCTGTAAACTTGCTCGCTCGAATTCCCCTATTTGCCGATCTTCCGCCTGAGGAACTTGATCGTCTTATGGCGGCGTTGGATGTGGTTAATTTGAAGCCCGGCGATATGCTATTTCATGAAGGCGATCTTCCTGAACATCTGTTTATTATGGTGAGCGGAGAACTTGAAATCACAATGGGGTCAGGTACGGACAATGAGATGGTTCTGAATACGCTTAAAGAGGTGAGTACTTTGGTGAGATGGGTCTCATTATGCCGGGTGGCCGTCGGACGGCTGGCGCCCGGGCACATGGCGATGTAGTCTTGCTGAGTATGAGTCGAAGTCGGTTTGGCGAGCTTTTGCAACATCATCCTCAATTATCCAACGCGATGGTCAACGTACTTAGTCAGCGGTTGGACAGTACGAATATATCCACCTTCCGTGACCTGACCGAAAAGAATCGTCAATTGCAGGAAGCCTTTGATGAACTGAAAGAGGCGCAGGACCAACTCATCGAAAAAGAACGCCTCGAACGGGAACTTCAAGTTGCCGCGGACATCCAAATGTCTATTTTGCCTGACGTTTTGCCCGTGCATGCCGGTTATGACTTCGGTGGACGTATTCTCCCAGCCCGTCAGGTGGGCGGTGATTTTTATGATGTGTTCGATTTGGGCGATGATAAGTTTGGCATATTGATCGGTGATGTGGCAGATAAAGGTGTGCCCTCTGCCATCTTTATGGCAAGGGCGCATGCTCTTGTGGTTGCTGAAGCTGATAATGCTACTAGTCCAGGTGAAGTCTTGCACATGGTCAATAAGCATATTACCCGTCTCGAAAAATCGACACAGTTCGTCACAGCTTTATACGGTGTGCTGGATACAACCACCGGTGAATTTTCCTATGCCCGTGCAGGACACGAACCGCCTCTGTTGCTGGATGAAAAAGGGGAAGTCTATCGTTTGCCGCATCAGCCTGGCATGGCGCTGGGTTTGTGGGAGGACATTACATTGGACGAATATAGTATTGTCCTGCCGAAAAACTCCCTGCTTGTTATGTTCACAGATGGCTTGACAGATTGTCGCAACCCTAAGGGCGAACCGTTTGGGTTGGACCGCATCAAGAATACAATGGCAAACCTAAAGGATAATTCCGCTCAGGGTGGATGTAATCAACTGTTTGATACACTGATGAAATATCAAAATGGTTCCAAGCAAGATGACGATGTGACACTGGTTGCCGTACACGCCAGATAGTTTTTTGCTTTTATCTAACGTCCCGAAGGATTTTGCAAAACTCCAGTTTTGCAAAATCCTTCGGGACGTTTTGCGTATGGACTTTATTCAAAGCCTGTCTCAGCTTCTCAGCTGCCTCTGTTTTTATTCCTACTCTTTGTAAAGATTGAGGGCGTTGTGTTGTCTGATAGATGGTTACAAATTCGATTACAAGAGGAAATATGACAAAAACGATTCTGGCAGTTTTGGCTCACCCCGATGATGAAACTTTTGGTTTGGGTGGCACGCTTGCCCTGTACGTGAAAAAAGGATACGACGTTTATTATGTATGTGCCACGCGCGGCGAGGTGGGCGCGGCGGACGAAGAATTTATGGTGGGCTTCAAGGATACGGCAGAGATGCGCACTGCCGAGTTGATGCGCGCCGTGAAAATATTGGGGCTGAAAGATGTTTTCTTTTTAGGGTATCGTGATTTGGGTATGCCCGGTTCCGAAGATAACAAACATCCTAATGCACAGGTGGCTCATTCAATTGACGAGGTGGCGGGGAAGGTTGTCAAATACATTCGTGAACTTAAGCCCGAAATAGTTTTGACGTTCGACCCCATTGGCGGATACAGACACCCTGACCACATTCATATTCAACAGGCAACAACGCTTGCCTTCGAAAAAGCGGACGACGCCTCCTTCCACCCCGAGGCTGGCGCGCCTTTCAAACCGCAGGCTCTTTACTATCAGGTTTTTCCGCGCTGGTTCCTCAAATGGGCGACTCGCATTATGCCGTTATTTGGCAAAGATCCGACAAAGTTTGGTCGCAACGGTGATATTGACTTGACCGACCTCATTGTGGATTTTCCTATTCATGTTCGTTTGAATACTCGTTCTGTAAGTGAGATCAAGATTTATGCCAGTGCCCAGTACGCCTCACAAGGCGGCGGTGCACAAATGCGACGTGGTTTGATGGGCTTGGTCACCCGCGTTTTTGGCGAGAGAGAAGATTACATGCAAGCCTACCCGCCTGTCAACGGACAGTTCAGCAGGAAGCGCGATCTGTTCGATGGAATATAAGATCATAGGTCACAGTGAACTGTGACCTTTTTTGTTTAACTCCGGGAAGTCCCTCTGATTTTTAATTGCACAATGAGTGTGCCGATTGTAGCTATCACCAGCCCGGCGACTTCCTTGCCTGTGATGGACTCTCCCAAAAAGAGAATAGCAAAGATCGGTATCCAGATCATCATGGTCCCGTTGATGATGCTTGACTCCATCGCGGTGAGTGTGCGTAACGTATGATTCCAAAGTGTAAAGGCAAACGCTGTATTGACCAACGCCAGCCAAAGTATGATTCCCCAGCTTTTCAAATTGAGTACAGGTATTTCCTCGGCGATGAAACCTGATAGGAGCAAGAGGATCGAACCTGCGCCCATGCTGATCACGGTCACAACAAGCGGATGATATTTTGCCGACCGGTTGATGTCCCTGCCCATAATGGAGGAAATTGCATTTGCCAGGATACCGATAACGGCAACGATGACTCCAATCGATTGATTTTCGGGGATCGAAACTGGAGCGAAATAGATCACTGCGCCTGCAATTGCCAATACTATTCCACTCCACTGAAGTACAGGTTGGGTTTTCTGATAACCAGAAAATGCCGAGCAATGCTACAACGACACTACTAAAGCTCCAAAGCAAATTGACGGTCACTGCAGGTAGATAAGCGAGCGCTACGAAGATCGCTCCCTGTGTGCCTGCGTAGAAGAGAACGCCGAGGAGAAAGAAATTTACCCAGGCTCTCTTTGGTAATTGGCTGATTTCCTTTTTTGTTTCGCTAAAAAACAACACTGTCAATAAACAGAGGAACGCAAGGAAATATCTTAGCCCCGCAAATGTGATCGGCGGTATATCTTTCAGACCGATCTTTACAAATACCCAGGATGTTGCCCAGAGGAATACAACAAAGAGCGCTTGAAAAACTGCGGTAGTATGTTGTTTCATGAGCTATTTGTTACTGCACCTTCAACAATACCTTCCCGTCGCTCCATAACTCTTCGAGATCATAATGCTCGCGCATATCGGGCGAGAAAAGATGCACGACCACATCGCCATAATCCATGACGAGCCAGCCTTCATTTGACTTCCCGTCTATGCGTCCCTTTTTCTTATAGTCCATTTTTGTGGATTCGAGCACGCCTTTGGCGAGCGCGTCCAACATGCGGTCGCTGGTGCCATTACAGATCACGAAATAATCAGTGAATGATGCCACATCCTTGATATCGAGAAGCAGAATATCTTCAGCTTTTTTATCTTCCAGTGCGTCAATGATTTTATGTGCAAGTTCAAGTGCGTTCAGTTTTCACCTCTATGGGTTGTAGTGGCGCGGAGTACAACTTTGTGTACACCGAACCGGTTGGTTTCAATTCGCTTTTGTAAAGATGTACCGAGTTCTACCCGTGTAGTGCCCAGTGAGTCAATCTTTGTCTCCTCGAGCGCCCTGCGGATTTTCTGCTGGTCAGGTGTTGAACTGTTTTGTCGTACGCGTCCAAGTGTGAGATGTGGGGAGAAGCCGTGCTTTTCGGATTCATAACCGAGTTCTCGTTGTCTCGGATTCGACGCCTCGCCAGAGCGCCTCCAACTCAGCCGGAGCCTGAATCCCGACAAATAGCACGCGCGGCCGCTTTGGGCTTGGGAAAGAGCCGAGTCCGTTTAAGTGGATATCGAACGATGAACAGGAATCTGCCAGGGTGTGCAGCATCTGAGTCAGCATGTCTATATTCGCGGAAGAGACATTCCCAAGAAACTTCAAGGTCAAATGGATATTTTCTGATGGCACCCAGCGAACAATGGATGAGCCAATCGACTGGCGAAGAGGTTTAGTTTTTTGTTGAAGGGTTTCCTGTAATGGATGGGGGATTTCCACCGCTATGAATGTGCGCAGAAGAACTCATGTTCTCAAGTGGATGATTTCAGACCGAGCGCCTGTTCGACGGTTTCTTTTAGATCGTTGAAGCCAACCGGCTTTGTGAGATATGTGGACGCACCAGCTTCCATTCCATTCTTGATATCAGAGGGCATGCTTTTGGCGGTTAGGACGATGACTGGGATGTTTGCAAGGTTGGGGTCGCGGCGCATTTGGCGCAGAATGTCGAGTCCCGAGATTTCTGGCATCATGATATCGAGCAGGACGACGTCCGGTTTGTCTGCTGTCATTATCGAGAGGGCAGTGGTGCTTTTGGATGTTTTAAGCACGCGGAAGCCGCTGATCCGCATCATCTCTGCGAATAATTCCGCGGCGTCTTCTTCGTCTTCAACAATGAGAACAGTTTTTTCTGTCATACAGAAATAACGATAGCATAACAATAGAGAAATCGCAAGAGGATGATTATTTGAGAGGCGCTATTGTAAGAATATATATAACCTGATTGTCTATGAATTTGATGTTACTTTTAATGGAGGCACGATGAGTGAGTTGACAGAATTTCGAGCAGAGAAAGATGAGTTTTTTGGTCGGCATCCGCAAAGCCCGTTGACCCCTGAACAGCGGCGCGGCTTTATGGGTTTGCAATATTTTCCAGAGAATAATGATTTGAGGCTGGATGTGAAAGTGGAACCTTTGACGGACCAGGAGCCAATGCAGATGCAAACTTCTACGGGTGGTGTGCAGATGTATGTTCGATATGGAAGGTTTCAATTTCAGGTGGATGGACAAACTGCCGAGCTGACGATCTATCAGAATGAGAGTGGATATTTCCTGCCGTTCGTAGATGCCCTGGCTGGCAAGGAGACTTATCCTGCCGGGCGTTATCTTGAGCCTGAAGCTTTGCCGGGAGGTCATTTCCTTGTGGATTTCAATATTGCATACAACCCTTATTGTGCCTATAACGAGATGTGGTCATGCCCGATCACACCCGCGGAGAATCGATTGAAAATCCCGATCATGGCTGGGGAGAAGTTGTTTCACGAATAATTAAACTAAAAAGCGACAGGTCACAACCTGTCGCTTTTTAGTTTTCATCTGTTTTTTCGATCACACCCAGAAGCGCTTCAAATTCTTCGGAACAATCTGGACATGCGTCCAAATGATTGCGAATTAGTGGCATGAGTTGCGCCGCATCTTTTTTGTTTACTTCCCGCTCTACATATTCATCAAGCTTTTTGTAGATCTCGTCACAGGATAGTTCTTCATCGTCCGTTTCCTCTAACAAACGTAAAAAGCCCAGCACCGCTTCATTGGGAAGTTCCTTGTGCGGGCTAAGGCTGTTTTTTACACGCTGGATGAGGTCTTTCAAGTTCATACGCTGGTTTGACGTTTAAGAAATTATTAATCTTACCTTTGCTCAAATAGTGCAAGGACTTCGTTAGGTGCGATCTCTTCTGTAGCCAGGCGCGTACGTAATCTCAGGCGGGCGTCGTGTAGGAGTTTATAAAGCGCGTTACGATTGGTCTTGAGTTTGCGCGCGGCTTCCTCCATGGGCATATCTTGGACGCTAAGCAGGAGCAACGCCTGACGTTGACGTTCCGTCAACTCCTCGTCGATGATTCTACGGACTCGATCCAGCATGTCAGTACGCTCGGCAGATGTTTCAGGACTAGCCTGGGGGTCTGCAAGTAAGCCGCTTGGCGGTGGCATATCCTCGTTTTCAGTCAGTTCATCCAGCGACGAGTCCCGCCAGCGTTTGCGGCGAAGTTCGGTCAATGCAATACGGATGGCTATTTTATGCACCCATGTAGTGAATTGACTCCGTCCTTCGAATGTGCCCAGCTGGTCCAGGACGCGTAACAATGTCTCTTGTGTCACTTCCTCAACAAGTGAATTGAATTGTGGTTGGTCGGGGGAAAGCCAGCGCGAAAGGGCATATGGCAGACCCTTTTCAATAATGGCACGCAGGTCTTCAATCGCCGCACTTCGGATTTCTCCTTCTGCGCGCAGATCTGATAGCCATGCTTCGTTGGTTCGCGTTGCCATGATGGCAAAATTATAAAGCAGTATTGGGTGGATTTAGAGAGTCTCTTACAACTCTCTTATGGAACCCTGCTATACAAGTAAGTGAGGTGGATGATGAGTTGCTCAAGAAAGTCGATGAAATGCTGGCTCTGATGTATACTTCTGAGGTGTTCGCCTGCGGATATTGCCACAGCGATATTCCCTGTTGCGGCGTGATTTATTTGTAAAAAGGAGAGTTTTATGCTTGGTCTGGGTACACCTGAATTGATCATTATATTGGTGATCGTCGTCCTGCTTTTTGGCGTGGGACGCATCGGTAAGATCGCGAACGAGTTGGGTTCGGGCATCCGCTCCTTCCGCGAAGGTTTGAGCGGAGAGCAGGAAGAGAAATCCGAATAATCCATGCATGAGTTGCCCGTCGCCCAGTCCATTTTGAAGATTGCATTGGAACATGCCGAAAAGGCGAACGCAAAACGTATTGTTGACCTGAATATCGTGATGGGTGAACTCTCCAGCATCGTGGACAACTCGATCCAGTTCTACTGGGATATCATTGCCAAAGATACCATCGCGGAAGGCGCAACATTACACTTCCGCCGCGTGCCTGCCGAGTTGCAGTGCATGACCTGCCTCGAGAAATACCATCCCACCGATAAAGAGCTCGTCTGCCCAAAATGCGGCGGGGTGGGAGCGAAAATAATTACTGGTGAAGAGTTTTCATTGGAATCAATTGATGTAGATTAATTATGTCATTGCGAGGGCGGTACTCTTCCGCCCGAAGCAATCTCCACGTAACATGAGATTGTTTTGCCCCTAGCGGGGTTCGCAACGATATTAAGGAGCCGTATGCCTCAAAACATCCCCATAGTTGAAAATATCCTCAACGCCAACGACCGTTTGGCAGAGGAGAACCGTACTCGCATCGAAGCCGCAGGTGTTTTCTCCATTAACCTGATGGCGTCGCCTGGTGCGGGTAAGACCTCATTGATCGAACAAACTCTGCCGCGCCTGAAAGGGAAACTACGCGTCGCCACCGTGGACGGTGACATCGCCACTTCCATTGATTCAGACCGTGCCGCCGCGGCAGGTGCAGGAGCCGCAGTCCAGATCAACACGGGCGGTGATTGTCATCTTGACGCGGTCATGCTGCGCGGAGCGCTCGAACAACTTGACCTCACGCAGTTCGATCTGCTCATCGTTGAGAATGTCGGCAATCTTGTCTGTCCCGCTAGCTTCAAACTCGGTACCCACAAATCCGTGCTTGTGGCGTCCGTCCCTGAGGGCGACGACAAGCCGTATAAATATCCTGGCATGTACCGCGGCGTCGACGCGCTCGTCATCAATAAGATCGACCTCCTGCCTTACGTCCCATTCAAAATGGATTACTTCCAGCAAGGCGTGCAGGTGCTCAACCCCGATGTCACCACCTTCCCGCTCTCCTGCCGCACAGGCGAAGGCATTGACACCTGGGTGAACTGGCTCATCGAAAACGCAAAACACTAATGCAGGGATTGCAGGTCCGCATCACGGGGATCGTGCAGGGGGTTGGTTTTCGCCCGTTTGTATACAGTCTCGCCACTCGACTGAATCTCAACGGCTGGGTGCGCAATACCTCCGCAGGCGTCGATATCGAAGTGGATGGCGAACAGGATGTTTTGGATGCCTTCGTCAAAGCACTGCGTGACGAAGCCCCGCCACTTTCTCGCTTGGACGAACTGACCGCTTCTTTCCGCCCTGCAAACGGATTCAACTCCTTTGACATTGTCCACTCTGAAGCTGTGGAGGGCGCCTTTCAACCCATCTCGCCCGATGTTGCCATCTGCGACGATTGCCTGCGTGAGCTCTTTGACCCGAACGACAGGCGTTATCGCTATCCCTTCATCAACTGTACCAACTGCGGACCGCGTTTCACCATCATCAAAGATATTCCCTATGACCGCCCGAAAACAACAATGGCAGGATTTGCATTATGTCCCGATTGCGAGAAAGAATACAAAGACCCAACGGATAGAAGATTCCATGCGCAACCTGTAGCGTGTCCCGTTTGCGGACCGAAAGTAACGTTTGAACGTTTAAAAGTTGGCATGTTGGCAGAATCAAACGATGCTATTGTCGAAACCCGTAAGGCATTGGCAATGGGTGAGATTGTTGCCGTCAAAGGACTCGGTGGATTTCATCTTGCGTGCGATGCGACCAATTCCAAATCTGTGATCGAATTACGCACTCGAAAATTACGTGTGGATAAGCCTTTCGCGTTGATGATGCCTGACTTGGAAACAGTTGAGAAACATTGTATTGTCAATGATGCTGAACGCGAGTTGTTGCAATCCACTGCAAGACCGATTGTGTTGTTGAAGCGAAAACCCGAATCCAATATTGCTAAAGAAGTTGCACCGAATCAAGATTGGATTGGGGTGATGCTTCCGTACACGCCGCTGCATTATTTGCTTTTTGCAAAGCCTGACCTTCAACCTTTGACCTTTGACCTTCCGCCTCTGGTGATGACGAGTGGAAATCTTTCCGAAGAACCGATCGCTACAGATAACGATGAAGCACGTGAACGACTCTCCAAACTTGCCGATGCCTTCTTGATGCACGACCGTGATATTCACATCCGTTGCGATGATTCCGTCGTCAGGGTTTTTGAAGATAATCGTCAATCGAAAATCGTAAATCGTAAATCCATCTATCCGATCCGAAGATCACGCGGTTATTCTCCTTTCCCTGTCAAACTTCCGTTCGATGTGCCGCAACTTCTTGCTGTGGGTTCGGAGTTGAAGAATACGTTTTGCGTCACGAATGGGAATTATGCATTTCTAAGTCATCACATTGGAGACATGGAAAACTATGAGACGTTACGTTCCTTTGAACAAGGTGTAGAGCATTTTGAGCGGTTGTTCCGTGTCAAGCCTGAAGTGATTGCGTATGACATGCATCCGAATTATCTAGCGACACGTTATGCACTCGAGCGTGCGGAACGTGAAGGTTTGCCAACCGTGGCTGTGCAACATCACCATGCACATGTCGCGGCGTGCATGGCAGAGCATGGACTGAATGAACCTGTCATTGGCGTATCATTCGATGGGACGGGATACGGCGAAGATGGTGCGATCTGGGGCGGAGAGTTTTTGGTTGGGGATTACAAGTCCTATCAACGTGCTGCGCATTTGGAATATTTCCCTTTGCCAGGCGGAGATGCGGCGATCAAGAAGCCTGCTCGTACGGCTTTGGCTTTGCTTTGGAGTCTCGGCTTGGAATGGGACGAGAACCTTGCGCCTGTTAAAGAATTTTGCGCAGAAGATCAAGTCACGCTGCGAGCGCAATTGGAAAAGAAAATCAATGCACCTATGACATCTTCGATGGGACGTCTGTTCGATGCGGTGGCGGCGTCTCGCGGGTGTGCGGCAAAAGGTCAATTATGAGGGACAGGCGGCGATTGAGTTCGAAGCGTTGGCAGATGAGGCTGAGGCAGGGAAATATTCTTTCGGACTGAATCAGGACCAAGTCCAGGTAAGAAGCGTTGTTGAAGCGTTGATAAAGGACGTGATGGTGGGAGTCCCTGTCCAAAAGATTTCGGCGCGCTTCCATAATGGTCTGGCAGAGTCTGTAAAAGAAACAGTCAAGAAAATCAGTGCTGACACAGGGATTCGGTCGGTCGTTTTGTCCGGCGGGGTTTGGCAGAATATCACACTATTACGACGAACTTTGTCACTGTTACGGAAAGACGGATTCGAAGTATACATACACCGAGAGGTACCAACGAATGATGGCGGACTCTCGTTGGGACAAGCCGCTATTGCGGCATTTAGAATGAGAGGTTGATATGTGTTTAGGCGTACCTGGAAAAATTGTTGAAACGTACGAAAAGGGCGGGTTGCATATGGCAAAAGTGGACTTCGGCGGAATTTTCCGTGAAGCTTGTTTGGATTACGTACCCGAAGCAAAAGTTGGTGAATATTGCATTATCCATGTGGGGTTTGCAATCAGCGTGTTGAGCGAATCGGAAGCCATGGAAACGCTTGACCTGTTGAAACAGATAGGTAGTATTGAAGAAGAATTGGGACCCGAGCCAACGCCATGAAGTACGTGACCGAATATCGCGACGCGGCGTTAGTGAAAGGCGTGATCGAAGAGATTCGCCGCACTGTAACGCGTCCGTGGACGATGATGGAGATATGCGGTGGACAGACACATGCCATCGTTCGTCACGGGATCGACCAACTGCTTCCGTCCGAAATAGAGTTGGTACACGGTCCAGGCTGTCCTGTGTGCGTGACGCCGCTGGAGTTGATTGATAAAGCGCTAGCAATTGCTGCCCGCCCGGATGTAATCTTCTGCTCGTACGGTGATATGTTGCGCGTGCCTGGTTCGAATCGTGACCTGTTCTCGGTTAAGGCGCAAGGCGGAGATGTGCGCGTGGTCTACTCTCCACTTGACGCTGTGGCACTAGCCGAACAAAATCCAGATAAACAAGTTGTTTTCTTTGCGATTGGTTTCGAGACAACTGCGCCACCGAACGTGATGAGCGTGTTGCAGGCACAGCGACTTGGGTTGAAGAATTTTTCTATTTTGGTTTCACACGTTCGTGTGCCACCTGCAATCACTGCAATCTTAAGTTCACCTCATAACCGTGTGCAGGGATTTTTGCTGGCGGGACATGTCAATGCAGTAATGGGGTATCACGAATATCCGCCGCTGGTGGAGAAGTTCAATATCCCGATGGTGGTGACAGGTTTTGAGCCGCTTGATATTGTGCAGGGAATTTTGAAAACCGTGCAACTGCTCGAAGCAGGCAAAGTGGAAGTTGCCAACGCTTATCAACGCGCCGTGACTTTCGAAGGTTTGAAGCCTGCACAAGCCGCGATCAATAAAGTATTCATGGAATGTGACCGTAAGTGGCGCGGTATTGGCATGATTCCTATGAGTGGCTGGTGTTTGCGTCCCGAGTTCGATAAGTTCAATGCCGAGAAGCGCTTCGACGTAGGCGACATCCATACACAAGAATCACCCCTATGTATTGCGGGTCAAATTTTGCAAGGCTTGAAGAAGCCGCACGATTGTCCCGCGTTTGGCAAGGAGTGCACAACCGAGAATCCGCTCGGTGCGACGATGGTTTCGTCCGAAGGCGCGTGTGCAGCGTATTATCGTTATGGACGAGTTGATCTGAAACAGAGTGTGACATCATGAGCGAAGAAACAGTCAACATCGAAGGCGCAGTTTGTGCTCCACCGCTTCCGCATAGTGAGCAGATCGTAATGGGACACGGCGCGGGTGGGCGGATGAGTCATCGGTTGATCCAGAAAGCCTTTATGCCTGCATTCCAAAACCCTGCGTTGAATGCAGGAGACGATGCCGCGTTAGTTGAACCGGGACTACGTCAGAGATTGTCTATCAGCACGGATGCACACGTTGTCTCGCCATTGTTCTTCCCTGGCGGGGACATTGGCAAACTGGCAGTGTGCGGTACTGTCAATGATGTGGCGATGCTGGGCGCAAAACCGATGTATCTCACCGCGGGATTCATACTCGAAGAAGGTTTACAAATGGACACGCTTCAACGTGTAATCGAGTCCATGAGGCAGGCTGCTGAGGAAGCAGACGTGCAGATCGTGGCTGGCGATACCAAAGTGGTGCAACGCGGCAAGGCAGATGGACTGTATATCACCACAGCAGGAATTGGTGTGATCCGAGAGGGCATCTCTGTCAGTGGGGTGAATGCCAGGGTGGGTGACGCAGTCATCCTGTCTGGCACGATCGGGGATCATGGGATTGCAGTCCTTGGTGCACGCGGAGAATTACAATTTCAATCCAGCATTCAAAGTGATGTCGCTCCGCTCAATCATTTGATCGAGGCGATGTTGGATGTAAGTCAGGATATCCATGTGTTGCGTGATCCCACCGCGTGGCGGGCTAGCGACTACACTAAATGAAATCGCAACTCAATCAAATGTCGGGATTGTGTTACATGAGCAATCCATCCCCGTGCATCCCGAGGTCAACGCGGCATGTGAGATGTTGGGCTTCGATCCGTTGTATATTGCCAACGAGGGGAAGCTAGTCTGTTTTGTCCCGCGCAAAGATGCAGAGAAAGTTCTGGCTGTTATGAAGAAGACTCGCTACGGCAAAGATGCGGTCATCATCGGTGAAGTCGCCGAGGAGCCAAAAGGACGTGTCTTGATGAAGACTGCCATCGGGAGCACGCGCGTTGTGGATGTGTTGTCTGGGGAGATGCTGCCAAGAATTTGCTAAATAAAAAATTTCCCAATTGAAACAAACAACGACATCTTGTGTGGGTGCGGAGAGCGCTCGACCTCTACTATGAAACAGTAGGCTCCTGCGTTTTTGACTCCATACTTTTGCTTCATTGGGCACACTTAAACAAAACGCCTCCCCTATTTTGAAAAGAAAGTACCCCCTGTGAGAAAATAAAACAGGAGGTACTTTTTATGTCAGGTAAAAAGGGAATGAAGAAATATTCAGCAGAGACAAAGTTAGAAGCTGTGCGGCTCTTCTACAAAAGAGAAAACGCAGGCAGAGATCACCCAACTCTTGAAGGTGCAGGATCCACAACGTGTAAGGGTATGGTTGAGGCAATACCGTCGTGAAGGAACTGCTGGGTTTAGCAAAGCCCAAGGTCGTCCAAGGAAACAGGCAGAAAGCGTGGAAGAAGAATTGAAGCGTCTGCGGATGGAGAACACGCTGCTAAAAAAATACCATTCCGAATTGCGAAAGGAACAGCTCGCGAAGCGCAATATCGGATTATCCACAAATACCGAAAAGAATACGAAGTGAAAGCCATGTGTCACTTCTTCAAGATTTCGCGAGCCGCCTATTATGTATGGGCCAAACGCTCCAAAGAACCTGACCCAGATCAAGAACGTATGCAGTGGGTGGAAGGCGCTTGGCTAAAGTCTCGCAAGAGCTATGGCTATCGACGCATCACGATTACCCTTCAGCAACAGGGACATGCAATCAACCACAAAGCTGTTTTGCGCTTGATGCAGAAGATGAATATCCGTTCGGTGGTCAGAAAGCGCAAGCCCTACAAGAAAATGAGCCAACTCGACAGCTATCATCGTTACGAGAATGTTTTGGATCGGGATTTCAGTGCCAGCAAGCCCAATCAGAAATGGGTGACGGATATTTCTTATGTTCTTACGCAGCGAGGTTGGGCTTATTTATCCACGATCAAGGATCTGTTCGATGGCTTCATTGTGGCGCATCTTCTGGGCAAAGAGAACTCTATCTCTTTGGTCACAGATACCCTCAAACTCGCTATGCAAAAAGAAAAAGTCACTGAGGAAGTGCTCATTCACAGTAACCAGGGACATCAATATACCTCCGAAGCCTATTTTGTCCTAACCACAGGGTACCACATGAAGACGTCCATGTCTCGACGAGGCAATTGTTGGGACAATGCGCCGATGGAAAACTTCTTTGGGCATTTCAAGGAAGAAGCTTTGCGTCAATACCCGCTCCCCACATTCAAAGAAGCACAAGAGATCGTTCACGGATATATTGCTTTCTACAACTATGAGAGGATACAATTGAAAACAAGACAGACACCTTTCCAAACCAGGTGTCTGAAATAGTTTTTTTTTTTTTTTTATTTGGTTTTGTTTTTTAGGGGGAGGCTCTTTAGTATTTCGGCAACACACGCCGATTTTGAGAAAAATTGCCTGTTTTTTGTGTGGTCTTGGCGGGAACTCGAACCTGCGACCTCACCGATGTGAACGGTGCGTTCTAACCAACTGAACTACAAGACCTCTTTGCCGCGCTATCGTGTGATAGTAGCGCTCTAACCAACTGAGCCATGCGCCCGCAAGCGACGCAGATTATAGCCGAGAAAAACCTGTTTCGCAAGGAATACCCTCGCAGGCTCTTATCCGTTGACTATGGGGGTAACACATCCCACGGGTTCACCCATGAAGAGATCGCCCTGATCTCGAAATGTAAATGTGGACCACTCGAATGGCCAGTGGTTCCGATCGCTCCAATTACATCACCCTGTCCAACGCTCTGGCCGCATACAACGTTGAGCGCACTCATGTGTCCATACAGGGATTGGAAGTTATTACCATGGTCTATCATAACCATGTTGCCATATCCATAGTCATTCCAGCCTGCATACACCACCACGCCAGCGTCTGTGGCATACACAGCCTCGCCTTCATTGCCTGCAATATCTATACCCCAGTGATTTGTGCTGGGAGAGTAATCAAAACCGGAAAGATAATGTTTGTTTGCGGGCCAAATAAATGTGCCATACCCCACCGCGCCTCCGCTGATGGGACCGCAAGCGCCGGAACCCATTACACGTGCAGTAGCAGGGTTTTCCCGCGTTAGACCCAACGGCGCACTCCATGAAATAAAATCACGCCTCCCGCCGGGAATAATAAGCCAGGTTCCTGGTTTGATATTTGGGTTTGAAAGATCGCCAATAGTTGCAGGGTCAAGGTTATTCCCCGGATAATTGATAATATCATCAACCTTCACATTGTATCCTTGTGCAACACCGTTCAACCCCTCTCCTTGTTGCCATTGGTGGTAGGTCCCATCCACCGGCAAAATGTTCAACTCCTGCCCAGGCTTTAACGAATGCGGGTCATCGAGCAGTATATAATAATTTCCCCACAAAATGGTTTCCGGCTTAAGCCCAAATTTTTCCGCGATGCCAAATAAGGTGTCGCCTTCCTGCACCGTATATTTGACGATCTCCTGCCGGGGACGTGACGGGATGATGGTATGTTCTTGTGCCAAACGGGGGATGCCCCCAAACGAATCCACGTTTTGCTGGGAGACATTTTCGATTCCATCCACGGCGACAGTTGCCTCCGTTATAGGGATATTTTCCGCGCTGACAGCTCCTACTGATTGCGCGTAAAACAACTGCAAAAGCCAGATCACGGCTCCCACCAAAGCGATCGACAAAGCCGCCGTTCCGAAACGCAGGAGCGACTCGCCTAAACCGATTTGAACGAGCGTATCGAGGAAGCGCGCAAAAATTCCGCGTGAGCCTTTATCGTTATCCATTATTATTTGCTCTCCAAAAGTTCATCATAACATGGGCGAAAAATAGACGTCAATCTGCCTCGATATACGCTAACCTGACGTTAAGCCTGTGTTCGTCGTACGCCTGGGTTGGCTAAATGTAAACCGCCAATTGTTATCAAAGATATCAGCCCCCCGATCATTACCGCCACAGGTATACTCCAGCGTTGAGCAAGCCAGCCGATCAAAAGGCTCCCGAAAGGAGCCACCCCTTGAAGCGCCCAAAGATAAATGCTGAATACGCGACCACGCAGTTCGTTTGGTACTTTTAACCGAATCAACATATTCATCGTAACCAGTTGCATTACTGTCCCCCAGCCAATTAGCAATAAGAGAATTAGGGATATGCCCAAATGCCTGGTAAATCCCAATGCGATTAAGGGAAAGATAAAAGCGATTTGACCAACAGTTACCATTTTCCCCTTTTTGCGCGATGCGCTTAGGAATGCCGCCATGAATGCGGCGATCATGGCGCCAACACCTTGTGCGGCATATAGATTGCTTGTCCGCTGTGCGACGATCGCTTCCGTATCGCCGACCAGTTTTAGGACATCGCGAGCCAGGGCGGGAATTTGTTGTAATAGGGGGAGTCCAAAGAACCCGATCAATGCCGACATTAAGACGATGGTTGCAATGAGTGAGTTTTTGCGAATGTACGCCAAGCCCTCGCGGAATTCTTTTCCCAGCCCTTTATTGGCTTCTATTCCACGTGGAGTCTTATATTGCGTGCGTGCAATGAAAAGTCCCACAATCACAAATATGAAACTTATGCCATTTGCCAGGAATACACTTCCCTCTGTGCCAGTGGCTGTCAATAACCAGGCGGCGGCTAAGGGTCCAAGTACGCGACCAATGTTGAAGACTGTAGTTTGTAGCGCTATAGCGCTGGGTAGTGCCTCACGCCCAGCCAGTTCGATGAGCATGGCTTGCCGGGCGGTGATCTCAACTGCGCTTGCCATCCCAAAGATAAGCGCAAATACAACGATATGCCAGATCTGAATATGGCCGGTGAATGTGAGCGCCGCAAGCCCGAAAGCTTGAATCGACATAATAGATTGAAAAATGATGACGGTTGTACGTTTATCCCACCGTTCCACAAGCACGCCAGCCGGCAATGCAAGGATCAGGGTTGGCAGTGTGCTGGCAAAGCCGATGATGCCCAGGTCCATTGGACGGCCTGAGATGCGATAGGCTAAGTAGGGTTGTGCTGTGTTTTGCATCCATGTGCCGGTGACGGAGATGAATTGTCCCACCAGGAAGAGAACAAAATCAGGTGAAGCCAGGGCAGGGAATCTGCGGGTAAGCTTGCCAGTGAATTTGAATATCACATTACGAGACCGGAACGACCAATTCTGGGCCGTCGTTCGCGGGTTTGTTGACAAGCGTCGAAACGCGGTAGGCGGACATTTCGTCAGCAGGGAAAGGCTTGATGAGGGGGAGCAGGTTTTCGGAAGTCTGAGGCGAGATGTCCAGCCATTTTGCATGGTCACGCGGATGCAGAATGACGGGCATCCGATCATGAATATGTTCCATTAATTCGTTTGGCGTTGTGGTGATGATGGTACAGGTCTTAATGCTTGACCCATCTGGGCTTTCCCATACATCCCACAAGCCTGCGAGGGCGAAGGGTTTACGGTCTTTCATGTGAATGAAGTACGGGGTCTTTTTGCCGCCGGTATTTTTCCATTCGTAGAAACCGTCTGCGAGAATGAGACAGCGTTTGTATTTGAATGAGCCGCGAAACGATGGTTTTTCTGCAACCGTTTCGCCGCGCGCGTTAATCAGACGACTCCCTATGGATGGGTCTTTTGCCCACATGGGGATCAATCCCCAAATGAAGAAATCGGCGGCGTTCTTTTCATCGTTGGGGATGGCGAGCACGGGTTGAGACGGAGCAATATTAAAGCGGGGTCCGAATTTGGGTGGAAAAATATAATCGCTGAATGTGTCACGCAAGTCTGCTGGGTTGATGGTGAGTGTGAATCGTCCGCACATGGTTTTCTCCTCTAGAATTATGCAGTGGGTAGTGTGAAATAAAATGTGGCGCCTTTGCCTGCTTCTGATTCTACCCAAATTTGACCATTGTGCACTTCGATTATTCTTTTGATAAGTGACAAGCCAATACCCGTACCGTCTGAGTGTGGATTCAGTTTGTTGAATAATCCGAAGATGCGTTCATGGAATTGTGGATCAATGCCGATGCCGTTGTCACGAACAAAATACACAGTTTTGTTTTGATTTTCTGTGGCTCCAATCTCGATGATTGGTTGTGTGTTTGGGTCGGAGTATTTGATAGCGTTGTCGATCAGGTTTTGCATGACTTCCACCAATCTTGCGCGGTCGCCGTGAATGATGGGCAGATCCTTTTGGATTTCGAGTTGTACTTTGTGTATATCCAGGTGACCCTGTACATGTTCCACTGCTTCGTTGACGATCTCTTCAAAGGGAATATCTTCGGGCGGATTCATCAAGCGTCCCACGCGTGAAAGTTTGAGAAGGTCGTTAAGCAGATCCTGCATTTTTTCTGCTGCTTTGGATATACGGCTGACACTGCTTTTTATTTTTTCCTTATTGCCGGTTAACGCGTCTTTTTCAAGGTAGCCCAAAAACCCTGTGATAGTGACAAGCGGCGATTTGAGGTCATGGGATACGGTGTAGGTAAAGCGTTCGAGTTCAGTGTTTTTCGCTTCCAGCTCATCGATTAATGTCTGTCGTTCATTTAGTTCGTTTTGGAGAGCGGAATTCAGTCGTGCGTTTTCAATTGCCAGCCCTGCATATCCAGCAAACAAGCGCAGGGCTTCCAGTTGTTCTTTGAAGATTGATTGTTGTGACAGAAGATTGTCTACGGCGATGACAGCCACCGGCTTTTCACCGGCGCGGGCAGCGACAGCCGCATAATCTTTTACACCAGACATAATGTCGCCCTTTGGGATGCCGTGTTCAATCTCGTAGTTCTGGGTGGTATATAGCCCGCTTGGCTGATGCAAAACTCTAATAAACGAGACCGTTTCAATATTTTCATCACTGATGGGGATATGAAGATGCCATTCTTCCACCATTTCACCTTGAATGTTGGTTCCGTAGGTCCCATTCATGGAATTAAGTTCGGGATCATAAAGGTAAATCCCCAAACGGTCAAACCCCAAATCATCATGTACTGCATGCCATATTCGTTTGAGAGTGGTCTGTAGGTCGCTTACCTCTGCGACTTGCTTTCCAAGTTGGATCACCTTTTCCAGCATTTCACGGCGCTGATTCTCCTTCTCTTCCTGAAGTTTTTGCTCTGTAACATTAACGGATATTCCAATCGTACCAATGATTTGCCCCAATTCATTTTTTGCCGGTACTTTGCTTGTTGACAGCCAGCGTGGCTTTCCATCTCTGGTTGGATTGAATTCGATGCGATTCAAAACTGGCTGGCCAGTTTCCATGATGTGCTTTTCTTCGGCTAAAAAATACCGCGCAAGTTCCAGAGACTGAAAATCAAGATCTGTTTTGCCGACGGCATCTTGGGGGGAATCGATACCTAGAAACCGAGCTTGCTCCTGATTGACCCTTACAAAGCGCGATTCGGTGTCTTTGAGATATACCTGGTCTGGTATGTTATCCATAAAGATTTGCAATATATCACGTTGGTAGGACAACATGGTTTCCAGTGTTTTTTGTTGTGTGATATCGCGAGAGACGCCGATAGTGCCTATCAAATTCCCAGACAAATCTTTGACCGGTACTTTTGTGAGCGGAGAGCCAGCGCGGTTTTCCATCTTCTGTAGGATTAAATTCGATCCGGTTAATGACGGGTTGCCCAGATGCTAGAATTTGTTTTTCTTCCTCAAAGAATTGTTGAGCAAGATCGGGGGAAAAAAGTCCATGTCAGTTTTACCGATCGCATCTTGCGGAGTGTTCACTCGTAATAAGTTAGCCTGCGCCTTGTTGATGCGTATGAACCGGGATTCTGTATCTTTGAAGTATAAAGTGTCGGGAATGTTGTCCATAAATATTTGCAGGAGGTCGCGTTCGTTCGCCAGTGTCTCCTCAAACTGTTTCTGCTCTGTGATATTGCGTGATAAACCGATGATCCCGATTGTTTCCCCCATTTCGTTTTTGGCTGGTACTTTTGTGGTTGAGAACCAGACTGGCTCTCCATCTTTTAGTGAATTAAATTCAACATAATTCCACAGGGGTTCGCCGGTTTCCATAATCTGTTTTTCTAATAGTCTGAATTTCTCTGCGAGTTCGGGACTATGAAAATCGAAATCGGATTTTCCAATTGCATCCCGCGGATCGTCAAGATTTAGAAAATGTGCTTGTGCCTTATTGATTCGTATGAACCGGGATTCGGTGTCTTTGAAATAGATATTATCCGGTATATTGTCCATGAAAATTTGCAGGAGATCGCGTTCGTAAGCCAGCATCGTCTCCGTTATTTTTTGTTGGGTAATATCCTGTACCGCGCCGACAATACCTGCGAGTCTGTTTTGTTTGTTATCCCAAATAGGATGCGCATACACGCGTACCCAATTTATGGCGCCACTTTTTTTGATGGTGCGTATTTCAGTTGTCACTGGTTTGTTGGTTTTGATAATTGCCGTATCCTCGGCATCTTTTTTAATATCTTCAGGGTGAAGATGAGCAAGCCAGCCCCCACTTGCTACATACTCTTCAAGTGTAAATCCAGTTATCGTCTCGAACGCCCCGGCAACCCAGGTCAAGTGCATGGCGCCTTCTAAATCCACTTCGGTGGAAAATGTGTAATCCGAGCTTATCTCAGATATCAGACGATACTGTTCTTCGCTGGCGTGAGCGCGTTTGAGAGCGACACGCATTTCGCGAAAGGATAGGTATTGCAGGCTTGCGCCAACGATAAACAGGATAATGATAACGACCCATGTAGACAATGCGTCATCTAAAATATCTGGAGGAGCCCAGCCATGCAATTCGGCATAGACCAGCGCTCCGCCTTCTGCAATGGACAATAGAGTCATTGTGAAAGCGCCTCGTCCACCTAATAAAATCCCTGCCATAGTAATGATCAGCGCGTTACCAAGTGTATACGCCACCCCGTAGATACTTGAACTGGTAACAGTCGCCGCCGTTAAGAATACCCAGATCGCGATAACTTAAATCGCAGACGCCTGACGTACATATCCACGCCTGAGAGCGATAAACGATATGACGTTGATGATTTCCAAAATTAAGATAAATGTAAGTGTTCTGCCCGAACTCCTCGGGTTTTTGAATAAGTATGTAACCGCCATATAGAATGGGGAGAGTAATCAGTACAGACAATATGATGTGTAATAAAAAGGCTTGGTGTGTTTTTTCTTCGTCTTTGAAGATGGGAGGCGCAAGTAGCTGTTTCAATACGAGCATTCTATTTCCTCAGCCTTCTAAAATCACCATCGCGAATGGTAACGCCGACCGCATCGAAATGTTCCAGTAGCGCCTGTGCATACTTGCGACTGGTCTGAAAGAGATCGCGTGTTTCAGCAAGGGAGATTTGTCCATGCTGCATGATTGTCTTTCTGAATTCCTGCCTCCATTAAATCATAATCTTTTTTCCGAAAGGCAACATCTGATGAAACTGTAATCAATTCCTTTCTATCGATCAGCGCGTTGAATGCCTCCTCGCCAACTTCAGAAATACATTCTTTGACGCTTGGCGGACTGAATCGATTCGCCTCGAACTTACGCATCATTGTCTGGACCTTCGCCTGCTCCTGATCATTGAACCTTATCTCATGCTCAGCCTTTGCAATGAAAGTTGAGTTATCAATAAACAGTTTACTTGCGATCAGTTTTTTGATAACCGCATTGAACGCGCGCGGTGATAACTTGAGCCTGCTTTTCAGCTCTTCGCGTGGAATACCGCGTCGTAATGGATACGTCTTGTGATAGGTCTCGACGAGCTGCAAGATTTTGTCGCGTAGAGTGTTCCAGTGGGGCAGGGCAATAACCAATATGTCGCTTGTGATAGTTGGTTCGCCTTCCTCCAATTGCACCAATGAACCGTTTTTCAATAATTCTTGCAAGGTATGTTGAGCGGGCTGTGCTTCGAGTCTTGAGCGACTGACAATATTTTTAATGCCTGCTATATTCAGCCCCAGCGCGGCTTCAAATAGAATATCTGACGGCGAACCTTGTAGCAATGCTTCCAGTGATTTCAGGATGTTTTCATCAGAATCGTTTATGTCTGCCTTTGGGCTGATGGTCAACGATCACGCCGCCGCCGATCGTCTCACCGGGGGATGGACGTCGCAAAATATAACGATCACCGCGCGTAGCAACGACAGGGTCGCGCAATTCGAGTTGTATCCAACCTTCTTCGCCAGGAGAAAGCTCTTCCACACCAAGCAAGCGCAGTGTGGCAATGGTTTCGCTTGCGCCGACGAAGAGCTTGACTTCATCCCCATGTTTAGCAGGGGATGAAGCATCTTTCAATAGCCGAAAACGGGCATCAAGTCTGCGTGTGGCTTGATATTGATCTGGATGTGTTACCACTTCGCCGCGTCGGATTTGCTCGGTCGTTAAGCCCGAAATATTGACAGCTACGCGTGAACCGGGAGTTGCTTCTTCTTCTTTTTTCTTGTGTGTTTGAAGCCCGCGTATTCTCCCTGTAAAACCTGATGGCAAAATTTGTACTTCGTCCCCAACGGACAGATGTCCATCACTCAATGTGCCAGTCACGACAGTGCCAAATCCGCTCATGGTGAAGACGCGGTCAATGGGCAGACGCGGACGGTTCAGGTCGAGGCGAGCGGGTTTCTCTTCCAGCAATTTACTGAGTGTAGAGATGAGTTCGTCGAGTCCCGTTTTGGTTTTGGCGGAGACGCGTAGGATGGGTGCGTCTTTTAGGACAGTATCGCTTACAGCGGCGCGAATGTCTGCTTCGACAAGATCAAGCCAGGCTGAGTCTGAGACGAGATCGGTCTTCGTCATAACAATAGTCCCAGCAGGAATCTGTAGTAGATCCAATATTGCTAGATGTTCTTTTGTTTGCGGCATCACGCCTTCGTCCGCCGCGATGATGAGGAGTGCGGCGTCAATTCCCCCGATGCCCGACAACATGTTTTCGATGAAGTCGCGATGACCCGGGACATCCACAATCCCGATCTCTTCGCCGTTGGGAAGAGTGAGCCAGCCAAAACCAAGTTCGATGGTCATCTCACACGCTTGTTCTTCCTTGAGGCGGTCAGGATGGATGCCTGTGAGCGCGGCAATAAGCGTGGACTTGCCGTGGTCTACGTGCCCTGCTGTTCCGATAACTCGCATAAAAATCTTTCCTCTTTCCTCTTTACTTATAATACATGAAAGAAGAAAGAGGAAAGATAAGGTTTCCTTACAGTCTGGGTTTTATTTTTTTGATTTCTTGGTTGTTTTGCCGTGCCCCATAATTCTTTCGTAGGCAGAGAGCCATTCGTGCGCAACATTCATTAATTCTTGAAGTTGTTGTTCGGTGGCATCTGCCGTTTGATGAAGTTGATCTTGTACTATTTGCGCAGATTCATCCAGTGTGCTGATGCGCTCTTCCAATTTTTTCACGGAACGGCGAACATCCTTTGAACCTTCATCTTGAGATAATGTATAGCCGGTCCAGCGTTTTTGGTCATCAGCTTTGAATGTGACCCATTCCTGCCGGAGACGGTCTTCGGCGAGTCTTTGCATTTCGGTCACTTCATTGATGCGCCGCTCGAGTTTGGTGTTGAGTTCGTTATAGGTTTCCTGCGCACGCTTGGCGGAGCGCAATGTTTCTTCGAGCGCCTGAGATTGCGATTCGAGAGTTTCAACCTGTTTCTGAAAATCGGAATATTTATCGCGCCATTCCTTGTAGGCTCGATCACGGTCGATCTGTGCAATGGTTTGTTTCTCTATAAACTCGGTCTGTGAGGCTTTACGTTCTAATTCGGATAACTGCAATTCCTTAATACGATTATCCACATTCTTGTAGCTGTCTGCACCCAGGTCTGCTTTTTCACGCGCTTCGTCAATACGTTTACGGAGTGCCGTCAGTTCACCTTGCAGATCGGCGATTCGTTTCAACTCCTGTTTGCGGCTTTCTTCGAAAGCACGCTGGGCGCGTGTTGCCTCCTCTGCTGCGCGAATGGCTTCATCAATGGGCGGCTTTAGGTCTTTGATCTCCTGATGTAATCGTTCTTCCTCGGTGATACGCGCCTTGATATCACGTTTAATTGGTGCCAGTTCAGTGAGCGGTTTTTTTAGCTGGTCAATTTCCTTGTTGAATGGCTCGATGTCTTTCAAGTGTTGCTTGGTGATTTCCTTTTCGCGCTTTTGATATTTTTTATCCAGCTCATCGAGTGCCTTTTTCATCTCTTCGCGTTGGTTTGCCACGATCGCATCGAATTGATCGAGACGCGCAAGTGTGGATGAAAGGCTCGATATTTGTTTTTCGAGCGGTTTGACCTGTTTGGCAACTGTGTCAACACTCCCCTCATAGGACGCGATTTTTTCCTCCAGCGCGATGATGGCGGCTTTATCCTTGCGGTGTTCCTCGTCCAGCCATTGCAGGCGTTTGACGATCTGTTCAAAATCCATGTTTCCTCCGGCGCGTACTTTTGAATTGCGTTGTGATTATACCGCCTCAACGCCCGAGGTGCTCGAACATGGCGGGCAGGTTGGATAGCAAAGATTGGATGATCTGTGGAAATAACCCCAGGATGAACAGCCCGATCATTCCCAGCCCGAGCATGATTCCGGGCAACCAGCCTTCGCGTAGTTCCCAGCCTGTGTACTCGTCTGCCATGCTAAGTACAGCCATCGAACGGAAGGAACTGATAAGTAAACCGATCATGCCGACGCCCAACCATAAAGCACTACTCAGTGACACACGTGAAAGCCCATCCCACAAAGCCAATCGTGCAGGGAAGCCTGCTAATAGAGGGAAGGCGCCTGTTGAAAGTGATGCAAGGATCAACCCTGTGCTGGCAATTGGAACTGTTCGCAAGATGCCGCGTACCGAGTTAAAGTCGCATGGATTCGACATGCTCTTTGATAACATTTAAAGAGAGAGACCAAACTGCAAGCCCCAGCGCGCGGGCGGGGATAAGTAGAAATAATATGGGGATACCCAGCCTCAAATCCAGGCTGAGCGCGATAAGCGCTAGACCGGTCTCGACAACAGAACCGTATGCCATGATCCGTTCCAGACGACGTTGGAATGCCGCCCATACGCCGCCAGTGACCACCATGAGCAAGCCTGCAGATCGAAGCGCGACCGCCAATTGGGGAGAGGAACGAAGCCATGAATAACGGTCAAGAAAACCCATTCCGAAGATCAGGGTTGTGGTTGGCAATATCCACAAAAGAAAACCAACGGCAAATGGAGAAGTTTCCTCCAGGAGCATGGGTATCCAGTTATAGAGAGGGAAGATTGCAAGCAGGAATGCAAATCCCAGTCCCAGCATGGATGCGGACTGAGCCGCAAGAGCGAGATCGCCGGGGCTGGCTTCCACGCCTGCAAGCAGCCACCCGGCTAAAAGAATAAATGGCATGGCAAGTGTTTGATAGATGAGAAATCGAATTACGCCCCGCCCGGGAGGTCGATAAATGCTCGTGAGCATTGGGATGGACAGAAGCACCGCCATTTCAATGAAAAGCGCGGCAAACAGAAATGGTTCTACCGCAATGGATGCGACCATCAGGGAAGTAATGATCAGTCCGAGTGGAATCATTCTCAGCGGCGCTTTTGCCGCTTCGGCGCCGAAGAACCAGAGCGCCGCGGCTCCGTAAATCAACGCGAGCAATGATCCTTCGGCAGGTTTGATCAGAAGGACACGTCCCAGAATATTCAGCGACGAATTGATCTTAATGGAGATCGTTCCCAGTTTTATTGCCTCTTCGATAGGAAGGAGTTGAGCGCTGAGAGCAAGCATCACCGCAAGGCTCCCGCCTATTAGACTCAAGGCACGTTGATTAGTAACGAATAATAGTAATAGAGCAATGCCAACAGGGGCAATGATCCAGATGAACGGCGCGCTCATAGAGGTTCTTCTGCCTCGGTCGCATTGGATGCGGTCAGGAGATATGCCCCCACCAACGCCAGTCCCAGATTGATGACTGCCAATAACGCTGCAACCAACACCGAACCTTCCACAGTTGCGTACAAAGCTTCAAATCCGGAGAGTATGGTCATGAGTCCGATTGTGACGCGTAATATGTGATCGGTTATGCTGAGGTGAAGCAAGCCCATGCCGATCATAAGGAGGCTCCCGGCTGTGACTGCAATGCCCGCATCTGCCATGATCGCGTCCACACGTGGAGTTGCCGCGGCGATGATCAAGCCAGTAATGCCTGCCGCGAACAAGCGGAAGAGACGTCCGCGCGGTAAAAGACTCTCCGATCTGTTTGGCATCTTCCTGCGGTAAACCGGAGCGGGTCATACCCAGAATGGCGGCGCCCATCCAGCCTGCCACTACTTTGACGGAAGCCATTCCCAGGGGCCAGTTTTGCAAGGTCAATATGAACATTCCGACGTATTGTATGGAAAGCCAGATGATCAACCAGCGCCAGTCATAGGCAAGCAACAAGCCCACCGACGTAATAGCGATCAAAATGATTACGATCCATGAAAGAGCCAGGGACATGACTTAGGGTGTCCTTTGTATGAAGACCGAGATGAAAAGAGCGAGGAAGAGCAGTGTCCACATCATGCCGCTTTCGCCCTCCAATACATTTGCGAGTATGTCGCTGAGTCTGCCGAGTTGCTGGTATATCTTCCATAAGGCTTGATATATATTTTCAAGCCAGGACGGATCAGTGGATCCCACCCAATGTGCGCGGACCGGGTTGAGGATGCGTAAAGCGCGGGGTAAGCCAGAGCAGACCCAAGGTCAGAAGGGAAGCGGCGATGCTTGCGATCCAGTTGCCGAATTGGAGAGTCCCGTTCCAGCCGAAGAGACCGAGAGTCAAAATGGTCAATAGTAGGACGGCGATGCCGATGGGGTATACGTTCTTTGCCCAGATGGGCTGGGCGTCAAAGTTTGTGCGGGCGGAAGAACGCTGGGTGTGGCGTATGAAACCGGTCATCAACATGGCATGTGCCACAAGGAGGAAACGGGATCGCCAGCCAGAAACTTTCCCGTCCATTGTCCCAACCAATGGCGGTGAGCGAAAAAGGCAGTGACGAGATTCCCCACAAGCCGATGAATAGGGCGCGTTCAATCCATTTGTTTTGTGCCGAGGAAAGGAATAATGCCGAGCCGGATAGAATCAACGCGCAGCTCCATGCCGTTGCACCGATTGGGTTTGCGCGCAAAGCCGCGGCTACCGCCAGTGAACCCAAGCCGATCAACCAAAAAGGACGCCCGGTTAATTCGTCCGGCGAACGCATCCACATCCATGCGCCATAAAGGGCGGCAATCGAAACGAACATCATTAAGTAGGGCGTGATTGGAGATTCGACACTCGCCAATGGAATTCGCGTGAGAAGAATCAAACTTGAACCTGCCGAGATCATGCGCAAGCCGGTGCCATAAGCCGCGTCGGATGGATGATTTGCTCGCATACGGAAGATGAAGCGGTAAAACGCCAAGTCGAAAAGCCGCCGCGGCTACCAGGTATAAACCGGCTTGTGGTGGAGCCGAGCGAAAATCCAAAGTGAGACCGTTCGAGGCGCTGACCATGCTTGCCCATAACAGGATCAGTGTGCCGGTCACGCGCGAAGCGAACGCGGCTACCATGCGTTCGCTTAGTTTGGGATCTTCCACGAAACGCATTTGTGAGATCAATTCCACAAGATCGATCGCCGCCCAAATCAAAACAAGAGTGAGCGGGTTATCTGCGGTTACAGCAAGGACCCCGAAAGCTGTGATGACCAATACGCCGATCCAGCCGAGTGGGTTTGGAAAGTTCTCCCGCGCAACTGCTGTAATAATGATCGCTAAACACAATGTGACCAGGCTGAGTGCAAAAGCCCATGCGATCCCATCTGCAACGAAAAAGGGTGATTGTCTGAAAAAGAGTTTCAGGTTCCCAAAGTGGAAGTTGTAGAAGCACAGGCATTCCCGCTTGCCATACGAACACACTGATCCATGCTATCAATCCTCCAATCGCCGCGATCAACCATGCATAACGGAACCCAGGTAAAACGAACTGCAAGATCAACAATATAAGGGCTATGAGGAACAGGATCGAAACCGTGGCAAATATGAACATGGTTCCGCAATTTTACACCCTGGGGGGTACTATGTCAGGTTTGTCCCGCACGCTACACTAAAGGGTGAATGAAGCGTGCGGGGTTTGCATGCCTCGTCGATTGTTGTACAATTCAACCCATGCGTTCCACTTTTATATTACTTCTGACTCTCTCTCTGATCCTTTCGGGATGTGGTGCCTCAGCGGATTCGGTATCTGCAAGCGGGATTCTCACACCGACACCTTTTCAACCGGAAGCAGACAACGCCCCAGACTCACTGTATGTTGGTGAGGCGCCAACGCCCTTATCCTTGCCGACAATTTCTCTGCCAACCGCGACCCTGCCGCCTCCCACAGCCACCCCGATCATCATCCCACCCGAAACTCTGCCGGAGGGTGGAAATGTTCCGGCATTTACGTTACCGACCACGCTCAATCCATTGACCGGCTTGCCGCCCTCCGACCCTGCCTTGATGCAGCGCCGCCCAATGGCGATCAAGGTGGCGAACTATCCGCGTTATATCCGTCCGCAATCGGGCTTGACCCTCGCGGACAATGCTTTTGAATACTATATCGAAGGCGGGTTGACGCGTTTTATCGGGGTTTTTTATGGCAATAATTCAGAGTGGGTGGGACCCGTCCGTTCGGGACGATTCTTTGATGAAAATATTCAACGTATGTATCAGGCGTATCTCGTATTCAAATTTGCCGACCCGCGTGTGTTGACTTATTTTCAAAGCACCGATTTTGCGGACTTTCTGGTTGTGCCGTCCTTTAGTACATGTCCTCCCTTTAGTCTTTTGCCTGAACGCAAGATAGAGGTCTATAACAACTCTTATTTCAATACGATTAAATGGCAGGACTGTATTGCGAAGAAAGGTTTGAAGAATGACCGTCCCACCATACGGAGTGGCTTCTTCAATGATAGTGCTCCTCCGCCATCTGACTTGGTCGGCAATAAAATCTACACAACGTATTCGGATTACTCCTATAACTATTGGGACTATGATCCGTCAACGCAACAATATATGCGTTATCAGGAAGTGGACGATAAGCATGGCGGCAAGCCTGAGACTTATGCTCCTCTTACGGATAGGGTTACGGGAGGAGTGGTCCACGCCTCGAATGTGATCGTCATTATGGCGTATCATACATTTGCCAATACGTTTCAAGAGGAGGACGAGGTCTATCACATAGACCTGACCGGTTCCGGTGAAGCCTATGTTTTTCGCGATGGCGTGGGGATTGTGGCGAAATGGTATCGAACCAACAAAGACCAACCTCTTTTGCTCACCACAACAAGCGGTGCACCGATCTATATGCGTCCGGGCATCACATTTTATGAAGTACTTGGTACGAGTTCGTATGTTTCACAAGGTGATGGCGAATGGTATTTTCAACATGCAACCCCATAAGATGGGATACAATAGATTTACATTCGTCCTGAGCGTAGACGAAGGACAGTTTCATGAGGACCTATGACTTTTGATCCCACTTTTGTTAGCAACTCCATTCTTGTATTGACTGCTTTTGGCGGCGCGTTCCTTGCCGCCTTATGGATTTCACTCGTCGTGTGGACCTACCGCGACATCCGCACGCGTGCTCGCGACCCGTTGGTGCAAACGCTCGCGACACTTCTGGTCGCTGTTTTGAATTTGCCAGGCATATTGGTATATCTCATTCTCCGCCCGACAAAAACATTGGAAGAAGAATATCAAAAGACGCTCGAAGAAGAAGCTCTTCTTCAAGCGTTGGAAGACCTGCCTCTCTGCCCGGGATGTGAACGCCGCGTCAAAGACGAATGGCAGGTTTGTCCCAATTGCCATACCAAGCTAAAGAAGAACTGCGAAAACTGTAACCGACTGATGGAACTGCCGTGGAATATCTGTCCCTATTGCGGGACTCCCGCCGCAGGCATGCGCCGCGGCGAAGGCAGTCAGCGTGGACGAAGCCCTGCGTGGTTTGAAAATGGAAGATGATAATGGGGAAGTGAAAGTGGAAGAATGATTGCGCGCATTTACTGAATGAGAGAATCTATGTACCATAAAGACATCCGAGTTCTCAAAGAACTCGGATGTCTAGGTTAGAAATCAATGTTTAGTAGTCATCGGTGACTATTTCGAAGGATGGTAATTTAATATCTACTTCTTCGATGAACGTAAGCGTGCCAAATAGATTACTGAGATTTTGAACTTGGCAGATTAGTATTTCAAAAGATAATTATTTCTACAGCGAATACTATTTCCATCTGCTTCGTCAAACGGTACAATTTTTCAATGGCATCTTCTAAAGCCAAGTTGTCTGCTTGCCATTGGATAGCATATTGCCTTAGTTGCAAGGCAGTCTTTGGCTTTGATCTGTAGTCAAAAGCATTGTCTTTTATTCGACTTAACCTGTTGGATTTCATCCCTTAACCTAGCTAAACATTCAGCTACGATTTCTTAATAGCCCAGATAACTCTTCTGAGATTCGGCTCTCCAACAATTTCACAAGCTGAAGGTTAAAGTAACTACGGGAGCTAAAAGCTCTTGAAATATAGAAGCGACAATATTGAAGACTTTAAGTTCGTTTTCCATTGGGCTGTCCGTAAAGGGCAGGAATAGACCAGTTGGACCAGGATAATAGCCAAAACACCTAACCATTTTTTTAGATTCCTTAACGCTATAAGCGTCTGGGATACAATTATTTGCTCTTGAATATCTGTGTCTTCATCGGTCAAAGTTATTTCATTAGATGATCTGCTCTCGCCATTGAATATAATTGATAAATATTATACACTTGACATAACCCACTATGAAAATCGAATCCATCACCCTCCATCATATATCCATGCCTCTCATCGCGCCATTTGAAACCTCCTTCGGGCGCGAGACGGATCGTCAGTGCGTCATTATTGAGTTGCAATGCCGAAGGACTTATCGGTTACGGCGAATGTGTCGCTTCGCGTGAGCCGGGCTATAACTATGAGACGACCGGTACTGCCTGGCATATCCTCAAGGATTTTGTCGCTCCACTTATTCTTGGGAAAGATATTACGGACGCGCTTGATTTCCAGAAACGCGTGGAAGGTATCCGTGGACATCATCTTGCCAAGGCAGGTGTGGAGATGGCGATCTGGGATTTGCTTGGGAAACGCGATGGAAAGTCATTGAAAGAAATGTTTGGCGGTGAACGGGACAAGGTTGAAGTGGGAGTTTCGATTGGGATTCAAGAATCAGCCGCGGCGCTGGTACGAACCGTTGATTCCTTTTTAGAGAAAGGCTATCGCCGCGTCAAGATCAAGATCAAACCGGGACGTGAAGTGGAGGAGACAACCTCCATTCGAAAAAAATATCCTGACTTGCGCTTGCAGGTGGATGCGAACTCCGCATATACTTTGGAAACCGCCAGCGCGCTCAAGCCGCTCGATGATTTGAATTTGTTGTTGATCGAACAACCATTATATGAAGACGATATTTGGGATCATCGCAAATTGCAAGCGGAGTTCAAGACAGCGATCTGTTTGGATGAAAGTATCCTCTCGCCGCGTCATGCGCGCTACGCGTTGGAGATGGAAGCATGTCGGAATATCAATATTAAGCCTGCGCGGGTGGGCGGGCTGAGTCAGGGGATCATGATCCATGATTATTGCCGTGAGAGAAATATCCCTGTCTGGTGCGGCGGCATGTTGGAAACCGGAATCGGACGTGCCTCGAATCTTGCGCTGGCTTCGTTGCCGGGATTTGTTTTACCGGGGGACATTTCAGCTTCGGATCGTTATTATCATCGCGATATCACGAACGAGCGTTTTGTATTGAACGATGACAGCACGATTACCGTCCCAAATAAACCCGGTTTGGGTGTGACGATTGACGAAGACGCCCTCAAACAGTTCACACTTTCTGAGCTAACTCTTAAGTCGGAATAGTATAATCGGGCGCTATGCCTATCAAACAACTCAACCGTTTATTCGATTCTCCTTAGTGTGTTTGCAGTGATCCTGTCTGCTTGTGGAACGCAGGCGGCGTCAGTTTCCATTCCCGCTCCACAAGTTATTGCAGAAGCTTCAACATCAACCCCAACGTCCGTCCCGGTGGCGGCGATGATCGCGAATACGCCTGCTCCCGTTGGCGTGAATATCAGCGATGCGGTCCCGCCTGCTTTGCGCGAACAGGTCGACTCAATTGAACTTACCCAATTTGAATCTGGATGTTGCGACAACGAACAGTTCTGGTGGGATTCAGTTTCAATGGGTTTATGCCCTGGTCGCACCGTTTCCAACGATCAAAGATGGTGTGACCTCTGACGAACTTAAATCCATGTGGGGTGGGGGAGCGACTTCCACGCCTTTGCTGATGGACGACTTCAACTCTAAAGGCGTTCACGGCGATTTGGGGCGAACCCGCTTCGGGGTCGGTGCGAAGCGTGGCGTCAGATCAATTGCTTGATACCGCATGGAGCGAATCCGCATGGGCGATCATCCCATTTGAATCGATTGAACCAAAATGGAAAGTCTTGACCGTTGATGGGCAGTCCCCGATTCGCAAAGGATTTGACTCATCCAAATATCCGCTCATCGTTGACTTTTCGCTTCAGACCTCGGCGACGGTTGATTCTTCCTCTTTGAGCTTATCCAACTATGATTCGTCCAAACTGACGACGATCATTATGACCGGTGTGACCGCGCTCGTGCGTGCCACCGCTGTGACAATGGAACTCAAGGGTTCGCTGTACCCCGGCGAAAAGATGCGCGATATTTTCCGCGAAGCCGATATTATGCATGTGAGCAATGAGATCCCGTTTTTTACGGACTGTCCCTATCCAAAGCCGCAAGCGGGCGCGCTTGTGTTTTGCAGTGACCCGAAATACATGGATTTGCTGACGGACATCGGCACCGATGTGATCGAGTTGACGGGTAATCACTTTGCCGATTATGGTCCGTATGCCATGTATCAAACGCTTGATATGTATCGCGCAGATCACATCCCGTATTTTGGCGGCGGGCAGGACCTGCAAGATTTATTCAAGCCTGCATTGTTCGATGTGAATGGAAACAAGATCGCTTTCATCGGTTGTAACAAACCGGATATAGGTCGCTTCCCAACCGCCACTGATTATCAGCCTGGCGCCGCGCCGTGTAACTTTCCCGTATCTTCAACAAAAGATCGCCGAGTTGAAATCGCAGGGTTATGTGGTTATCTCTACTTTTCAATGGAACGAAAGTTATGATTGGAATCCCGCTGTACAACAGGTGAGTGATTTTCGTTTGATGGCTGATTTAGGCGCCTCCATTGTCAGTGGAAGTCAGGCACATTATTCGCAAAAGATGGAATTCTATAACGGCGCGTTTGTCCATTATGGTTTGGGTAATTTATTCTTCGACCAAATGGGCGACCAGGACTGGATGCCGCGCGGCATCCGCCGCACGTTTTTTGACCGTCATGTGATCTATAATGGGAAATATATCAGCACGGAATTGATCACGGCAATGATTGAAGATTATTCACGTCCGCGCCTAATGACAGATGCAGAACGTGCTGGATTTTTGCAGGAATATTTTGCTTACAGTGGATGGATACCTTCGATATCGACACCGACTCCGACCATCACGCCAACGTTAACTCCGATGTCCATCCCGTCTCTTGCTGGGACCTCGACCCTGCTTCCGTCCGAAACGCCGACTCCCAGCCCGTAGCTTATCCATGCTCCAGCGGCCGTAGCGCAGACGAAGCGGGACGTTAATATCAAGGAGCTTCACATGACTATCCACGATATCTCCGTAACCATTTCGCCAAATCTTCCCACCTGGCCCGGCGACCCGGGACTTGAACTCAAACAATTCGAATCCATGGACAAGGGGTCGTCTACGAATTGCACGAGTATCAGCACCAGTGTGCATCTCGGTACGCATGTAGATGCGCCGCATCACTTCCTCAACGATGGACGCACGGTCGAGCAGTTATCGCTCGAAGTGTTGACGGGACCTTGTTATGTGATTCAGATGCCGGATGGGATCGATGCGATCTCGTCCGATGTATTGGAGCGAACGGAGATCACGTCTGATATGAAGCGCGTCCTGTTCGGCACAAGCAACTCGCATTTTTGGGCAAACGGTGAATCGGAATTCCAAACGGATTATGTCGCCATTTCAGAAGATGGCGCGGAGTGGCTGGTCGAGCACGGCGTTCAACTCGTGGGTGTGGATTATCTATCCGTTGCGCCGTATAATGATTCCGCACCGACACATTCCGTATTGTTGAAGGCGGGAGTTGTGGTGGTGGAAGGATTGAATCTTTCTCAGGTTACGCGTGGTTTCTACGATTTGTATTGTCTGCCGCTGAAAATTGCCGGCTCCGATGGCGCACCTGCAAGGGCAATACTCATACAGTCATGATGTTACAACGGTTGTTGTAGTATACGCGGGTAAGATTCCGTCATACTTTCAAGGGAAAGCGGAGGACTTATGAACGAAGAGAAAAAATACTTTGGTATGACAAACATACAGATCGGGATTCTTGCCGGTTTGGCGGGGGTATTAATTCTGATCGTTTGCCTGGGTGGCTGGCTGGTGTTGGGAAACGCAACTTCCAAATTATCTGCTCAACCGCCAACTCAAACGCTTGAGCCAACGGTGACTCCTGCAAGAGCCACCGTTGTGCCGACAGTGACTCCAACGATGGCGCCAACACCGATCCCTTACGAACAGTTGATCCCCACGGATTGGAAGCAATATAAAACCGCCTTGGTAGAAATCTGGATGCCTGCCAACTTTAAGCTGGCAGATAAGAAAACAAAAAACAACATAGCTGGTTTTAATGTTTCAGAACTCATGATAACTGAAATTCCATCCAAGTCCTCGGTCTATAACGTGGTGGTTGTCGTGGCTTATGACCTTCTGGCTGGGGATTTGTTGGATGCGCATTTAGACGCCAAAATTGCCACCCTTCCGCAAACCTCGCGAGTGACGGATCGTAGAACGGTATTTGTTAATTCGGTCGAGGCTCGAAAGATTATTATCGAAACGCGCGAGAATAATGTGGACAATAACGAACTGTTGTATGCTTTTCTTGACGGGAATACAGTCTGGTTTGTGGCATATGCGACAGAGATTAGCAAATTCTTTGAGAACCTGCCCACCTTTGAACAAAGTATAAAGACATTTCGGGTTGTGCGGTAAATATCGTTCTGAAGGCTTGATCGGCTGAACAAAACCTTTCAGAATAAGCCTTCTGGATGTTCTGTTTACTTATTATGTATTAATCGAAATAAATATTCAAATCCGAACAGTCGAATCTATTCCCGCAGTTTGGGCAGGTCACTTTACAGTTTTTTTCGTGCATCTCGTGTCCGCAACGGTCGCAGATGTAGATGTGCTTCTCGTTCCATTTTATAGGCTTCAACAGGGACGTGTTGAATGCAGAGATTCGATCTGGTCCAAGCCGTTGTACTTCCTTGATAACTGCTTCGGCGTTTTGTCGTAGTTCTTCAACGAAAATTCCCCTGCAAACATCAGCCCAGTCTTTCAGTTTTGGTTGACCTCGGCGATACACTTTGACCGCGCCATTGTAATTCCCGCGGGTAATATGCAAATATGTGACCGCGATCTGTAATATTCCCTGATACAGGATCCGCACTTCTCCCTTTTCCTCTTTCCACGCCTCTTCCAAGGCTTCATGCGCCTCAAAGTATTCTCCCGCGTTAAATAGACGCAGTCCTTCGGCGGCTTGTGGATGTAACGGGGCGTTGCAGGGATCATTCGTTAATTCAGTCATATAGAGGGTGTTTTCAATTATAGCCGTAATGGTAAAATTTCTAAACAACCATGCGTTCTTTCCTTGAAAGTAAGACTTGGGTATTGCTGGTGTCCATCCTTGCGTTGGGGGCTTTGACCGTGCTCTCTGTCAGCCTGAAAAATGTTTCTTTTATTGCTTCCCAGCCAATCGGTTATAAAGACGCGGCTCCTTTCGATTTGCCTCCTATGGCTGTCAACGAATCCCTGGAGGAAGTTTCGCTCTGGTCACAGATCGTCCTGTGGATGGTGCTGACGGTCCTTGTTGCGCTGATCGCAGTTTTGCTTTCGCCGGAAGGTCGAAAAAGGATGCTTCGGATTTTTATCCGTGTTGCAGTTACTTATTGGGCTTTGTATTATCTTCTAAACCGTTATCCTGAGATACTCTCTGCTTTTAAATTTTAATTTCAATGTTGATTCGTCGAGCAAAAGCGCTGAAGGTCTTGCCGAAATACCGCCGCCGGTCTTTACTCCACCGAAGGAGATTTCGTTCATTTCTTATGCTGTCAGTGTATTGATCGTTCTGACCATTGCGTATCTTGGGTGGAAGCTGTTTAGGACATGGAAGGAACTAAATCCAGCGAGTTCAAACAAACCCCTTTCTGAGATCGCGCGGGTGGCGCGTTCGTCTTTACATGACCTGTCGTCAGGCAGAGATTCGACGGACGTCATCATAAATTGTTATTTTCGTATGAGTGATGTGGTTGGCGATAAAAAGAATATACAACGCGGACTTTCGATGACCCCCGCGGAGTTTGCGACCCGCCTTGAGAATTCTGGCTTGCCAAGTGATGCGGTGCGAAGGTTGACGCGTCTGTTTGAGGGTGTGCGCTATGGCTTGCAAAAGACGGGACCAACAGAGATCAATGAAGCAGTTGCCTGCCTGACGACAATACTACAATATTGCGGGGAGACAGTTTGATGCGCCGCTTATTTGCCCTGTTCGGAATTATTGTGATCTCTCTTTTACTGGCTTTCCCATTACGTGGCGCCGTTTATGATGCGATCATTGTCCCGGCGGCTTATGTGTTTTGGGTATTGGGACTTGTGTATCACGCTGTCCATCAATCCTTGTGGTGGATCGTTGTTATTGTCTTTGTGCTGGTCGTTCTTGTACGCAGCCTTTTGCCAAAGACTAAACCGCTTGGCAGAAGAACCGTCAAAACAAAACCGACAGTTGGACAGGTGGAAACGCTTGCGGCTTGGGTGAAGAAATCGGAGCGCGGCAACTATTTCAAGTGGTTGATCGCGAACCGGTTGGGGAAGATCGCGTACCAGGTACTATCTCAGCGTGAGACTGGAAAAACCCGTTCGGTCTTTGACCCGTTAACTGGTTCGGATTGGGAGCCAAATAATGGTGTGCAAACTTATCTTGAAAACGGATTGCATGGCTCATTCACCGATCATCCACGTGTGGCAGGGCTTTTTTCACGCCCGACAAAGACCCCGCTCGATCATGATGTCAGCGAAGCAGTAGATTTTTTGGAATCGCAGGTTGGAAATAAGTAAGGTATGAGGGTGCGTCGCACCTTACTTAATGTGATGAGTTTCATCGAGTGGATGTGCCTGCTTAATTAGATTTACCAGACCAGTTCGGTGCGACGCATATCATCCCCTTGCGGGACTCGCGTGGATACAGTACACAACATGGAGAATCAACGTGGCAGATATATCTAAAGTTTCAACAACAACCAAACAAGTCATTGCAGAAGTGGAGCGCGCTGTCGTTGGCAAGCGCGACCTGCTGGAGATGATGATGGCGTCCGTGCTGGCGGGTGGACATATCCTACTGGAAGATTTTCCCGGATTGGGGAAAACGCTGGTGGCGCGCAGTTTCGCAACCGCACTTGGATTGGAGTTCAAACGCATTCAATTCACCCCTGATCTGTTGCCCGGCGACATTACGGGTGGATACATTTTCAACCGCACGAAGAACAAATTTGAGCTTCGTAAGGGAGCGATCTTTGCAAACATCGTCCTTGCCGATGAGATCAACCGCGCTTCGCCGAAGACACAGTCCGCTTTGCTGGAGGCGATGCAGGAGGGACACGTCACCATTGAGGGCGAAACGCTCCCGTTGCCTGTGCCTTTCCTTGTGCTCGCCACGCAAAACCCAATTGAATACGAAGGCACGTTCCCGTTGCCCGAAGCGCAGTTGGATCGTTTCATGTTGAAGCTCAAAGTTGGTTATCCAAGTTTGGAGGAGGAGAAACTTATTTTGCGCCGCCGCCGTGAGCGCAAGCAAGATGAAGTTGTGTTGAGTGAAATTACCAAGGCAAAGCAATTGCTTGATCTACGTGCCGCGGTGGAAACTGTCCATGTGGACCCTGATCTTGAGGAATATATCGCGGCGCTTGTCCATGCCACGCGCACCGATCGTCGTGTAGCTGTCGGCGCCAGCCCGCGCGGGTCGCTGGCTTTTCTCAAGATGGCGCGTGCCAACGCCGCGCTCGATGGGCGCGAATACATCGTGCCCGACGACATCAAGCGTTACGCCACTGCTGTGCTTGGTCATCGCATCATCCTTCAGCCAGAGTATTGGATGGCAAGTTCGGTCACGGATGATGTCATCCGTGATTCGGTGGCGAAGACGCCGGTGCCGGTGGTGAAGTAGTCTGCTGAGCGGAGTGTAGCGCAGACGAAGCGCCCTTGGCGATATGTGCTTCGTCTGCGGCTTCGCAAACGCTCACTTCCGCTCAGCGCGATAAACTTTATGTCACGCTCATTGTTTCTAAGTCTTATTACTTACTCGCTTATCATCACTGGCATTGCTACGGTGCGTGGGGAGTTTATCGCGCTGGCGTTGCCGCTTGTCATTTTTTTGCTTGACGGGATTTTTCTTTGCACCCGATAAGATCAAACTTGAAGCGACGCGGCATTTGAGCGCGGAACGTGTCTCGCCAAATGCTGAAGTCGTTGTGACGGTGACAATTACCAATCATGGTTCACATTTGGAAGAAGTACTTATCGAAGATCTAGTGCCTGCGGATTTGAAACAACGCGTCCCTCTTAACCGGCATCTGATCTCGGCTTCCGAAAGATTCTTCTTTCACTTTTGCTTATACGGTCGCGGGACCACGCGGGGGGTATGGATTTGAAAAGGTTCGGGCTGAGATCAAGGATTCTTTGGGCGTGACCAGCCGCAAGGTCGAGATCGAAGCGAAGGGACAGTTGTTCGTCTTCCCGCTTGTGACGCGCCTGCGTCACGTTGCGATTCGTCCGCGTCGCACAAAAGTCTATGCGGGGACAATTCCCGCGCGGGCAGGTGGTTCAGGGACGGAGTTCTTCGGAGTCCGTGGCTATCAACCCGGTGATTCGCCGCGTGTCATCAATTGGCGGGCGAGCGCTCGCAGTGTGGAAAATCTGTATTCGAATGAGTTTCAGCAGGAGCGGGTGGCGGACGTGGGCATCGTGCTCGATGGGCGTTTGCGGACGAACCAGTTTGCGCATGGACATTCGTTGTTCGAACATTCGGTGGGAGCCGCGGCGGCGTTGGCGGATGCGTTGCTGGCACAGGGCAATCGTGTGGGCTTGCTGGTGTATGCTTCGTTTTTGGGCTGGACGTTTCCCGGATATGGGAAGGTGCAGCGTGAGCGGATATTGCATTCGCTGGCACATGCCAAGCCGGGTGGCAGTGAAGTATTTGCTGATTTTGACCACCTACCGACGCGCTTGTTCCCGCCCGAATCGCAAGTCATTTTGGTTTCGCCATTGATGGAGACAGATTTGACTCCATTAGTTCAGTTGCGAGCACAAGGGTATCAGGTGTTGGTTGTGTGTCCTGACCCGGTGAAGTTTGAGTTGTCGTATCTGGCGCAGGATAAAAATGTGGAACTGGCGTCGCGTGTGATAAAAATGGAGCGCTCCTTGTTGTTGCAAAAAGTGGGACGCGCTGGCATCCAGGTGTTGGAATGGGATATAACTGAACCGTTCGATCAGGTTGTGAAGCAGAGGCTGGGGCGTCCGCCTGTTTGGTTGAGGAGTGTTGGAAGATAATGTTTTAAAAGATACTCCGGTGGTTGAGTAGCCGAAGGCGTATCGAAACCACCACTAACCAGAGCTGTTTTGCTTACATGCTGGTTTCGATACGCCTTCGGGCTGTACGCCTCGGCTACTCAACCAGCGGAGTTGCATAGAGGTATGAATGACGATCATCGCGATGGTATTAAGCATCATCACAGGGACTGCCTCGCTGGCGTATGGATATTCGCTGGCGGGATTTGCCGACCCTGTACGCTGGCTCATCTTGCTGGGAGTTCTCTGGCTGGCGGCGCATTGGCGGAAATATTATTGGTTTTCGTCTGTTGCTTTGTTTCTCACGCTCATCGCCGCGGTGTATGGTGTTTGGCGTGAATTCCCCACAGTGTGGATGTTGCTCGGCGCGCTCGGCGGTTTGCTTGGCTGGGACTTGTCCGATTTTGCGCGCAGGCTAAGTTACGCCGCGCCGACGGATGATGTCAAAGACATGGAGCGACATCACCTGGCACGCGTGGGCGTTGTCGCCGCGCTGGGATTGGGACTTGCGCTATTGAGTTTGTTTATCCACGTGAGAAGGCTGGCATTTGAAGTGGCAGTGGGGTTGGTGTTGCTGGCAGTACTTGGGTTGACGCGGTTGGTGATGAGGTTGAGAAAGTATTAAAGGCTAGCGTCGCCTTGATGGTGAAGAACCTGTTAAATATTGTGCTGCTGTATTAGAGTATATTTCCTTGTAAGACATTATTTCATCGCAGATCCACAACGTATAGCGTTACATTGATGTGTATATAAGGCACACGTTACTTAGATGAGCTTAACACATTATCCTTTAGAGGCGACGCAATCGCCAAGATGGTTACTTTGTATTAACGAAGTTCTTGCATGCTAAATAGAATGCTGAAAAATCATTAGAAAACAAGATTTGAAAAGTACTGTGATCAACTGTTCATGTCTTGTACATGTCGCCATAAACGCATATTTTTATTACCAACCATGAAGACTGAGACCTTTGTTACCATTGAATGCAATTAGGAAAAGTAAGAAAGATTGTCGGTAGTCTTCAACAGCTAATTAATGGACAATATTGAAGTTGGTGTTGAGGCGGTAATCGGTGCTCGTAAATTGACGAGAGCGGCTTTAGATACTGGTAATATGAAGGCTGTGTTCAGATTAAAGAGAAAATATTGACAATAACAAAACCAATCTAAATCGAAATCCACAATGGCAAAAAAGATCAAAATGTGAATAGAGTGTTTGGAATAATCTGAAGAGGCTAACATTTTTCATGCTGGAATTATAAATTGTATTACCTAATAGATTGTTCAAGGCTTATAATAACGTGTAACTATAGCAGAACATATTTCCCACCACGCAATAAGCATAGTTTTGCCATTTGACCATTCCATGACAATAATAATCTAATGCAGGATTTACATAAATTGCCTTTAATTGACCTGTGCGGCGCACATCAATAATTGCCAACTATCGTGCATAAATACTTAACATATTTTGTTTCAATGAGAGTATGTCCACAATTTTCGACAATATTGTCTAAGCCTTTGCATGATTAACTCCGTATCTCTGTGATAAGACATGTCTGTGACATATGTTTTCTATAGCCCAGACTATAGTGTTGTTCAATCCCTTGATATGCGCATATTATATCTACATAATTATCTTCTGATCCTGTTTCTGTAATCGTATCGAACTCATACAAGACCAAATCCGAATCCTCGACTTCTCCGCCCGCGGACTTGTAGAGTCCATTTGCTGGGGCGTTGCTTCGGTCTGTGAGCACCCAGGCGTTGACACAGCCGAGGCTTTGTCCCAGTTTCAGGAGTTCCTTCAGTAACGGCTTTGCCAACTCCTTTGTTTTGGTGTGCTGGTGAAACACCGACTTCGTTGATAAACAGTTCGGGTGCTTTGTCTGGATGGATGTAATGAACTGCGGAAGCGAATCCAATGATCGCGCCGTCGGACAAGGCAACGACGATATGATGGCGGGGGTCTTCGAGAAATTCATGTGCGAAGTTTTCGTCCACGGGGTTGTCAAAGATGTCGTCTGGGACGTTCAACAGTAGGGAAAGATCGGCGGGTGTTAAGATTTTTGTAGTGAACATAAATCTCCGTAATAGGTGATAGTCACCTCAAACTGTTCAGCCATTCGTCCGTCTCTGTGGGATGCTTGAATTGTATCAACTTTAAATGCTTGTACTCCGATTGCGCCAGCAACGTGGGATATTCACGTTTCCTGCGCCAATAGGTTTTGAACAACCAATGAAACAAAGAATCTTGTGACCAGAGTTTGAAGTGTGTCCACATGCTTTCGCGATTGCCATTCCAGAGTTCCTCCTGGTACCACCATCTTTTCCATGTGCGTCTCCATAAGCGACCGAAGATAAGTGGAAGCGGATAATCCAGCCAGATGACAACTTCCGCTTGTGACCAGATGAGATCACGTACGACGCTGTAATTCCCCGCAACAACCCAGGCTGGTACCTGTGTCGCGGTTTCGACGCGCTGGCGAAACACTTCGAGCGGAGCCTCCTGCCAGTTTGGTTCCCAATGCAGAGCATCAAGTTCGATGAAGTTGTAACCGAATTTGTCCGCAAGTTGTCCTGCGAGGGTCGATTTGCCCGAACTGGTTGTGCCAATGATGACGATACGGTGGTAGGGGAAGATGGACATAGGGTTATTTACGTCATTGCGAATACTATGACTCTGTCAAGGTGTTTTGAAATACCAAAGGCTGGACAGAGTGGTAGTTTTGGATGAAAGCCTTTTTAGTCAGTAGCACAGCGCAGATAATCTTGATAAGTTTATTGGCGATGTTGTTCAAGACTACTTTAGCAGGCTTGCCTTCTCTTGTTTTGCGAGCGAAGTAGGAAGCAAACTGCGCTTGATGTGTCCGAACAGAACAGGAAGCGAGATAGAGTAGTTTGCGAACAGCAGCGGGTCCAAAATGGCGAGAAGTTGCATGTTTGAAAACAGAAGAGCCACTGGAATGTTCGTTGGGAGCAATTCCCAAATAGGAAGCTAACTTTTTGTGATCAGAGAGTTTGAGTAAGCAGGATCATGTGTGAAGCCAGCAGTAATCCAACACCTGGTACAGAAAGAAGTAACAAGAGCATTTCCTTGAAAGTTGGGTCACTCTCAATCAGACGGCGAATTTCGTGGTCAATGGCTTGGATTTGCTTTTTGAATTGTTCGATCATCTGAGCATGTGCCTGTTCTGCAAAAAGAGTTCTGATGGGTTTGCGTTGAATGGCTTGGAGCGCATTCTTGTGAGCCACGTTTTGAGAGATAAACTGTTCTCGAGTGGCTAAAAGCGCCTTGACTTGTCCAAAATCTCGTTTCTTGGCTGCCAGAAGGAGAGTTTATCGACATGACGACAAGCATATTCAGCAATTTGTAGGCTATCCACTGCATCTGTCTTTGGACCATATGGCTTGAAAGTACGCTTTAACCTCCAGCGGCGATTGCACCGCCACCGTATAACCTGTAGCAAACAAAAAGTACGCCAACCCTTCCGAGTACACTCCTGTGGCTTCCATACAAACCACACTTTCTTTTACTCCGATATCTTAGTATGAGGAGTGCTAGCCTGACGAAGCAATCTCGGCTTACATGGAACACAAAGATGGGTGGAAAGTTGAGATTGCTTCGGGCTTTCGCCCTTGCAAGTGACATTATCTTATGTAAATCGGATTGCTGAATATCCAGCCGCGTTTTTTGCCGAGATAATTTTTCCAGGCTTCCACACGATAGACGCCGGGTTCGGTGACGATGTAGGTGCAGTTCTGTGCCTTTTTCCATGTGCCGATCAATTTGCCGTCTTTGATGAGACGTATCTCCGCGGAGAATGGGAGGTGTGCTTGTAGCGTCACGCCGCCTTTGGCTGGGAGTTCATCTCCCATGATAGCGGAGCGTTCGAGTCCTTTTGCCCTAAAGGTGAATCCACGCGTGGAGGCAGGCAGGTCGTAGCCCACGAAACAGTGTCCGTTGGCAAGGGCTTCATAGATCATTTTCTTGTCGATGTTGACTTCACCGGTCAGCGGTTCGGGGATAATTACATGGGTATTGATCGTTTTGAAGTGGAAGTCATAAGGAAAGATGACGCGATGGATGGGTCCCATGCTCATGTGCATGGCGTGCGCGTCTGAGCCGCCGATGGCGACCATGCGTTTGCCTGTTGATAATAGCTCGTCCCAGTGGCGCAGGGTTTCAGGGATGGGATGATGCCCGATAAATTGTGGGAAGAAGGCATGAAAAGCCGCGTGGAATATGGTGGGCACAACAGTCTTGAGTTCGCTCAGTCCGTTCCAGAGTTCGACGCCGGTAAATCCTTGCACATCCCAGGCTTCCCATGAAATATCCGTTTCGTGGAAGGTGGGAGCGGCGGGGTCGTTTGGATGGGCGATGAAGCAAAGTCCGTTTGCTTCGGCAACGCCGTTGATGAGCGCCTGTGGGTCGTCAGCCAATGTGGATAGATCTCGGTTTGAGTTGAAAACCAAAAGGTGATTCTTTTGAGGATCACGGTCCTGGTCGTGGACCTCCTGTCCAACGAGGAGCAGGACGCGGCGGGGAGGGACGCGGTAGTATCCTTCCACGCCCTGTACGAGCACATTGTGGTCTGTCACGATGACTGCATCCAATCCGGCATTAATAGCGGCTTGAGCAATGTCCTTGTGAGTCCCGCTTCCATCTGAGTAACGGGTGTGCATGTGTAGGTTGACGACGATTTCGGGCATGAGACCTCAAGTTGACTTTTCTTCCGCCCAGCGGGTATAATGTCACCGCTTAAAAGGAGGCACGTTGTAAATGGCTACTTATATAAATATTGGGTTGATTATAATCTCGGTCTTGCTCATCGTCAGTGTTGTTATGCAGAGCAAGGGTGCAGGTTTGGGCGGGTTGACCGGCGCCGACACGGGAAGTGTGTTTACTGCACGCCGCGGTGTGGAACGTACGCTGTTCCGCCTCACGATTGTTCTGAGCGTTCTCTTTTTTGTGTTGGTGATCGTACAAGTCTTTCTTGCGAAATAGGCGTCCGAAACCTTCCTGAAGGGCCCGTTCGTTCCGTGCGGCATCGTCCGCAGGGATGGAACGAGCCTTTCTTTTTTGTTACATTATATTCGTCCTGCCTGCACCTTGCTGCAGGCACAGGTGAGCGGAGCGAGTGCTTGTCGAGTGCGTTGAAGGATATATTCCGGTTGTGAATCTCAACTGGCATTCGATTCTCCGTTCAGAGTAAACCATCTTTCTTTATGAAACAATTACGCTGGCAGATCCTTGTTGTGTTTGTTACCCTGGTGATTGTGGCTGTTTTGTTGCTCAGCCAGCAATCGCCGGTGGTCAATGGCGTTATTTTGCCACAGCCTGAACAGGGAGGTGTGTATACCGAAGGCTTGGTAGGCTCGCTGGGACGGTTGAATCCGCTTTTGGATTGGAACAATTCCGCCGACCGCGATGTTGACAAACTGCTCTTTAACGGACTCATCCGTTTTGACGAGCATGGTTTGCCGCAGGCTGATTTAGCTGAAGCATGGGGAGAATCTCAAGACGGCACGATCTATAACTTTACCATTCGACCGAACGCGGTCTGGCATGACGAGACGCCTGTTACCAGCGACGATGTGATTTTTACCATCGATTTGATAAAGAGCGCAGGCTCCCTGTATCCACAGGATATTAAAGACCTGTGGGGCAGGGTTGAAGTCACGAAATTGAATGATAAGAATCTCAAATTCACTTTACCCGAACCTTATGTCCCATTCATTGATTATCTTTCCTTTGGCGTACTGCCAAAACACTTGCTCGAATTGGTTCCGCCCGATCAAATGGCGAACGCAGAATTCAATATTAATCCGGTTGGCACAGGTCCTTATAAGTTTGACCATCTGATTGTAGATAACGGTCAGATCGTTGGCGTGGTGTTGACCATCTTTAAAAATTATTATGGAGACCCTCCTTATATCGAGCAAGTGGTCTTTCGCTATTATCCATCCTCAGCCGCGGCACTGGATGCGTACAAACAGGGCGATGTGTTTTCGATCAGCCAGATCACACCCGATGTTTTAAGCGAGGCTCTGGCAGAGCCGAATCTATCCATTTACACAAGCCGTATGCCGCAAATGGCATTTGTGTTCTTTAATTTGAACGACCCTGAAATCACCTTTCTGCAAAATGCAAAGGTTCGCCGCGCTCTTATGCTTGGATTGAATCGTCCCTATATCATCAATTCGTTGATGCAGGGACAAGCCGTTGTTGTCGATACACCCATCCTGCCGGGTTCGTGGGCTTACTTTGACGGCGCCGAACATTTTGAATATGATCCCGATACTGCCATAAGCATGCTTAAAGCTGAAGGCTATGTTATTCCTGCGGGCGGCGGGGATGTACGCGCGAAGGATGGCGTTTCACTTTCCTTTACGCTGACACATCCTGACGATACACTGCATACACAAATTGCACAGGCGATTCAGTCAGAGTGGGCAATGATCGGGGTCCATGTGGATTTACAGCCTCAGCCCTATGACCAACTCGTTCTGACGACTCTCGCTTCTCGCACCTTTCAATCTGCTCTCGTTGACCTGAACCTTTCGCGTACCCCCGACCCCGACCCGTATCCCTTCTGGCACCAAGCCGAAGCCACCGGCGGACAGAACTACTCCGGCTGGGATAGCCGTCCCGCCAGCGAATACCTGGAGCAGGCGCGCGTCACCGCCGATTATTCATTACGCGCGAAACTGTATCGTAACTTCCAGGTGATCTTCGCCAAGGAATTACCTGCACTTCCGTTGTATGTTCCGGTGTATACCTATGGTGTGGATGCACAAGTCCAGGGCGTGCAGGTTGGGGCATTGTATGAACCGAGTGATAGGCTGAACACCTTTGCGCATTGGTATTTGTTAACCCGCCGTGCGCTGGGGCAGGATGCAACGCCAACGGTGTTGCCGTAATCCGTAACGCGAGATTTATCTCGCAAAAGGCGACATGAATGTCGCGTTACATTTTCACATAGAGGACATATGACTAATCTTCAAAAAGCACTCGACTATGCAAAACAGAATCGTGAGCGCTTCCTGAACGAATTGAATGAAGTGCTTAGAATTCCGTCCATTTCCACTGATACGGAATACGATGGTGAAGTTCTCCGCGCCGCACAATGGATGGCGGATCACCTGAAAAAACTTGGCATGGAAAATATCGAGATCATGCCTACTGATGGTGGTCATCCCGTTGTATATGCCGATTACATAAAGAAACCTGATGCGCCGACCGTTCTGGTCTATGGACATTATGATGTCCAACCGCCTGATCCGCTTGATTTGTGGGAGACAGGTCCTTTTGAGCCACAAGTACGAGGCGACTTGTTGTTCGCGCGCGGTTCCTCCGACATGAAGGGACAGGTGCTTGCAACCTTCGATGCAATTGAGGCAGTAATGAAGGTTGGCGAAATGCCCGTCAACTTGAAGTTTCTTTTGGAAGGCGAGGAAGAGATTGGTTCGAAAAATCTTGAGCCTTTCATTAAGAAACATGTCGAGAAGTTCAAAGCCGATGTTTCACTAAATCCTGATGCAGGCATGATGGGCATTGACATGCCAACCATCACGTATGGTCTACGCGGACTTACGTACATGGAAGTTCTAGTGTGGGGTCCCAAAGCAGACTTGCATTCCGGTTTATATGGCGGCGCGGTGCATAATCCAGCTCAGGTATTGGCTGAATTGATTGCCAAGATGCATGATGAAAAAGGACGTATTACTCTTCCGGGTTTCTACGATAGCGTGCGTCCCATCAGTGAGCAGGAAAGAGCTGACTTCGCCAGGCTTCCAAATGATGACCAGCATTATTTGGAAGAGACAGGCGTCCCTGCGTTATGGGGCGAAGAGGGTTATATCTCCGCCGAAAGAACAGGCGCACGTCCCACGCTGGAGGTCAATGGACTGCTCTCTGGCTGGACAGGTCCCGGATCAAAGACCGTCCTGCCTGCAAAAGCGATGGCAAAGATATCCTGCCGTCTGGTTGCCGATCAGGATCATTTGGAAGTTGTTGAACAAATGAAGCGTTTCATGGAAGCGAACGCGCCGAAGACAGTTCATTGGGAAGTGAAGAACCTGACGGGCAGTCCGTTTGCGATTGCGGATTTGGAAAACCCTGGCGTGAAAGCCATGTTCAAGGCGATGGAAACGGTCTGGGAGACGCGTCCGTTCTACCGTCGTGAAGGCGGCTCGATTGGCGCAGTCGCCATGTTACAACAAATCTGTGGGGTGGAATTGGTTTTGGTGGGTATGGGTTTGCCTAGTGACAACATCCATTCACCGAACGAACATATACACTTACCCACGTGGTACAAAGGTATCGATTCGTTCATTCATTTCTTTTACAACATGATGTAGGGTTGTCGCGCTGAGCGGAACGACGAATGCTCTTTGAGGAGTGTAGTTGAAGCGCCATGCCCAACCAGATTGGAAATTATGGAAGATAAAATCATCTCGTATGGCGGACAAGCAGTGATCGAAGGCGTATTGATGCGCGGGCAAAAAGCCTTTGCCATTGCGATGCGTTCACCTGATGGTCAGATCGTTGTCCACAAGGAAAAGCTTGCAGCGGTCTATCGCTCAGGCATTACAAAGATTCCCTTTCTGCGCGGCACACTCATGCTTTGGGATGCGCTCGGCTTGGGTATGAAAGCTCTCACGCTTTCTGCCAATACGCAAACAGGCGAAGATGAAAAACTAGAAGGTCCCGCATTGTACCTGACGCTCGCTGTATCTCTTACGATTGGCATTGGCTTGTTTTTCCTGCTTCCCGCAGGCATTGGCGGACTTGCTGAACATTATCTGGGCTGGTCTGCTATTGCGAATAACCTGCTTGAGGGCGTGATCCGTTTGTTATTGCTTATCGGCTATATTTGGGGAATCGGTTTCATGCCCGATGTGAAACGTCTTTATGGCTATCATGGCGCGGAGCATAAGACCATCAACGCTTTTGAAGCGGGCGCCGAACTCACTCCTGAAAATGTTGCGAAATATCCCATTGAACATGCGCGTTGCGGCACAGCTTTCATGTTGACGCTTATGCTGCTCTCAGTGCTTGTGTTCACCTTGTTGGGTGACCTGACGATTTTCTGGCGGCTGGCATCGCGTATTCTGTTGATTCCCGTGTTGGCTGGAATTTCTGTCGAATATATTCGCTGGACAGCCAATCATCTGGACTCACCCTTCGTGCGCCTCATCATTAAGCCGAACCTGGCTCTTCAATCCCTGACCACTCGCCAACCTGACAACTCCATGCTGGAGGTTGCCATCGAATCATTCAAGACCATGCACCAGGCAGAGCAGGAATTTGTAGTTTAGCAAAAAAACACACAAGTCGCCGCATGAAGCATGATAAATTTTGAAATCGGACAGCTTGCTGTCCGATTTATTTTTAATCATTGGACGGAACAAACGAAGCTTTAAGTGAGTTGTAAATGATATGAAAATCCGAAAACCTGCAAAGATAATTGTTTGGATGCTGGTTGCTGTTGGTCTGTGCTTTGGCGGCTATCTGTTCTATGATAGCGGACGCCCTGCACCTGTCCCAAAAAAACAGAAGTTATACGAAGGTGTGACCTATAGTCGTATCGTTCAATATGTTCCACATCCCATGATCGCGCATGTGATCGTGATTGACCGAAGCGCGGGAAAGTTCGAGTTCCTTGTTACGCCGCCCGATTCGGACAGTGACACTCCATTGAACGCGCGTACCACGTCCCAATTTCTGGAGGAGTTCGGCGTACAGATCGCCATCAACGGAGATGGATTCGATCCCTGGTGGTCGCGCACTCCCGTGGATTATTATCCTCACGTTGGAGACCCTGTTGCGCCGCTTGGTTTCACTGCTTCAGATGGGGATATTTATTCAAATGGGGCTGCTGTAACCGTTGGTGTCAGGCCGGCACTATACATAAGTCACCGGAACTATCCATCATTCAATCGAAAGCCAGATAATGTTTTTACTGCCATTTCAGGAGATCGTCATGCTCGTTGAACAGGAATGCCATTGTGGATCGGACTGGACGACGGTTGACCGTGATCCACGTACCGCGATCGGAATCAACCGAAACGGACGTTATCTATATCTTATGGTTGTCGATGGGCGCCAGCCATTCTATAGCGACGGTGCGACATTTGCTGAACTAGCTGAGTTGATGAAAAAACAGGGAGCGTATTTCGCGATGGCTTTGGATGGAGGCGGCTCCTCCACGATGGTGATTCGAAGGGAAGGATGGCAAACCGGTAATTCTAAATTCCCCGATAGATCTTTATATCCCCGGTCGTGAGAGACCCGTGGGGAATCATTTTGGGGTGTATGTGAAATAACATTGTAGGGATGGGCAGCTGCCCATCCCTACGATACAATCATCAAAACGCAATCTCCCCGATCTGTTCAAAATTGACATCGAACAACTCGTCCGCTTCCATCTCTGTTTCGGCATCACCTACGTCTCCCGCTTGGATGCCACGATCGCAGTAAGATCTATAAGGGCAGTAACTGCATTTCGTCCGGTCATCAGTAAGCGGGTAGGAAGATGCGGCGGAAATTTCGTCCGCAAGTTTGGCGAGCGTATCCCAATCCCGTTTGTATTGCGCGGACGTGTATGTAAATCGAGCAGGCTCATTGGGAAAATCCGCAAACCAGTAAACCATCTCGATCTGTTCCGGCTCGAAGGGCTTGACCATTGTTGAGATGCGCCCCTGCGTGGACAAGCAATGCACGATAGACACGCGTCTGCATCCGTGCGGCGAGCCACTCGTTGCGCGGACGTTTGCGATAGGTCTTCCAGTCGTAGATAGTGGCTTTGCTGTTTTCGATGGCAATGAGATCGTACTTCGCAAGAAGACGATATTTGCCGAGTGGGGCAGAGAGTGTTGATTCTGGGAGTAGACCTCCGAGTTTCTCAAGACCTCGGAGGTCTTTGTCTGACAGAAAATTCTCCCACCATCTTTGCAAGTTCGGCGTATTTGCCAGCTTGCTGATCTGCTCACTTGGAATACCGATCAAATACTGTTGCACAAGCCGATGGAAGTATTCACCTTCCTGTTGATGCTTCTCATTCTCCAGTGTCGGCTCGGACTCGATGGCAGGATACGACAACCGCTCGATATACCGCAATTGGAATCGACGCGCACAGTCTACATAATCTTGCAGGGAGGATTGGGAGAGGGTGGTGAGCATGGAAGTAGTTTCCTTACAGGAAATAAAGCGCCAGACTGACAGCCGCGATCAATATATGTGGGAGCATTGAAGATCGCCTAAACATGTATTTTAACGGTTTGGTCTTTTACTTTATCATACTCGTTGCCCCAGGTTGAGTATACCTGAAGGGGAGTTCTCTTCCTTCCAACTCCCATTTTGAAATGCCGCTTCAATAGTTTTTATCCTTATGGAAAAGAAATGAGCCAGGCTTCTCCAGTGCGCTTCCAGATACCAGAATACCAGTGACGCAAAAAAGCCCATCAATAGCACTTCCTTTCTGTATAGAATACCAGCACCGATGGCAGCCAGCGCAACACTGATCGCCCAGTTCTTGATGGTCAAACCTTTGCTGTCAATTTCTTCATAGAACTGTTGCAGCATGATGTATTCATCTTTCAACAACTCAGCCCTTGTGTCTTCGTTCATTGCGGGGCTGTTCTTCTGGAGCGTTACTTTTGCTTTCTTTGGCATATATCCTCCTCGAAATCTCCTTGCATGTATTTGCTGACGATATCCTGAATATGTTTGGATAATTTTTAAATTTTTCGGCAGGCGAGGTCACTTGACTCGATTTACTGGATGACAACTCCCATTTCCACTGCGCCTTTATCGGTCAACGAAAACGACGCCTGCTTATCCTTCCATGAAACTGAATAATCACCCAGGTAGCCATTCAATTGAATCTTGCCTTCACCGTCTGTAACCATCTTTGTCGGTGACAACCACCATTGATTCTTCGATCAAATCCATCAAGGCATCGTAGGCGGGTTTATCTGTCAGGTCTTTGCGGACTAATCCTGACGGGGCGTTGAGCCAGCCACCATCGCGCAGCTCCCAGTAGGTGATGGCTTCGACGGCTGGATGCTCGAACAGGATTTGATACAACTCCGCCGCTTCTTTTGCCTGACGTTCTTCTGCTTCTGGTTCTGTGGGCCATTCATCCACTTGATAGTCGTTCAGGTCAACGATCTCTGGCGGCATGATTTCACCGGAGACGAGCGAAATCTCTGTAAAGTGGAGCGGCAATCCAAAACGCGAGAATTGTTCCAGTGTATCGTGGACCTTCTCTGCACCCCAATATCCCTGATGCATATGAGACTGGAGTCCCAGAGCGTCGATCTTGATACCCTCATCCAGACAGGCTTCGATCAAATCCTCGTAGTCCTTTGACATATCGAAGTCGTTCAAAAGCAAAGTCGCCCCCGGATTTGATTCGCGCGCCGCATCGAACACGGTGCGGATGATGCCCGTTCTTCCAAGTTCTTTTGCGATACGTGTAATGCCGTTGTCGTACTTGTCAAAGATGGGCATGATAACAACTTCGTTGATGACATCCCACGTGTCGATGACACCGGCAAAATCGGTCACGTCGCGGTGGATTCGTTCCACCTGCGTTTTGATGATCTCCTCGTTGGACAGTTCCATCAGCCAGTCGGCGGTTACCGTGTGCCAGCAAAGCGGATGTCCTTTGACGAGACAGCCTTTATTTGCAAAATATTCAGCAGTTTTGAGAACACGCTTGGTATCCGGTTTGCCACGTTCAGGCTCGAAACGTCCCCAGTAGAAGGGGAGTGTAACGAAGTTGAAGAGGTCTAATAGTTTCTGAGCGCGTAATTCCTCGTCTGCCTTTTCCTCTCCCTGCAATTCGCCGTTTACAAAGGGAATTGAACTGAAACCGATACTGCCAAAAAGGAACTTGTGTTTTGTCTGTTCGATCTCCACTTCCTGATTTGCGAGTGGAGTTCCGTCCGCTTTGGTGAGTGTGAGAGCTATATCTGATGTCCGATGTTTGTGGTTAGCGTTCATGATCTGTTTCTCCTTGATGCGAGTATAGCATGGCAATAATATTTGTTGAACGGGGTTTTCGACTGGACGGTTATAATCCAACTCATGGAATCATCCGTACATTTCCTCGTCTTTATTGTGGGACTGGCAACAGTAATCCTCACGTTATTCTCCGCCCTCTCAACCTTTGTGCTTCCCCGTGCTGCACGCAGTCAACTCAACCGCGTCGTCTTTGGTGTATTACGACGCATCTTCGAGTTCATACTTCATTTTGCAAGAGGTTATCCCCGCCGCGATGCCATCATGGCATATTACGCACCGGTGGGGCTGATGCTCCTCGTTCCAACGTGGTATTTCCTGATCTTGCTTGGATACACAGCCATGTATTGGGCATTGGGTGTGGGGGATGTTATCGCTTCCCTTCGCTTAAGCGGTTCATCCTTGTTTACGCTTGGTTTTGAAACCAACATGGTTTTTGGAATTACATCCATCGTTTTTTCGGAAGCCATGCTTGGACTAATCATGGTGGCTTTGCTGATTGCTTACCTGCCAACCTTGTACGCCGCCTTTTCCCGCCGGGAACAAGCGGTCAATCTGTTGGAAGTACGCGCAGGGAGTCCGCCGTCTGCTTCTGAAATGCTTCAACGATTTCATCGTAATCATGGTCTGGAAAAACTGTCCGAGTATTGGAAGGTGTGGGAGGCTTGGTTTGCTGATATTGAAGAGAGTCACACCACGCTTCCGGCGTTGATCTTCTTCCGTTCGCCGCGTGCAGAGAATTCCTGGGTCACGGCAGCGGGCGCTGTGTTGGATGCGGCATCGATCACTTTATCGGCTGTTGAGATTCCCTATGAGATTTCTGCCGCTTTGTGCATCCGTGCAGGCTTTCTTGCCTTTCACCGTATTGCCGACTACTTTGATATTTCACATCCACATGACCCGCATTATCCAGAAGTTCCCATCTGCATCGAACGCGCAGAATTTGACTCGTTGCTGGATCAACTTGCTGCGGCGGGACTGCCTCTCAAGCCGGATCGTGAACAGGCCTGGCGCGACTTCGCAGGATGGCGCGTCAACTATGACCGAAGCCTGATCCTGCTTTGTGGCTTGGTCATGGCTCCAAGCGCTCCGTGGTCCAGTGACCGCGCACCTGGGTTCAACTTGCCGCCGATGTTTATCCTAAAGAAGAAGAAATTTCATGCGGCGGAATTGGCAAAGTAGAAATGATATATAATCTCATATATCTTTTTCACAGGAAACCTTGATGTCTGAGTCCCCATTGGTTGTTGAGAATTTGTCCTTTCGTTATCGTGATCGTCAAGAGGTGGCAATAAAAGATATTTCGTTTGAAGCAAAACCCGGGGAGGTTTTATTGATCGCCGGCGCAAGCGGTTGCGGCAAGACTACGCTTATTCGCTGCATTAATGGATTGATCCCACGTTCGTACAAAGGGGAGAGAACAGGTCGTGTGGCTGTCTTTGGTGAAGAGACCACTGGCTGGAAACTCTCGCAAATCTCCCAAAAAATTGGAACGGTGCTGCAAGACCCTGAACGTCAGATCCTTGGCACGAAAGTGTTGAATGAAGTGGCGTTTGGGCTTGAAAACCTGAATGTTCCACGTGAAGAGATCATTCAACGTGCAGACGAGTCTCTCAAGTTTTTAAAGATATTTCATCTCCGTGAACGCGAGACTTTTACTCTTTCAGGTGGTGAGAAGCAAAAGGTGGCTTTGGCGGGTGTGCTTGCCATGCGACCATCGATTTTGCTTCTTGATGAGCCGTTGGCGAGTTCTGACCCAGCTTCAGCGCGGGATGCGTTGGATACAGCTCGCTTTCTGGCAGACCAGGGAATGTCCATTCTTATGGTTGAGCACCGTGTGGAGGATGTCCTTCGCATTAAGCCCGAACGTGTGATGTTTATGAGTGAAGGTGAAATCCGTTACCTGGGCGAGATGTCGGGGTTATCTAAAGTAGTGAACTATCGTGAAGTTAAACTTTCAGCAGAAGATATCATCGAACGTGCGAAGCAGGATCCGCCTCCAGTGGAGATAAAAATTCTCCCCGGCGTGGCAGGCAAAAGCGAGGATGATGCGCTTGTCAGGTTCGAGGATGTCGCATTTGGTTATGAGTTCGATGTTGAAGTTTTGCATGGACTTAATCTTGATATCAATCGTGGAGATGTGATCGCGGTATTGGGCCCGAATGCTGCGGGCAAGACGACGTTCGTCAAACATGCGATTGGTTTGCTCAAACCGAAATCTGGGCGTGTACTTGTGAATGGACGCGATACAAAAGAGGCGAGCGTTGCACAAATCGCTAGTACGTTGGGATATGTGTTTCAAAGCCCTAGCCATATGTTGTTTGCGCCGACCGTGCGTGAAGAGCTGGCGTTCGGTCCGACAAACATGAAACATTCGAAGGAGCAGATCGAAACGGAGGTGAAGGAGGCGCTGAGAATTGTAAATCTTTCCGAGAAGGAACAAGATCCCCCGCTGGCTTTGTCATTTGGCCAGCAAAAGCGCGTGAGTATCGCGGCGATCCTTGCAATGCAGTCTCGTATCCTTGTCATGGATGAGCCGACTGCCGGTCAGGATTATCAGAATTACATGAGCTTCATGGATTCGATCCTGGGGTTGCCTTCGTTCGAAGCCATTCTATTTATTACACACGATGTTGACCTGGCAGTCATCTATGCCAATCGTGTGTTGATGATTAATGACGGACGGCTTGTAGCTGATGGAAAGCCCGAGGATGTTCTACGCGACTTTGACCGACTTGAAGCCAACCGCCTCGTTCCGACCTCGTTGCTGAGTTTCAATCTTGAGCGACTCGGCACGACTGGCCGGTTCATGAAGGCTGAAGCGTTGGCGCATATCTAATCTAAAGAGGAGAATGGAAAATGGATAAGAAACTTACGAATGTATTGGCATCTCTGGGCGTTGTCCTTGTTTTCTTTGCTGTTGTAATGTATGTCCTGGGCAAGGGAGAAGCCCAGGAAGGTGCCCTGTTCAATTTTTCAGTGGATCAGGCAACCGTCGGGCTTCGCTTCCTGTTCGTTGTTATTGGTCTACTGATCGCCTTCGCTGTCTATTTCTTTACCAAAGAGAATGATGCCTGGGAAGTGGGAACCCGTCAGGTGGTATGGATGGCGATCGGCGCGGCTTTGTATGCCGTATTCTCATGGTTGTTCAATGGCACAGTGTTTGTTGTTCCATCCGCCAGTCAGGTGGCATTGCGCCCTGCGATTGCGATCCCAATGTTTTTTGGCTATGCATTTGGACCCGTGGTTGGTTTCTTCACCGGCGCAGTTGGCAACATGTTCGGTGATGCACTGACCGGTTTTGGTCTTTCTCCGCAGTGGAGTATTGGCAACGGTTTGGTCGGTTTCATCGCGGGTTGCTGGATGCTGTTCAAGGATCGCAAACAGAGCATGAACATGGTTTTGTATGTTAGCGGCGGATTGGTCGTTATCACAGCTGTGCTTTATTTCCTAAATCGCAATATGCCTAATATGTTGTTCTTCGATGTGAATAATGGTATCTTCGGTGATGCAACGATTTCCACCTTCGCGGGTTTGTCCATCGTGGTCGGATTTATCCTCGTTCTGGGCGTGCGATATGGCTTTGCTTCGAACGAGAATGTTGCCACTGCTGTGATGTGGGGCATGCTTGGCAATATTCTCGGTTTGCTTTTTGCTTCCATTGCTGATATCTGGATCAATGGTTTTTCGTTGCCGGCGACCATCGTGGGACAATTCCTGCCCGCGGCAGGTCCGAACCTGATCTTTGCTGCAATCCTCGTGCCTTTGCTGGTCGGTGCGTACGCGTCCGTGCAGAGACAGTCGGGTAGATAAAAATATGCACGTCATTGCGAGTGACTTCTTAATGTCACTCGCAATGACGGAAGGAAAACATGTTAGTTGCCTGGCGTTTCCGTAAAAGAGAAAATTCATTCATCCAGTGGTTCGATCCTCGAGCCTGGATCATGTTCTATTTGTGCTTCCTGATTTCCACGCTCGGATTCTGGGATGTGCGTTTTCTTCTTCCATTTTTTATCACTGCTGTTTTTGTGCTGCTTACATCCGGTGTTAAATGGCATGAAATAAGGCGCGCTTTTTTGTTCATTGTTGGTTTCGTCTTTTTCTTTGCATTTCTGACCTTTTTGACTGGTCGCGGAGGTACGGAAGTTTACGAAACCGAGCATCTTATTCGCCAGTTCAAAGCGTCGTTCACAATCCTTGGTTGGACGCCGACCCTCGATATCACGGTTGAACGCGCTTTCTTTGCAGTCAGTCAGATGGTGCGTGTGAGTAGTATTGCGATCATGACGATCCTGATTCCCTACTCGTTGAACCCGGCACTGTATGGGATTACCTTCAAAGGACTTGGACTCAACGACAAATTTGCATATGCCATGGATCTGACCATGCGATTCATTCCGACCTTTGCGCGCGACTTTCAATTGACTATGGATGCACAGCGCGCACGCGGCTATGAACTCGAAAAACTTAGTGGTGGGCTGGTGGGACAGGTGCGCAAGATGGGACCCATCTTTGTGCCGGTGATCATCCATGCGATTATCGGGAGCGAGGATATCATTGACGCCATGGATCTGCGTGCTTTTGGCGTAGGTCCACGCACATGGATCGATGTGCTTGAACGTAGAACGAGAGACCGCATCTTGATCGGGTTCGGTGTTTTGGTTTTGATTACCTCGCTTGTAGTGAGCTCTATTGGATATGGAAAGTTTTGGGTGCCTGAGGCGTTGATCCGCCTGGCAGGCGGTTAAACCAAAACGGCGCATTCCAATGCGCCGTTTTTTGACTCTGGAGTCGGACTGCTTGCTGTCGAGCTCCGCATAGCGTAACGCGGATGAAACGATGTTTTGTGAAGCAACAGCACTTCGTCTACGCTCAACGTGATCTAACCTCTATATATCTCTCCCGCCTCCACACGGAATGGCAGGTGGTTTTGTTGCGGTGCAAAAACACAGGTTGCATATTCTGTGAAGGCGCAGGGCGGGCTGTATGAGTAGTTGAAATCCAAAACAACCTTGCCATTCTTTACGGGTGCGGTACGACAATATCTACTGGGCGGATACGTTTCCTTGCTGCTTGTCTCATCACGGAAACGAATGAATAGCGAATGGTCTTGCGTTTCAGCTACATCAAGTTTATAGGTGGTGCCACTATATTTGAAAGTGACATACCCATCAATGCGGTCTTCAACCATTTCGCCAAACGTATCTTCGTGCGGCATCTCTTTTGGATCAGGGTAGCGTGTATAACGCGCGGGGATGCGAAAAGCCTTGTTGATCGGAAACCACTTCAAAGGTGGGAGCGTGAAGCGCTCTTTCCGTTGGTTATCCCAAATGCGGATGGCGTATTTGTCTGCGTGGGTGTGGAGAACCATCCGTATATCGTTCCACGTGATAAAGCTGGGCTTCTCCTCCTGGCTGGACCTTAGAATTGCCTTGCTCGCCAATCTGCCATTGACATGCATCCGAACCCCCTCGGCCGCTTGAAAGCGGGCTGTCTTTCCCTTTAGCTCGACAACCCCAACAAAGGTCGGCGCATATTTGGGTAAAACGACTTCGCACATTGGGTTCGAGCCAACCAAATTCCTGCCCTCTGTCAACCAACCCAAACCTGCCAATGCCAGCCATCCATTTTCGCGGACAAGACCATCGTATCTGTCTGCGCGCCATTGCAGGATTTCGCTTTCGTACTCTGTTTGTTGCCATTGGGCAAAATTATACTTTGGCGGAAAAGACTTGTGATTTACAGTTTTGTTATATAAAAAGACCTCCGAATTTTCAAAATCTCGGAAGTTCTGAATTATTTACTCTTCCAGTGTACTCACATCTCCCTCAGGCAATCCCTGTGCCCTTGCTTTCAACACACGCCGCATGATCTTGCCGGAGCGCGTCTTGGGGAGTTTGTCGATGACCTTGACGTCTTCGGGTCGGGCAATGGCTCCCAAATGGGTGGCGACGTGCTGGCGAAGTTCCTCGGATAATTCGGCTGAACCGACAAATCCTGTTCGCAAAATGACAAAGCAGTGGATCGCCTGTCCTTTGAGTTCGTGAGGCAAACCGATTGCCGCCGCCTCTGCCACTGCGGGATGGCTGACCAGCGCCGATTCGATTTCTGCCGTCCCAAGCCTGTGACCGCTAACCTTGATCACATCGTCCACGCGGCCGATGATCCAGTAGTAGCCGTCTTTGTCACGTTTGGCGGAGTCACCGGTTGTGTATTTGCCGGGGTTCTTTGACCAGTATTGCTTCACATAACGTTCGTCGTCGCCGTAGATCGTTCGCAACATTGAGGGCCACGGGTTCTTCAAGACCAGATAACCTTCCGTGTCGTCACCGACGGGTTTGCCTTCCTCGTCCACGATCTCAGCCTCCTGTCCAAAGAAGGGACGTGTACCTGATCCTGGTTTGAGTGGAACAACAGGGGTGGGTGTGATCATGAACATGCCAGTCTCGGTCTGCCACCACGTATCCATAATGGGACATTTTTCCTTGCCGATCACGTGGTAATACCATTTCCATGCTTCGGGGTTGATCGGTTCTCCGACGGAGCCGAGCAGACGCAAGGAAGAAAGATCGTGTTTGTTGGGCCAGGCTTCGCCAAAGCGCATGAGTCCACGGATGGCGGTGGGAGCGGTGTACAGGATGGTGATCCCATATCTCTCAACGCATTGCCACCAGCGATTTGGATATGGATAGGTTGGTCCGCCTTCGAACATGAAGGATGTCGCGCCAGCGATCAATGGACCATAGACGATGTAGGAATGTCCCGTGACCCAACCGGGGTCTGCCGCACACCACCAGCGGTCTTCTTCTTTGATGTCGAAGACATATTTGAGCGTGGTGTATGTGCCGACCATGTATCCGCCGTGTGTATGCAAAATGGCTTTGGGCTTACCCGTTGAACCAGATGTATAAAGGATATATAGCGGATCTTCTGCATCCAACACTTCGGTCGCACATTTACCATTAGCGATGGGCAACGCACAGAGATCGTGATACCAATGGTCGCGGTTTGCTTCCATGGGAATATCTTCATCCACGCGTTTGACAACGATCACATTCTCAACAGTGGGACAGCGTTTGAGCGCTTCATCCACGGTCTTTTTGAGTTCAATGACCTTGCCGTTGTTGTAACTTCTATCCATGGTGATAACAAGTTTGGATCTGGCTGTCTTCAATGCGTCCCTGCAAAGCGTCCACTGAAAAGCCGCCAAACACCACGGAATGGATCGCTCCGATCTTGGCGCAAGCCAGCATTGCAAAGGCGATCTCGGGAATGCGTCCCATGTAGATCGTGACGCGGTCGCCCTTTTTTATCCCCATGGCTTTGATAATATTCGCCATGCGGCTGACTTCACGGTTTACAGCGAAATACGAGAACGTGCGATGCTCCTTGCCGTCTTCGCTTTCCCAGATCAAAGCCAGTTTATTTTTACGATGTGTTTTGAGGTGGCGATCTATTGCGTTATGGACGATATTTGTCTTTGCTCCGACGAACCATTTGAAGAATGGCTTATTGGAGTCGTCCAGCACCTTGTCCCACTTTTGATACCACTCCAACTCTTCAGCTTCTGCCGCCCAAAAAGCCTGCGGATCTTTCAAGGCTTTTTCTGCCATGGCATCCCAGTCTTTGGCGTTCGCCTGGGCAACAACTTCATCGGATGGATAATATACTTCGCCTTCCATTGCTTTTTGCTTTTTAGTAGCCATCGTTACTCCTTCAAAATGATATGGGTTACTTTGAACTAATGGGTCATAAACTCCCATGCCAGTCCGTGGGCGCATAAGATTAAACCGGAGAGCAGAAGCCCTTCTAATTGAAGCGGTTGCAATCCGATCAGATTGGCAAGACCCGTAAATATCGCAAAGAACAGAATCAATGCGTAGAGAGCGGGCACAGCCCAACTATTTTTGCTGAAAGCACCTTTGGGATTTACTTCGCGGGTCAACTGGATCAATTTGCTTGAATAAGAAAACCCCGCCCAGGATGCGATGACAAAGACCGCACGCCAGATCAATGAACTATCCACCCCAATTTGTGCGGCAAGGCTCATCACACCAGGAATCAAAAACGAAGCATATACGCCTCCTGCCAGCCGGCGCGTTGCTTCGTTTTGCAACCACTCTTCCTGCTTGTCCTTCACCACAGACCACCACAAACCGACCAGAGCGAAACAGGTCGCTGAAGTGACCGCATAGAATGTGCTGATATCCATGCTGTTCAATTCTCCTTTGGCAGGTTGAATTATAGGATATTTTATGCAAATACTCAAATTATTTTGGCTATTCGATCCAATCTAAAATCTTATGCCATATTCCCGCAAACGGTAGGAACCACGGACGCCCATCATACAATCCCAGCGGCGCGCTAGGAAAATTAAATGAGGCGAAAGGATGTTCCTTAATGTTCCCCTTTATCATCGCCTCTGCAACTGTCTTCCCCAAGTATGTTGCCATCGCCACACCATGACCTGCATATCCTAATGAATAATAGATCCCATCTTCCTCGCCGACATGTGTCATTTGGTCGAACGCAAAATCCAATGTACCGCCCCAAACATATTCTACTTTCGTATCCTTCAGTTGTGGGTAGACCTGAATCATTTCACGCCGCAAAATCTCTGCGCTTTGTTGAGTGGTGTTTGCGGTTTCAGGGAGAGAATGCCGCCCGCCCGCCAAAGATCATGCGGTTATCCCACAGTCCGAAAATAATTCAGGTAATGTTTGTAATCGAAGATCATGCGATTGTTTGGACTTAGTTCGTGCTGCCAGTTCATCCGACAATCTTTCAGTGGCAATGACGAACGAACCAATGGGGATAACCTTCTTTTGTAGTTTCTTGATGACATTTCCTGTATAACCGGATGTTCCCACAAAAACGGACTCTGCGCTTAGTGAGCCTCTTTCTGTTTGGATGAGAAACCGCTTCTCCCTACGCTGGAGCCTGTTAACTCGTGCCCGAGCATGGAGTGTTGCCCCAGCCTTTTCCGCTGCCTTCGCGAGTCCTGTCACATATTGGGCGGGGTTGAGACCAGCGCTGTATTCGTCCAGCAACGCGCCGTGATAGATGTCTGAACCGATCTCACTTCGTTGTTCGTTTGGAGAAATAAGTTTTACTTTGTGATTGAATTCTTTTTCCATGAATTCAACTTCATCTTTGAGTGCATCGTAATGTTTGGGTTTGTTGGCAGTTAATAAATGACCGCAACGCTCAAATCCGCAGTCAATATTTTCCTCCCTGACGATCTGCTCGACAGTGTCAATTGAATCAAGCGAACATTGGAATAATCTCTTTGCTATATCCCGTCCGTATTTTTTGATAACGGTTTGCATGGGGAGCTTGAGTCCGGTCAATACCATCCCGCCATTGCGTGAACTTGCACCCCAGCCGATGGTCTCGGTTTCCAATACGGCAACTGTGATGCCCTGTTTCGCCAAAGTAAGTGCGGCACTTAGACCTGTGTATCCTCCGCCGATGATGGCAACATCCACTTTTTCGGGGAGCGGCGTTAAGTTGGAATCATCGGGCATTTGAGTTGTAGTGTGCCAGTAAACTTGTTGTTGGGGTGTGTAGCCCGTTTGATGAGTCATTCTGATGTTTTGGTGCCTTTCTCGTTTCGAAGTGTAGTCCCCTGAATTACGACGCCTGCGATAAGCAGGATGACGAATGCAAGTCCGCCAATGCCGCGTTGTTGTGAAAATAATTCGGTAATGAGTAATGCTCCAGCGAGGGACGATAAAGTGATAATTGCCCAATCGAACAGATAGCTGACCAACATCAACCCAACGACTCCGCCGAGGATGTAAACAACCAAGCTTGTATTCATTCCCAGCATGGTTGCCAGTGCAGAGAGAATATATGCGCCTGATAGAAAGCCTGCGATGCCAATTGCAACCCTTTGCAGGAAAATCGCCAGTAAAGCAAAGATAAAACCGATCACCAGACCCACAATGATCGCCAACCCTTCATTGCCGTGCCAGACACGAGATGTGAGTTGAATGCCCGTAACAAAACCTGCTGCGCCGACAAACAGCCAGAAGAGTTTGCGCCCCGCTACAAGCAACACTCCGCCAAGGATTAGATTAATAAAGCCGAGCATCTTATAACACTCCAGTGTGAATTTGTTTTTAACGGTATCAAGCGTCCCGTGGATAATGGTCGTTGGAACGGAAACAGGCTCGAGGTCCAGGTAAGAGCCGAAGGGTTTGTGTTAAGTCGTTTTGAAGTTGGGCGATCTATGATGGTTATCGGCTGTACTTGTTTTCTGCCTGTTTTTGCATCCGCATGATCAGCGACTTGCACAAGGAGTCCGACAACGACTAAACCGGCTGTAACGAGGGTGCGTTCCGTTTGCCCAAGCGTGAATGTTGATGTTACGTAGACGGCGCCGATTACGCTGGAGACAACGATCATTGCCCATTCAGTTAGTAGACCCATGATGATAGCACCAAGACCGCTTCCAACAATAAAAGGCAGGATCGGTACTCCCGAGGTTCCGGGGGAATAGTATTCTGAGAGAATGTATCCGCCTGCGACAAACCCGGAAATGACGAAACCTACGCGTTCGTTGAGCATGGCAACCGCTGCAACAAGGATTCCCGTCCCAGCGACGAATGCAATACTTGACCAAGAGGGTAGATTCTGACGGAAGATACGATATGAAACGGATGGCAAGCAGAGCTGTCATACTGCCCGCAAAAAGAAAATTCAATTCGCGGCCCAGGATGAGCATAACGCCTCCCATAATGCCTTTGATTAAAGTCATGGCCTGTCTCCTTTTTGAATATAGACCGTATTATAAGTTATTGCCAAGATATGGGGCTATTTGGCTTTGCGGAGCATCTCGCGCAGGCTGGTTTGTAGTTCCTGTGGCAGGTCGGTAGACATGCGCCTGAGTGAAACCGCAAGGAGTGGGCTTTTGGTCTCTTTTAGAAGTTGCTGAATGAAATATGTAGTTTCGTCGGGAGATGCTTTATATAACGCAGTGATCAATTCCTGCAGGTCATATTGCAGAGTTGCAGGAGAGGCTTTGATAATGGGTTCCACCACATCAAATATCGGAGGCAGGTTGTCAAAGTCAGGCGAGTTGATCTGGGGGATGAGCGCCTGTATGCCGTTTGTCCACATACGCTGGCGTGCAGGGTGCAGCCATTCTTTGACAAGGATCAGGAATAGGTCGGGCGTTTCGTTTCGTAGGCGGGTGAGACTTGTCGTGAGCAGTGCGGCGCGTACTTCAGGGTCGCGGACGGCTTGAGTCCATGCGGTGAGACGGGCGAGCAGACGTTCTTCTTGTGGGGGGATTCGTCCGAGGAGAAACGCGGCGAGTAGTAATGTTTCGAGCCAGCCTTCGTCCCAAAGCGCATCGGCAAGCTCGAGCGCTTGAATGGGATTCTTTTCTGCAACGGGTCCCAATTCTGTTTCGATCTGTCTCATGACAACGACAGGGGTACGATACGTGGGAAGAACAGATGAAGGCGCCACACCCTGACTCCGCAGTGTGCGGTTGACGTAATAGTCCAATATCTCGCGGAGTTCACGTAGAAAGTCAGAAGGCTGGTTGAATAAGTCAGCCAAGTGCGCGGTTTGTTTTTTGAGGCGGGCGAGGTCTATGGCGGGCATGGGAGATTTACGATTGACGATTTGTGATTTACGAATTACGGGTTACGGACCATGTAATTCGTGATCCGTAACCCGTAGCGATCTTAGTATGCCTTTGCGAAATACACTTTGCGTTTGGAAGGTTTGCCGCAGACAACACAAGACTCCTTCGCTTTCGGGTTGATCGAATGGGATGTTGCGGGTGGTGGCTTTGGTATCTTCCTTGACCTTGGCTTCACATTCCTTTGATTCGCACCAATAGGAAAATGCCCAACCATCGGCGACAATTCTTTTGAGGTCTTCGTAATCCTTGGGTTCGTGGATGTTGGCATCGCGGTACTCGGTGGCGCGCTTGAGGAGTGAATCCTGTATTTCGACGAGGAGCCCGCTCACGGTCGAAGCGAGATCCGTTTGTGGGACGAAGGATTTGCCTTCTCTGCCGGGTTTGTCGCGGCGGGCGAGCGCGACGGAATTCTTCTCCACATCCTTGGGACCGATCTCCACGCGGACGGGGACGCCTCGCATCTCCCAGTCGTTGAATTTGAATCCCGAACTGACGTTGTCGCGGTCATCCATTTTGACGCGGATGCCGGCGGCTTTGAGTTCCATGAAGATGCGGTCAGCAACCTCCATCACTTTGACTTTTTCCTCTTCCTTTTTGAAGATGGGGACGATGACCGCTTGAATAGGTGCAAGGCGGGGAGGCAGGACGAGTCCCTGATCGTCGCCGTGGGTCATGATGATGGCGCCGATCATACGGGTGGAAAGACCCCATGAGGTGGTCTCGGCGTATTGCAAGGTGTTGTCTTTGTTGAGAAATTGGATTTCGAATGCCTTTGCAAAATTGGTGCCGAAGTAATGTGATGTGGCAGACTGCAACGCGCGTTTATCCTGCATCATGCCTTCAATGGATGTGGTGATCTTCGCACCTGCAAAACGTTCGGTATCGCTCTTGGTGCCTTTGAACATGGGCAGCGCGGCTTCGTTGACCGCAAAGTTGTAGTAGATGTCGAGAATGCGATACATCTCTTCTTTGGCTTCTTCAGCGTCTGCGTGAGCAGTATGACCTTCCTGCCAGTAGAACTCGGCGGTGCGCAGGAAGAGTTTTGTTCGCAATTCCCAGCGAAGCACGGAACCCCATTGGTTGATCAGAATGGGAAGATCGCGCCAGGATTTGACCCACTTGGAATACATGTGCCCAATGATCGTTTCGGATGTAGGGCGAACAACTAATTTCTCTTCGAGTTCCTGTCCACCGCCGTGCGTGACAACTGCAAGTTCGGGCGCAAAGCCTTCCACATGTTCTTTTTCCTTTTCAAAGAATGAAAGGGGGATGAGCATGGGAAATGCCGCGTTGACGTGACCTGTCGCCTTGAATTCCTTATCGAGCGCGGCGATACAGTTTTCCCATAGCGCCCAGCCATAAGGTTTGACAACCATACAGCCGCGCACGGGAGCGTAGTCTGCAAGGTCTGCCTTGAGAACGAGTTGGTTGTACCATTCTGAAAAGTCTTCTGCACGAGTTGGTAATTTATCTTCAGCCATTTTTCCTCTTTTATTTAGCAGTCCGTTGGTTGAGTAGGCGGTGCTTGCCCGCCGTACACCTGCACCCACCGCAGGTGCGGTGTCGAAACCAACAAATTGCATATGTAATTTCTATTTCATGATTGGATGTTATTGGTGGTTTCGATACGCCTTCGGCTATCGCCTCAGGCTACTCAACCACCGGATTACTCTAACATCTTTACAGCAGTATTCACATCTTCCGCGAAGCTCAATAATTCTTTCTGACTCACGGACATGTATCCGTCAAACCCTTTGAAAAACTGATCGAACGTGGACTGCCAGCCACTCCCGACCAGTATGAGCGGGCTCCGGTGACGGGACTCCACGATCATCAGATTCCACATCAATGAGATTTCTGTCAATGTGCCGGCTCCACCGGGAAGGACAAGCGCCGCGTCGCATCCATCGATCAGAGCCTGTAACCGTTCATTGAGCGTTTTACAACGTCTTTCCTCTTTCACCCATTGATTGGGTCTGACGCCTCGCCAATCTTCGATATCTTCACAGGTTACGCCGATGACATGTCCACCGGCTTCACTTGCGCCGCGAGAGACAGCTTCCATTGTGCCGATGTAGCCGCCGGTTAATACGGTATGTCCGCGTTGGGCTAACAGCTTGCCGAGTTCCATTGCTTCGGAGTAAGCTGTTTCGCCTTCTTTAGGTTTTGAGCCGCCAAATACAGATATGTTCATTTTTGTTCCAATGCTGTTGGTTGAGTGCCGCGAAGCGGCGTATCGAAACCAACAAATAACCAAAACAGTTTTGCTTACATAGTGGTTTCGATACGCCTTCGGCTACTCAACCACCGTTATCATCCCAAGTTCTCGTTTTATTTACCTCGATCTTCTTCAATACAGCATCTTCCAGGTCGATCCCTGAAACGGATGCCAATTGTAAGAGGTACAAGGTTACATCTGCAAGCTCGGCTCCCAATTCGTCACGATCTTTGATCTCGTCGGTGAATTGGAAGTGCTCCAAAATCTCTGCCGCTTCTATCGCAAGCGACACTGCCAGATTACGCGGTGTTTGCGGGCGTTTGGTATCTTCTTTGTACCAGCCTTTTGATTCGACGAGGCGGTGCATTTCTTCGGTGAGTTGTTTGATGTCCATAATATTTCCGTAGGGACAGGGCTTGTCCCTGTCCGATGTTTGCAAGACCTGGGGCGACCACAAGGGTGTGCCCCTACAACCATTTCCAATAAAAAACGGCTCGCCAGTCTGGGAGCCGTTCGTTGACACGGTGAATCGAACCTTATCCAGACCAGGCGGTTTTTTGGCTTGTGGGTCGCGGCAACGGGTTCAACATGACAGCGATTATACCTGAAAATATTTCTGTGATGCGATTCGGTTTGCGGGGTAAAATGGACTAAAGGACTCACTCTAATGAATCTTTCTGACCATCTCGCTGCATCTCTGACCTCTGACATGCTTGCCCTCATTCGCCTCGTCAAAGCGGATGCGGAAATGCTGGGCTATCCCCTTTACATCATCGGCGGTTCCGTCCGGGACCTGTTGCTTAATTCCACCATAAAAGACTTTGATCTCACCGTGGAGGGGGACGCCATCAAGCTGGCTCGTTCACTTGCAAAGAAACACGGCGGTAAGGTGACAGCGCACACCAAATTCGGAACCGCCAAATGGTTTTTGCCCAAAAATCTGGCGTCCGACTCAACAGGCGCCCTCGACCTCATTTCTACAAGGTCTGAAACCTATGAACATCCTGCCGCCTTGCCAACCGTTCAAACCGGGAGGCATAGAAGACGATATCCGCCGCCGCGACTTTACGATTAACACACTAGCTATCCGACTTGACGGCGACCACTTCGGTGAACTGCGCGACGACCTGAATGGCATGGACGACCTGAAAAAAGGCTTTGTTCGTGTGCTGCATAACAACTCCTTCATTGACGATCCCACCCGCATGTACCGCGCTGCCCGTTATGCAAAACGTTATGGTTTCAGAATGGACGATGAAACATTGGCGTTGATTCCCGAAGCGCGACCGGTGATCCAGAAACTCTCCGCGCAACGCATCCGCCACGAATTGGACTTGATCCTCGAAGAATGGAGCGCCGCCACCGCCCTCACGCGGCTCGCTGAATTGGACTTGCTCAAACCGATCCACCCTGCCTTATCGTTTGATAAAGCCGCCCATGCGCGCCTTGCCGACCTGGATACGTATCGTGGTTTGCAACATCTCTCCCCATGGAATGTCACCAAAGGCGAGCAGATGAATCCTTCAGACCTGGGCTGGATGCTGTGGTTGATGTCCTTGTCGAACGAGGAGATCGCCTCATTGAACAAGCGTCTCCATTTCACAGCGGACCTGCTGGCCTCGTTGTTCGCTGTTTCAATGATGTTCAAAGACCTGCCCTCGTTTGTCGGCTTGAAGCCCAGCGAATGTGTGGAACGCTTGGAATCCTTCCCGGTCAATGCGATCGAAGCGATGGGATATGTGACGGAAGATGCGCGCGTGAAAGCGATCTTCGATGAATACATCTCCATGTGGCGTTATCTTAAGCCTCATATCTCTGGCGACGATCTCAAAGAACGCGGCATCGAACCAGGACCGCGCTATGCAGTCATCCTTCGTCAACTTCGCAATGCCTGGCTGGATGGGGACGTGAAGACGGATGAGGAAGAACAAGAATTGTTGGAAACGACTGCTATGAGGGAATATGTCTGCTTCTAATCTTGATTTGTATGATCGTCTCGTTTATGAGTTGTATGGGTTAAGAGAGGATGATGTCAAAGTGGTGGAAGGGATAATAACTAAATGCCACTAATTGTAAACGGTTCAGGATATAACAATGAAATCTAAAAATTATGATTTGGCTTTGGAGCGATTTCGAGAAATATTGACAAGTCCCGACATGAAGCAGGGTATGCAATATGTCATTGAAGGGCGTGATACCGTTATTGAACGGTATCAGACTATATTTAAACCCGAAAACATTCCATCACTTACCGAAGAAGATTTTCGTTCTTTCCTTTATTTTGAAAATAATAGACATTGGTCTGGGCTTTATCGCCATGTCACAGCTTTGTGTTGAAGACATGGATTTGTTGCGTAAGTCTCTCATCTATATTTATTTGACGAGAATAGGCAATTGACGAAACGATATGATGAAGCAGTAAAGAAAATTAAAGGACTTGAGTAAAGCACTGCAACAGCCATACTGCTTGTGTCTTTTCCTGATAAATACGGTGTCTGGAACAACATATCTGAAAAGGCTCTCAGGCAAGTAAACCTTTGGAAGGAATTCGTGCGTGGGCGAACGGCTGGTCAGAGGTATGATCAGGTTAATAAATTTCTGCTGAGTTTGGCAAATGATCTAGGGGTTGACTTGTGGACACTGGATGCACTTATGTGGGGGATACTACCTGAAGAAGAAGGCGACCAAATCACTGGTAAGCCATTCTATTGAAGTAAATGAGGATGTAACAACATCAATTTTGAATGCTATACAACATCCCGAATTGAAAGCTAGGTTGGCAAAATTGACTATGGCTCCACTCGATACCGTAATGAGAGAAGCAGGAGTGGTTTTTGAACACCATTTTCGAACTAAAGTTGACCCAGAAAGCACAAAACACGGTGTTGATCTGATTGCAGATGCCCTCAAGCCTGGGGGAAAGTTAGTCTTTAGCTCTCATCCTGGCGAACAAGCTGGTGTTATGTATTTATATCAAGGGGCAATGCAATTTCTTAGAAATCCACCAATGCACAAGATAATCGATTATCCTGAAAGTATGGTGCAACAATCGCTACGTTTGATCGATGCACTTATGATGCTGCTGGATCACGCTTCCATGGCTGGTGAAGTTACTGTTGATGATATTCGAGCAATGCTAAAGCGAAGACCGCTAAAGTCAAATCATATATCTTTATTCAAGGCGCTGTATAAAGCTGGTAAATCAGGGATGGAGACAAGAAAACTTGCAGAAACGATGAAGATAACACCACAACAATTGAGTGGGGTTCTAGGTGCCTTAGGGAGCAGAATAAATAACACAGAAGGGCTTGAAAACAAAGGCACAACTTTAATTGTCTTTGATATTCGAGAACTCGATAATGGTGAATGGCTGTATGTGATGCGCCCAATTTTACGGAGCGCTTTAGAAGAAGAAAGGATTATTTAATGGGGAGGATGTTGGAGCTGCATAAGTCCAGTCCACGCACGCCGGGGGAGAAGGAACGTGTGGCGGGAGATCAGTCCATGGATAGGACGATAGATCGTCTTGTTTATGAGTTGTCCCCTGAAGGGGATGATATATGGGTTGAGCGAGGATGAAATTAGGATTGTTGAATCATAGACCCTAAAGGTTTCTCTCGTTAACTCGCGTTACGTCATGCAAGATAGACTGGAATAACAAGACAAGGGTCAGTAAAAAACCTTTAGGGTCTGGTATAACGATAGAAAAGCGTAATGAGATGTTATCCCGCAGGGGATGATATATTATGGGTCGGGCAAAGATCAGATTAAGATTGTGAAAAGAGGAAAACAACAGTAGTAATGGATATTGCCATCGTATTTATTTTAGTTCTTGCAAACTCCTTCTTCGTGGCTTCTGAGTTTGCGCTTGTCTCTGTGCGCAAGACGCGTATCGATCAGCTTGCCGCCGAAGGTAACAGTGCCGCGGTCGTAGTTCAGAGTGCCGTGCGTGATCTTGACCGTTACATCGCGTCAACACAAGTGGGGATTACCATCGCATCCCTTCTGTTGGGTGGTTTGGGTGAGGAGGCGCTGGCGCCACTTCTACACCCTCTCTTCGCCTGGATTCCCGAGACGTGGATGGGCATTACTTCTGTAGGGGTATCAGCAAGTTTTGCCTATTTTATTATGACGACTTTACACGTCATTATTGGTGAGTTGATGCCCAAGTCCATTGCGCTTCAAAAACCGGATGTTACCGCGCTGTGGATCGGACGTCCCATGGCTTTCTTTGCCGTCCTCTTCTCTCCATTGACCTGGATGCTGAACGGCATTGGGAACTTCCTTTTGCACCTCATCGGTTTTCATTCTGCCGAAGGACACAATCAGGTACATTCCCCTCAAGAACTTGATATGTTATTTAGAGAGTCACATAAGGGCGGTGAGATCAACCGGACCGAGTTTGAGATCTTACATCGTGTTGTCCGGTTCTCAGATACGACTGCTCGTGCTGTGATGGTGCCGCGTTTGGAGGTGCAGGCTCTCCCGGTGACAATAACTCGCAGTGCGTTAACCGATTTTCTGCAGAGCCGTCCACACACTCGTATTCCGGTATATCAAGATTCGTTGGACGCAGTGATTGAAATCGTCAACTCCAAAGACCTGGAGCATATGAACTACACGGAACTTTCTCGTGAATTGGAACAATTAAAAACAGCATTTTCTGATAAAGACATTCGTCAACATGCACGGGATGACAACCTTCTGACCGATGAGAAAACGCTGGATTTGACACCATTATTGTTTGAGGCGACTTTTGTGCCTGAAACACTCAGAGTGGATAAATTGCTGACAGAGTTCAAGAAACGCCGCCAGCAGATCGCTATTGTCGTGGACGAATACGGAGGCACCGCTGGGCTCGTAGCGCTCGCAGACTTGCTGGAACAGGTTTTTGGAGACATGCCCGATGAAGCCGATGAAATGGAACCGGAGATTTTGAAACTGTCAGATGGTCGCATACAATTGGCAGGACGCGTCACAATAAACGAAGTGAATGAACTCTTTGGTTTTGGCTTTCACTCTGATGAGGCTGAAACAATGGCTGGCTTGGTCCTCAATGCTCTAGGCAGAATTGCGTCCGTTGGTGATGAAGTGGAGATCAACGGTTTCCATCTACGTGTTGAAAAAGTTGACCGTCTTCGTATTGCTACTTTGACCATGTCCCTCCCGACAGTGACCGATGAAACAAAAATTGCAGAAAACAGGTGAACTCATTTAATATGAACCTCCAACCCTACCTCGACTTCACAACCCAACTAGCCTATCGCGCCGGACGCATCACGCTCGGACACTTCAATACCGGCATCCGCCCCGACTACAAAGCGGACGATTCCCCTGTCACTGCCGCCGACCGCGCCGCCGAAGAATTTATCCGCGGCGAGATAGAAAAAGCTTATCCAACTCATGCCATTGTTGGAGAAGAGTTTGGTGTGAAACCATCCGTTTCCATCCGCGAAATCCGATTCAACATCCGCTTACAGATGGTTCGTAGACCCCATCGACGGAACTAAATCTTTCCTGCGCGGCATTCCACTCTATGGTGTCCTGATCGGCTTGGAGATCGAAGGCGTGATACAAGTCGGCGCGGCGTATTATCCCGGCACCGACGAAATGCTCTGTGCCGCAGAGGGACTCGGTGCATGGTGGAACGGTAAACGCGCCCATGTCTCTGAGGTGGATACATTCGAGCGCGCCTGGTTCTGTTACACCAGTTACCATGGATTTGAAGAACGCGACCCCACGCTCTGGAAACGTCTCTCTGATGCCGCTTATGTTTTACGCGGCTGGTCGGATGCGTATGGTTATCTTGCCGTCGCAACCGGTCGCGCCGAAGTGATGATCGACCCGGTTATGAACGATTGGGATTGTGGTCCGTTCCCTGTTATTCTTCGTGAAGCGGGCGGCTACTTCGGTTCGTGGAACGGCGAAGAAGGTCACACTCACGGCGAGGCATTGGCAGTTAACGCCGCGCTCAAACATAAAGTCATGGAATTGATTCGAGGCGCGTAGCGCTCATCCTGCTATAATGTGGGACAATCCGATGCCAGAAAGAAAAACACTTCCACTTAAAGAACTTGGACGACCGCCTGCCGTATCGCTTGCGCGGGCAGTTCATGTCTACGCCTGAGCTGGCGTTATTGCGGGTTTTGCAAAACATGGTGCGGCATCATTATGTCATTTGTCCCAAGGTTGGGCTGAATGATATTTTTTATATCGTGCGTCCGAACGAGAACGTGCATTTCTTCAACAAGATTTTCCGCAAACATGTGGACTTTTTATTGTGCGAGCCCGATACGCTCAAGCCGGCATTCGGCGTCGAGTTGGTGAAGCCCGTTGCAAAAACAGAAACGCGCGAGGTCGATCAATTTATGGAAGACTTGTTCCTCAGCGCCGGATTGCCGCTCGTGCATATTGGATCTAATGACCATTATTCCGAAGATGACCTGGCGGAATTATTTCAGCTTGCCATCATCAAAGTGAAGGAGACGAAACCGCTTCGCGCGTCGTCGGAAGCTGATTCGGTTCCAATGTGCCCCGTCTGCGGCCGGATGATGGTCCTGCGGATCGACCGCAATGGCTCCGATAAGGGGAAGAAGTATTACGGTTGTATGGATAGTCCCAAGTGTAGTGGGGTAGTGGCGATAGATTGATTTACCAACTTAGTGGTGTGAAATTTTATCGTTAGTTACGATCTCAACAATCCGCTATTGATTGCTTGAATAATTGTTCAAGCTGGAGGGATAAATGTTTGATGAGAATGGTCGTAAACGACGTCGTTGGGTCATGCGCACGCGTTTGTGGGGAATGCTGGGGATTGTCATTGTTCTTGGGGTATGGCTTTCTTCTTGTACAGGAGCATCAAATTCCAATTCAGACCAGGTTGTTCCTACTGCAACTTTGACACCACAAGCAACAAACACACCAACAGCCACGATAGTGCCTGTTACGCCTACCCTTGCACCTACATCTACCCCGACTGCGATCCCATTGGTTTGGAAGCAAGTATCAGATGGAAGTGAATTCTCGCGCGACACAATTGTTGATATTGCGGTGGATTCCAAAGATCCTAATGTGATTTACATTGGCGCACAGAATTCTGGTAAGTATAAATCTGTCGATGGAGGTATGTCCTGGGAACCTTCTGAAATCTGGTTCGGTAAGTACGACATCAGATAAATCTCTGTCACCGCCTTGGACTGACCCACTTAACCGTAAAGTTGTTTTTAGAGTCCGTGACCGCGAAGTGCTGAACTGGATACGGATATTGGAAAAATCAGTTGACGGCGGAACTACATGGATTAAAAGTAAGGACATATTTTCTGATCCGTTAGTAATGGCATTTGACCTTGCCAATGACCATGTGATATATCTCAGTGAAAAGGATACTTTGTACAAAACGTACGATGCAGGAGTCTCCTGGCGAAAAATGTACAATTTCCCAACCGATTTCATCTCTGCGGTTTTGCCATCACCTGCTAACCCGGAATCTGTTTTTGTCGGAACACAGGGATTGTTTCTTTCGGAGAACGGTGGAAGCAAATGGCAAAATCTCAATAATGGGATTGGAATGGGACGTGTTGAATTAATGATTGGTTCTGACGATTCGACCCTGTTTGCTGTTGAGAAAACGCCTTCTTGGAATTCAATGAAAATTCAACGATTATTCCACTCTTTAAATGGTGGACACGATTGGGAGTTGTTGATTGACCAACCCGGAAATGCGTTGTCCTTTGGCGCAAATAACACGATATATTATTCGGTTTCTCCCAGTAATGATGCTTTTGGATCCAGCGATAATGGAAAAACATGGTTTATGTATAAAAAGCCTCGGTTTAATGATGGGCAACCAACGTCATCTATCCTGGCTAATCCGCGGAACCCAAAAGTCATGTACAGCTTGTATTTATCAAACGTGAAAAAGTGGAATGATCGTATACGGGTTTCATTTAATACTGGGCAAACATGGCAAGAAACCTTGGGGATAGATAGCGATGTTGACAACATAAGCAGGTTGTTCTTTGGCGGCGATCAGGGGCAGGTGGTCTATGCGGTCATTTCTGACAATACAGTTTTACGTTCAAGCGATAGCGGGAAATCCTGGGAGACATGCTTAAATAACGTTACTATTGGTCGCTCTGAATCAATGGTGGCAGTCGACCCTCAAGATGAGAATGTTTTGTATGTAGGTGCGCAATCAGGATACTTACATGTCAGCTATGATGGTTGTAAAAGTTGGATAACTGAAAATATTAGTGTTGATGTCAGGGCTGTTAATTCTGTAGCGATTGATCCAAACAGATCCAGTACTGTTTATGTCGGTACATATGGTGGTGGTGCATATGTGTCTTATGATAAAGGAAAACATTGGGGTGCGATCAATGATGGACTGATCGGTACAACGATCATGTATTCCATTGCAGTCAACTCGCACTCGAATGTCTATGCAACGACACCTAATGGGATTTTTCAACTATACCCAAAATAACATGAATACATGTGTTCCCGCAGGAGTTAGCCCTGCGGGAATCTTTCATCTAATAGTGTTTTGCTAACTCCGAAGCATACTTTGTCCCAACATTCTTTTTGTTTTCTTCCAGCCAGTCTCCCAACCGTGTCTTGCAACGTGGTGGCTCTTTGGAAACCAGCAAGCCTGCCATTAATCCATCCACTTCTTCGGGGGTGAGCAGAACGTCATTGACAAAGAGACTCAAAAACTGCGCTGCGAACAAAGCCAATTTAGGAGGGAAGGGAATCAACGGATCGTTTCGCGCCAACCTTTTCACCGATCAATTCCACCATTTCCTTGAACGTGAAGATGTCGGGTCCTACTGCGTCGATCACATAATTCTCTTTGCTATAAACGCCCTCGACAGCGAGTTGGGCAAGGTCGTCCACATATACAGGCTGGATGCCATACGAACCATCGCCTGGTAATGCAAAGAATGGAAATCGTCGCATTAGATAGGCAATGTTATTGATGAGGATATCTTCGGAACCAACCAGCACAGTCGGGCGCAGGATCGCGTAAGACATTCCCAACTCGATAACCGCCTTCTCGTTCGCCGCCTTGCCCCAATAATAGGGGAGATGTGAATCTGCTGATGGATTGGCGATGCTGATATGTACCATTCGCTTCACACCCGCGGCTTTGGCGGCATTGACCAGCTTGCGTGTGTTCTCCACAGCGCGCGGTTGGGTGTTCTCGCCTTTATCGAAACGAACCCAATAAGTATTGACCAATACATCCACACCTTGCAGGGATTGGGTCATGCTCGCTTCGTCGAAATCCAATGGGTAGGCTTTCACTTTTCCATTGAAAGGATCAGGGCAATTCGGATGCCCGGTCAATGTGATGACTTCCTCGCCGCGTTCCAAAAGTCGCTTTGTGATGTACTTGCCTGAATAACTAAATGCACCGGTAACTGCGATTTTCATTTTGCCTCTACTTTCTGTGTTTTAGGGGCGACTAGAGCGAAGAAAGAAACGGCAACCCCGACGCAGATCGTTGCGAACAACAAGCCGCCCAGATTTCCACTCAATTTCCCTGCCACTTCAAAGAACAGGTCTTCCGCGGTGTTGGCTTCAGGTCTGTAATTCAAGGCAAGGATCATGGGCATGCCGAGCAACAGGATATTGGAAAAGACCGTCCAAAACTGGGCACGGTCTTCGGTGCCGCATAGGTCCACCAATACTTTACGAAGATGCGGGCGCAAATACCCAACGATCAAGGAAATGACCGCGAGGGTAACGACCAATTGTATAAGATAGGAAACGATTGTATTCATGATTTACTCCTTGTGGGCCCCACCAACTTGTTGATGGGGAGATGGAAATGATTTTTTACTGTGTCAAAACAGCATAGGCTAATGCAGATGAGATCCAGATCAATGGCGTGATCAAGAGCCAGGCGATATGTTGCTTTTGACGTGCAACCGCAAAGGCAGACCCGAATTGCAGGAGGGGTAATACCACAAAGGGATTTTGGAGTCCGTTACTGGCGTAATAGGTAAAGGGTATACAGACGAATCCCGTGATAATGAGCAGCGCCGGTTTTTTCAGAATCAACCCTACAATGGAAAGAAGAATGGTGGCAATGATTGCGGGCCACCCAAAAACGATTTGAATGATGGTTTCAAAAAACATGGTGTATCTCTTTAAACTTTATTGCAACTTACTTGAGTACCCCAGAAAATCTTTGAGACATTCGCGAGGCCCAAACTCTCCAGCTTGATGACTGCTTTTGTCAAGCTATCAATCGCATCGAAGAAGTCCTGCAAAGCCTGCACACGAGCATAGACGAAATTCCAGTCTTCGTTTTCCACCCAGTTTTCTTCCATCACTGTGAGCGTATCTTTCACCGAACGGACAGCGCGGTCGAACTCCGAGTTTTGCCGCTCCTGCAAAATGGAGCGGATCGCCGCATAGAAATCCGATTCGGCTTCGTAGTAATCCTTGCGGTCGCCAAGTTTCGTGGAACGATGGACAAGCCCCATGCGGGCAAGGGAACGGATCTCGGTGCTGATCGCACCTTTGGTGAGTCCGGTCTCGACAACGATCTCATCGAGAGATAGAGGAGTGGGTGAGATGTACAGCACCGCAAAGATGGCGCCCATCCCTTTTGGGAAGCCCCAGAAACGGCTGATCTGACTGAGTCCTTGTGTGAAATCTTTTTTGATCTTGTTAAGTGATTGGGACATGGCTTTGTCTTTCGTTATGTATGTTTAGTAATTACTAAACGAAATATACGACAAATCGTAATTGCTGTCAAGTTGTTTTAGACTGCGCGTAGACACGACGGTAGGTTTATAGCGTATGGAGCTTTGCTTTACCTACACCACAGTTTTTCTGATGTGAATTTAGGGGGAAAGGTTATGGCGTCATCGCAGAGGCGCCCTTACTACTTGTGTTCGCGATGAAATTACCCGATCTTCTTCTCGAAGAAGACGCTGAGTGGGTCGTTTGTATATTCGCCGAACGGAGGACGAGGTTTGTACCCCATGCGTTCGTATAGCTTGATGGCTTCTTTTTGATGAATACCTGTTTCCAGACGAAGCAGGTGGATATTGTGTTCGATACTATGGGCTTCCAAATGTTCAAGCATCAACTTTGCCAGACCCCGTCCACGAAACTTGGGACGGACGTACATGCGTTTGAGTTCGCCGTATTCTGCCCCAAAGAATTGCACGCCGCCGCATCCCGCAGGAGTATTGTTGTGGCGCGTTACAAAAAACGCAACACCCTGCTTGATGAGTTTTTCAACACTGTATCCATGACGGCTTGTAGAAGGATAGAACAGCGCGAGATGCGCTTCAAGTTCTTCGATTAGCATAACAGCATCAGGTGTATCAGGACGTTCGAGGGCAATGATGTTTTTCATTTCTTCGCTCTGTTTTCTAAAAAGTTCAATAGTCGGATTATCGCTTTCAATCCGACTATTTGTCTATTGCCCATATGGAGTATGTGGGTGAGATGTTACGTCAGTGCCTCATCCATCGTGCGCATTTGAACTTCGATGATGCGTGAACCTGACGACTGGGTGCAAGCCAATAGGACTGCGCTGGCTACATCTTCAGGATCCAACATGCCTGATTGTGCGACGCTTTGTTCGGTGCGTCCTTTGCCTAATGCGAACTCGGTTTTAACTCCGCCCGGGCAGATGGCGCCGACTTTGATTCCATGCGGGCGAAGTTCCTTGTCGAGCGCCTGTGCAAATCCCACTTGTGCAAATTTGGTTGCGCAATAGACCGCTTCTCCGGGGAAGCCATATTTGCCTGCCATCGAAGAGATCATCAGGATTGTGCCTGATTTTTGTTCGATCATCACAGGGACGGCATGTCTCGTGAATAAAAATGTGGAACGTACATTTAAATCAACCATCTCGTCATAATCTTCCGCACTGGTGTCTATGAGATTCTTGTAGTTCCCAATGCCGACGTTGTTGATGAGAATATCGAGTGAGCCAAACGTATCCTTCGCCGCTTTGACTGCTTCGATGGCGGTCTTTTCTTCCTTTGCGTCACCGATCACGCTAATGGCTTTGCCGCCCGCCTTTGCAACGAGTTTCTCTAACTCAGTGAGTCGTTCCTGTCTGCGGGCGGTAACGACTAGGTTTGCTCCTTCGCCTGCCAGTGCCAGTGCGCTTGCCCAACCGATACCTGCGCTCGCCCCCGTGATTAAAGCTGTCTTGCCTGAAAGTTTTCCACTCATGTTGAACTCCTTTTGGGTTTGTCACTCTGAGGGAGTGTTCTTCGCGACCGAAAGAGTCTCTCTCATTGTGGTAGAGATGCTTCGCTACGCTCAGCATGACATCTTTGAACCAGTGGTTATTTTACTGCCTTCCACCTCGTGAGCAACATCTTCACCCTCACGCGGACTCGGCTGTCTGCGTCACCCAGTGCCCAGGCGGAACGCGTTGCCTTTCTTGTCTCTTCATCGAGACCGATAAAGTCCTCCCATTCTTCATGGATCCATTCTTCGATCTCGCTGGCGGAATCCCATGAATAATATAATGGGAAGAATTCTTCACTGTCACGTTTGAACCATCCGTTATTTTCGGCTTCTGCCATGGCTCGGTTGGCGGCTGCGTCATCGGCGAGTCCCATCGAGAAATCTTGAACCCGTCCCGTTTCGCGAGTTTCTCTTGATGAAGCAACTTCGACGTGCCAATTGTCCAACACGGGACGCAGGTCAATCAGTATGCCATTTGGCACAAGCACTCTTCGGATTTCATTCAAGGCATGGACCATGCCTTCATGTTGCATACATCAGAGTGACCAGGCAAGGACGGCGATGTCGAAGGTCTCTTTGCTGAAGGGGAGATACTCAGCTTCAGCGGCGGAGAAGTGAACTTTTTTATCGAGTTTGGCGGGGCGGTCTATCGAAGCGACGCGCACGGCATTTCGGTCAGAGTCCAGCCCGATGGTTAGAGAAGATGCGTGTGCGTATTGCCACGTCAGCCGCCCTTCGCCGCATCCAATTTCCAGGACGCGTTTGTCGTTGAAGTCCAGAAATTTGTGAAGATGTTTTTTCTCGTTGCCTTCGGGGTCCTTGAAGAGAGTCATCGGATTAATCCAGGAGTTTGTAATAAACCTGTGGCGCTTTGCGTTCAACAACTTGTTCGGCGGCGAGTGCCATGCGGAGCAATGTGGACTCTTCCCATGGGCGGCCAATGGCTTGCATACCGATGGGTAATCCCTTTTGGGTGTAGCCGACAGGGAAGGAGATGGCGGGATGACCCGTTAAATTAGCAGTGGTAGCGAAACGCATAATCTCAATGGTGGTGGTTAGATCAGAATCGCCATCGGGCAAGGCGCCTTTTTTGATGGGCGGCGCGGCGATGGCAGTGCTGGGTGTGATGACCATATCCACTTGTTGGAAGACTTCGTGGAAGTGATTCATCATGCGCGTGCGGACGCGTTGTGCCAACACGTAATCGGTGGCGGCAAGTTGACGTGCCAGTGCAAGATTGACGCGGACATCGAGCCCGTGTTCTTTGAAGCGATGGTCGTTATCGTAAACAGAGTTCATCGCTTGTGCCATCTCAGTGACGATGGTGATGCTATGAGCAATTCGATTGGCTTCTAAGTTGGGGATGGTCACTTCACGAATTTCACAACCCATGGCTTCGTATTGTTTCAACATCGCTTCACACGCGGCGACTACTTCTGAGTCTGCGTGGCGGAACCATTGCCAGTAGACACCAAGCTTTAAACCTTTGAGTTTTAAATTGTCCCAGCCTTTGAGTGATGGGACAGGTTGGTGCAGTGAGAAAGAATCGGCGGGATCGGAGCCAGCGATCAGCCCGTAGATGAGAGCCGCATCGGTGGCAGAACCAGCTAAGGGTCCGATATGAGCGACGCTCCAGTCAAGCGGAATAGCACCTTGTTCGCTTACGCGTCCAAATGTGGATTTGAGTCCGACCAATCCACAAAAGGAAGATGGAATACGAATTGAACCGCCGCCATCTGCACCGATGGCAACGGGTACCAACCCTGAAGCGACCGCCGTTGCGGAGCCGCTTGAACTGCCGCCTGTGTAGTGATCGGTGTTATATGGATTGCGCGTGGTGCCATGATGAGGATTCAAACCTGTCACGTTGATACCGATCTCGTGCATGTTGGTCTTCCCGATGATTAATGCGCCTGCACTTCGTAAACGTGCGACAACGGTTGCATCTCCTTCGGCGACCTTGTTCAAGAACGATGTGCCACATGTGGTGGGATAGCCCTTCACGTCCATTTCATCTTTGATCGCAACGGGCACGCCATCGAGGATACTTAATGGTTTTTTCTTTTTGATACGTTCTGTCGCTTCGCTGGCTTGTTTCATCACATCGTCAGCGTGATATGCGATGAACGCATTCAACGGCGGATTGTTCTTGTTACTGGCTTCGATGGATTCTAGAACTTTCTTCGCTACTTCTTCCGGTGTGGTTGTTCCGTCACGATAAGCTTTGGCGATATCAAAAATGCTTGTAAAGTGAAAGCCTTTTGTATCGCCTGGCTTACGAGGTAATTCACCGGTAGATACTGCTGTTGCCTCTTCTTGCAATTTGCCAGTGTAATGAATGGGGTGATTTGTTGGTGCTTCCTCGAAGGTTTGTTTGCGCAACCAGGTGACGCCACTGCTTGCAAGTAAATTGGGGATGAGTAATCCCTTTAGTGGTCCCTCTGCCAATGATGCGACCAATTTCAAAGCCCCACCGGCAAGATACGGTAGCTTTACTGATTTAAGATCATAGTTGTCCATGTTTACCTCATTGAATTGTCAGCACTTTCGCGCCGCGTATTTTGCCTTGTGTCAATTCGAGCAGTGCCTGATTGGCATCTTTCAAATCATATTCCTGAAACTCAGGTTTGATATTTGCCTCTGCGGCTAACTGTAAAAACTCACGCACGTCTTTGCGCGTTACGTTTGCAACTGATTTGATTTCCTTCTCCATCCATAACTGTGACGAATAATCCAAATCCAACAGGACTTTCTTGTCGACTTCGATTTTGCGGATAGCATTGACCACGACCCTTCCGCCGGGATTTAAACGTTTCAACGCTTCGCTGATTGGACCCCAAACTGGTGTTGTGTCAATGACCGCGTCCAGCCCCTCGGGCGGAGTCTCATTAATCGCGCCCGCCCAAACTGCTCCCAGCGATAAAGCGAATTCTCTTTCGTCGGCATTTCTGCTAAAGACAAAGATCCTTGAATTTGGATATTTATATTGTGCTGTTTTTAGAACAATGTGATTCGATCCACCAAATCCCATTAAACCAAGCGACTGACCGTCTTCCAGATTGCATAACCTCAAAGCCCGATAACCGACTGCTCCTGCACACAACAACGGTGCGGCTTCTGAATCTAGTAACGGATCGGGAATCGGATAAACGAATTCGGAGCGGACTTTCATATACTCGGCATATCCGCCGTTGATGTCGCGTCCTGTGGCTTTGAATTCGCTGCATAAATTTTCATTGCCCTCCAGACAATGCTGGCAATGTCCGCAAGCAGACGCGATCCATGCCACGCCAACGCGTTGACCTTTGTTTTCACCCTCTTCAATAACGCCCACAACTTGGTGTCCTAAAACAACAGGCAAATGCGCTGGGGGTGTTCTTCCTTCGATCTCATCCAGTTCGGTATGACAAACTCCACAACGTGTGACGCGTAACAAAACTTCACCCTCGTTGAGTTTGGGTTTTTCCATTTCCTCAAACGAAAGCGGAGTCGGGTTTTGTTTGAGAGATGTGATCTCTCGCAGAAGCATAGCTTTCATGATCTAGTCTTTAATCAATCCGCCGTGATAGACCAATTCGTAAGCAATGATCTCTCCACGGCGAATAAACTCTTTTCCGTGAAAGTGATTTGCATCCCCTTCGCTTGTATCGACATACGTTAAATCGTTTTCGGTATGTGTATAACCTCCCAGAAAGCGTCCTTCTTTGTACATGAGTGACAGACTGGCTTTAATCATTTGTCCAGCCTGCGCCGCAGTGAGCAGGTCGTCACGTAGGATGTATCCATAATAGTTCATTGCCCAAACGGGTTTATCGTCAAAATACACAACTTCTTCGCCGATGAAATTCGTGCCACCAAAGTAACTGTCGAGATATGTCCACTTGCCATCTATGAAGCGCAGATCATGCGACCCAAGTCGTGAAGAAGTCACGTGTTCCCCACCTCCAACATATGTCCTGGCTTTGGCGCGTACAATAAAGGAGTTCAGCTCGCTTATATCAATGACCATGGTTTCTACCCTGTTCCAAACTGACGGTCTCCCGCGTCGCCGAGACCTGGGACGATGTAGGCGCGTTCGTTGAGGTGATCGTCAATGGCGGCGATGTGAATGTCAATGTCGGGATGTTGCTCTTGCATCGCTTTGATTCCTTCCGGTGCTGCAATGAGACCCACGAACTTGATCTTTTTCACGCCCCATTTTTTCAGCACCTCCGCTGTGGCTGTTGCAGATCCGCCTGTGGCAAGCATGGGGTCAAGGATGAGGCAGACCGATACAGTGGGTTCGGTTGGAAGTTTGTTGTAGTATTCCACCGGGCGGAGCGTTTTCTCGTCACGGTATAAGCCGATGTGCCAAACTTCAGCGACTGGCATAAGTTCCCATACTCCTTCAACCATGCCAAGTCCTGCCCGCAGTATGGGGACAAGCCCGATCTTTTCCTGGAGTTCCTGTCCCATCATTTTGGTGAGGGGTGTTTCCAGTTCGCGCGGCGTAACAATGAGATCGGCAGTTGCTTCGTAGGTGAGAAGCGCGGCGATCTCGCGTACCAGCTCGCGGAATTTCTTTGGTTCGGTTTTCTTATCTCTTAAACGGGAAAGTTTGTGTTGGACGAGCGGGTGTTTTAATTCGTAAACGTTCGACATGGATTCCTCCAGAAAAGGGTTACTTTATTATAGCCTTTCATATGATTTTTGACCCGTGACTTCCCTCCTTGATTTGCGTACAGTGTTGGTGAGCAAGGCGTCCAGAATGAAACTCGAAGGCTTGCACATCCTTTTGACCTATCAATGCACCTGTGAGTGCGATCATTGTTTTGTATGGGGAAGTCCCTGGCAGACGGGAACACTTACACTGGAACAGATCGAAGACATCCTGCATCAGGCAAAAGAAGCGGGTGTCACTTCCATTTATTTTGAAGGTGGCGAGCCGTTTCTGTATTATGCGGTCTTGAAAGAAGCTGTTCATAAAGCGGCTGATATGGGCTTTTCGGTTGGTATTGTCTCGAACGGGTATTGGGCAAATTCAGTTCGAGATGCCACAGAATGGTTGCGTCCGTTTGTGGGTCGGGTAAGTGACCTTTCTGTGAGCAGTGATCTGTATCATTGTGAAAAACGTTTAGGCGAACATCCTCAGAACGCAGTCGTTGCCGCGAAGTATTTGGGCATACCCACAGGGATGATCAGTGTCGCACAACCGGATGAAGAGTTAAAGCAATCACATGGGCAGATTGAAGAGGAGAGCGCTGTCATGTATCGTGGTCGGGCGGCGGAGAAGCTTGCTTCACGCGCGCCCAGCCATCCCTGGAAAAGATTCGATTCCTGTCCGCATGAAAACTTGCGCGACCTTGGACGCATCCATCTAGATCCGTTTGGCAACCTCCATATCTGTCAGGGCATCTCGATTGGCAATGTGTTTGAGAAACCGTTGAAACAGATTTGTGATGAGTATGATGCGGATGCCCACCCGATCTGTGGACTCCTGTTGAATGGCGGTCCCGCCGTGCTGGTAACAGAATATAACCTTCCGCACGAATCTTTCTACGCCGATGCCTGTCACCTGTGCTACGAAGCGCGGGACTAAGCTGAGAGCGCGCTTCCCTGAATTGCTTGTGCCGGATCAAATGTATGGAGTGGTTGGATGATTAGCCTTTAAGGCAAATCAGGAAATTTGTCCAAATTCCAGAACTTTACATTATCGAATTGACCGCAGTTGAGCATCACTCCATATATTGGCGCATCAAGAATGGGATCATCGATATAAGCCAGGGGTGCTTCGTTAAGATAAAAGGCGGCTTCTGAACCTTTCTTTATAATCATTGCCTGAGTCACGATTGCAGGTGAACTCGTTTCTATCAAATTGCCTGATTGTTGTTTTCCTTCGTTTGAGCCAAAATTCCATTGTAGTGATGATCCATGCTCTGAAACACTAAAAGAATGCCAGGGACCTCCACCTATAAATCCATGAAAATCTGCGTCTCCATAATTTCTGGGAAGATCTACCTGTAGAACAAAATTCGGGTGAGACATTGCAAGGTTGGAAACTGGATCGCATCCTTCATTTGTCGTTGGGGCATTGACGAGCAAAACCCCCTGTTCGATTGTCAACCCATATTTGGGATGTCCAATAAACCCAATGTACCAGCCTTTACCGAGTGAATAGGAAAAGTCATCTTGAAAACTGGGCTGCTGGTCTTTTATGGCAACAAGGATAGGTTCGGCAAAATTTGTAACCCAGGAAGGAAGATGAGTTACAGTTGGTGTTGGTTGTGGCGTCTGGGTCGGAGCCTCCGTCGGTATGGATGTGGGCATTGCAGTATTCGTCGTAGTTGGGCTGGAGGTGGATGGCATGGATGCAACTATTGGCGTTACCGTCAAACTCGAACAAGCCTGTAAGATCACAAGTAAAAGACTGAAAGTGATTTAAATCTGTTTCCTGTTCATTTTCCCTCCAGAAACACAAATATTTTGTAAACGTATCTTTTATAAGCCTTTGAAAATTACAGAGTATCGCATAATTTGGTAAACAAAAGTTTCGATTTTCCTCCGTAATTTTCAATGAAAAATTTATCTTATTATGAGACAAGCGATAAAAACAAGTGTCGAATATCACTTTCTGAATTCTTCATCACTGTCGTTTTCCAAGCTGATTGGGACCTGTCCGCCATTTATTTGCTATAATCTCGCTTTGTGTCTGAACCTTGTCCCGTCGATTTTAAATCCAATAGTTGAGAACAATGTAATTTTTTATGGATTTCAATTCCCCCCTCTTTCTTTTTCTCTTTTTGCCTGTATTTATCTTTGTTTATTATTTATCAGGGAGGCGGGCAAAACTTAGCGTTGGAATATTAGGCAGTCTCCTTTTTTATGCCTGGGGGAACTTAATCTACATTCCCTTGATGCTGGGACTTGTACTCTTTGCCTACTTGATAGCTCGCGGGATAAGTCGATGGAGGGGTCAAAGGACTTCAATGTTTTTATTATGGGCGGGTGTTGTTACAACCATTGCATTGCTTGTCGGATTTAAACTTTGGGCTGATGTCAAATATCCGCTGGGGCTTTCTTACGTAACTTTTCAGGTAATCGCTTATTTTTTTGAAGTTTATAACCACAGAGTGGAAAGTGAAAGAGATTTAATTAACTTCTCTTTTTACCTGTTGCTCTTCCCCAAGATTCCGGTAGGTCCAATCACTCGTTACAGCCAGTTGCGAGACCAAATTGTAAACATCCAGGTTGAGCCTTCGGATGTGGCTGATGGCATTCGGCGTTTTATCCTCGGTTTTGCGAAAAAAGCTTTGATCGCAGATACTTTGGCAAGGGTTGTAACACCGATTTTTAATCTTTCGTCGCCCACTATTTCCCCTTCAATTGCGTGGCTGGTAATTATTAGTTACTCTCTTCAACTATATTTCGATTTTTCGGGCTATACCGATATGGCAATTGGCGTCGGGCGGATGATGGGACTCCGCTTCATGGAAAATTTCAACTTTCCATATATATCGAAAAGTATTGGAGAGTTTTGGCGGCGCTGGCATATCTCCCTTTCAAGTTGGTTTCGTGACTTTGTATTTTTTCCGTTGGAACGGCGTCGGCTCAAGTGGATCGGTCAACCTGTAAACATTTTGATCGTGTTTATTCTAACGGGGCTTTGGCATGGTCTTGCAAGGAACTTTATTATTTGGGGAGCAATTCATGGACTGGTGCTTGTCTTTGAGGCAACCCCTTTGGGGAAGAAGTTACGTTCCTTGTGGGCGCCTTTGCAACATATATACGCTTTAGGCGTAATACTTTTCGGATGGGTATTTTTTCGATCTCCATCGATCCATTTTGCCTTGGGGTTCCTACGGCGTTTAATTGGAATTAAAAAGGACTAAAGCCTGTACCATTTGAGTTGACAAGTCCTTTGCCTATTATTGAACCTACATTTGTTATAGCCCTGTTCGCTGGTATTTTATTTTCTCTTCCTATTGGTCAGTGGTTGGGTAAAGTGTTTGAAAGGTTTATGGGTGATAAACACGTAGTTAGAATACCGATTCAAATCTTTGGTGATTTAATTTTGTTGTGCGTTTTTATTTTGTCCGTTGCTGCCACTACAGGTTCTGCATTTGCTCCGGGCATCTATGATGCGTTTTAATCTGCATCGGAAAATATAGCCATGAAAATATCGTCTTCTGTCAAAATATTCGATAAGATTTATCCTGCTGTGTTTTCAATTTTAGTATTTGTTATATTGATTTCTTTTGTTTCATCGCCTGATCTAACACTTTCTACAATTTCGACTGATTTTCGTTGGCGGAAGAACTTAATCACGTTGTATGCCAATATCCGTTTCAAATTAGGTGATAGAATCTATAATGGAGCGCTTGTTGGCAAGGACGGCTGGCTTTATTTTACGGGCAACAGAAGCATTGATGACTATCAGAAGGTGGATTTTCTTGGCGAAAAAGACCTGTCTCGTCTCCAAACAAAGTTGGATCAGTTAAACAATGATCTTGGCCAGCGCTGCATTACTTTGCTGGTGGTAATTGCTCCCAATAAGACAACAATATATCCTCAATATATGCCTGACCAAATCCCGGTCATTGGTCAGAAGTCCTCTCTTGATAAATTTGTTGAGTATATGAGACAAAAGGGAGAGACACCTATTCTGGACTTAAGATCGACTTTGCTTACAGCCAGCAAGTCCCAAGATATATATTACAAAACTGATGCTCATTGGAATGATGTTGGAGCCTATTATGGATATGCAGCGATTATGCACGCTCTAGCCGCTGATTATCCGTCCCTGATACCTCACCCTATTTCCGATTTTGAATATAAAGATGCTGGAGCTTCCGCGAAGGATCTTTCGTTGCTTATGGGTCTTCCGAATTATAAGGAACAAGACTGGGTTTTTATTCCAAAGTTCGATATTGATCTGAAAGAAACAAGCGGGGTGTTGCCCTATGGGGTTGACTATACTCGTACAGTAACCAATAGTGATAACCAACCACTAAAACTTCTGGTGTTCCACAATTTGTTTTATGATTCCCTGTCACATTTTATCGAGCCTCACTTTCGTAGTGTAATTACTATTCCCTTCACAAACAGTAAAAGGGTCTGGTCTCTTGATTGGATTCAGAGAGAAAACCCGGATATTGTGATCATCGAAGTTGTAGAGAGATATTTAAATCTTAGTTTGCCTGAGCTTCTCAGAAATTAAGCAGATGCAACAGTTTAATTTGCTATAATCTCCCCATGCCTAAACCTCGTCCCCTCGACCCCGAATCTAAACCTGATGACCGCGTGGATAATGCGCTTCGCCCGCAAAAACTCAATGACCTGATCGGACAAGATCAAGTCAAGGATAATCTGTCCATTCTGATTGATGCGGCGCGTCAGCGTGAGGAGGCGCTCGATCATGTCCTGTTTTATGGACCTCCCGGGCTGGGCAAGACCACGCTGGCGAATGTCGTTGCGAATGAGATGGGCGTCAACATCAAGGTCACTGCGGGACCGGTCATCGAGCGTGCGGGCGATCTCGCCGCCATCCTCACCAATCTGCGTCAGGGCGATGTATTGTTCATTGATGAGATCCATCGTTTGGGACGTGCCGTCGAGGAAGTGCTGTACCCTGCGATGGAAGATTTCTCTTTGGATATTGTCATCGGCAAGGGACCTTCGGCTCGCTCCATACGCCTGAAACTGCCTCGGTTTACTGTGGTCGGAGCCACCACCCGACTCGCTTTGGTCACTGCGCCGTTGCGCGCCCGATTTGGCGCGGTCTATCGTTTGGACTACTACGACATCGAAGCGATGAGGCAGATCGTCGCGCGGGCGTCAGGGATGTTAAAAGTTGAGGCTGACGAATCAGGCATCCAGGAAGTAGCGAGGCGGGCGCGTGGGACGCCGCGTATCGCTTTGCGGTTGTTACGAAGAGTCCGGGATTATGCCCAGGTCCGTGCGGACGGAATCATCACATCCGATGTTGCGAAAGAAGCGTTGGACTTGTTGCAAGTGGACCCGCTCGGACTCGACGATGTGGATCGCCGCGTGTTGAGGACGATCATCGAAAAATATAATGGTGGACCGGTAGGCTTGAACACGATCGCTGCCTCGATCAGCGAAGAACAGGATACGATCATGGACGTGGTCGAGCCGTATCTGTTGCAACTTGGCTTTTTGGATCGCACCCCGCAGGGACGCGTCGCGACCAAGTCCGCGTATGAGCATTTGGGATACGCGTATACGGGCGAGGGACAGGCAAGGTTGTTGTAGACTTATGCTTTTCCGCGAACAGGTTCCATGGGGCAAAATTCATCTTTGGGCGTTTGTACGCGTCTTGGTTTCATAAAAGCCGACATTAATAAAAAGAGGCATTACTTCTGCAAACACTCTTATCTCAGTAGGAATTCCGAAGGTTAGGTAGACGGCGAGTAGCGCTGGCAATACAACGCCTATAAATATTAAATATGTTTTTGGGAAGATACAAAGAATTTAGAATTACGGACGCAATTATTCCCAATCCCAAAGTAATCATAATAATTATCGTCGTGGAAAGTTTTGCGTGGAATGCAAGATTTGCCAGCAAATTGTTGTATGCTGGTTGCCCCGGTGCGTCGCTGAAAGCATAGACGATCAAAAACCTGATGATTAAAAATTCTGCTGTAAACACTGCGGCGAGGGAAATTTTCCTGCTCATTAGGAGTAAGACAGGGACCAGGATTATGGCAGTTTCCCTGGTTAAGACAGGCAAGAATGAAAACGATTGCCGAGAGAAAATATTTTTTCTTGTTGAATAAAATGAAGAGCAGCAAAAAGAAGAAAGTTGATGGAAAATCATAGTAATTGGAAAATCTGGTTAGAATTAGTGTGATTATGAAATATATGACGATAAAAGCAATGTCATTTCTAAGTGATTGCTCCCAATATTTTTCATACACATATAACATTGCCAGGATCAACCCTAAACAGGATAAAAAAACAAGAACGAGTATGCCTATGCGGTTGTTGTTTGCTAAAAGAGGAAGAAGGCATCTGTAAACAAACGGCTTTTCGATGTAATGGAGCCAGTATATTATTTTGGAAGGTGTGCCAGGACGCTAGTGTACTGAAACGATATAATAGAGCAGATGATGAATAGAAAAATTCTTTTCACGACCCAATCGTACACCATGCTCGATATGGTCGCCCTCTTCATATTTGTTAATTCGGCCTTTGACGTTTAAAAACGTCGACAATGGGATCTATTGCCCGTCTATATCATGATTAGTGGGATTGCTTCCTTTTTCTCATCGGTGGAGGGATTTTTCCCGCCGTCGAAATTCGGTATCCCACTTGGACGCCTGCCTGGCGATATTCGCATCGAAGGCAAGAATGGCTCGTTCTATTTCCCAGTAGTGACTTCAATTATTGTATCTATTGTTTTGACAATCGTGTTGAATATTATCATTCGATTGTTTCGCAAATAGGAGCGGATATATGTTACTTACTGTATTGGGCTTTTTTATTATTATCGGTTTCTTTTTCATGGAGACGCGCCTGCGCCGTGGTAAGGAAGCCAAAAGTTGGCAAGCGGGTCAATTTGACCAGCGTAGTACCATGTTTATCGTGTTGGCATATTTTGTTTGCGGAACTGCGCTGGTGTTGACTTCACTCTTTGATAAAGTGAAAAGCGCTGTTCTGCCAACATGGGTTGGCTTGATTGGCGTCCTCATTGCCTTGTTGGGATTTGGCTTACGCATCTGGTCGATGAGTGCCTTGGGTAAGTTTTACACACGAACATTGAAAGTGACCGAGAGCCAATCCATAGTTCGTGATGGACCATATCATGTGATTCGTCACCCCGGTTATCTTGGTTCGATATTGATTTGGGCGGGTGTAGCTGCATCTACACAAAATTGGATTGTTTTATTGATTGTGTTGTTTTCAATGTTTGGCGTATATGTTTATAGAATCCAGACAGAAGAGACGATGCTGCTTGAAACAAATACCGATTATGCTGAGTATCGAAAGCATACGTGGAGATTGATTCCGTTGGTGTATTGAACTTGATTTTGCTTTCCCATAATTCTGTAACTTAATTAAATTTCTTTGCCGTGTCCAAAGGGTAATTCCGTGGATATTTTGCAAGAGGTCTAATATAAGGCTTCGTAACTCAGTGCATCCAGGGTAGCGC
>CAVSRF010000061.1:0-81112 GCA_963730175.1 uncultured Chloroflexia bacterium | reverse complement strand
CTGATAAACTCACTCCGATGGTCAGTGCATATTTATACGGATCAAATGCCCACGGAGGTAATCCATGAGTTCGTTCCTTATTAAGGAAATATAGCAAGAAAAAGTACGTCTTGGCGATTAGCAAAGGCAGCCATCTTATTGCTAATTTCACTAGGCTTATATCTATTTTCAATCGAATTCCCATTTCATTTCGTTTTTAACCCCCAGAGTACCGGATGGATCTTTTGGTTTAGTTATGCTAACGATTTAATTCAACCATTTGCTTTTTATTTCTTTCTTTGCCTGGGAGAACGCTGGCTGAAGACCTGGCAAGTACCGCGTTGATAGCACTTGCCGTTCCTGTCTTATTGGAATTGGGTCAACTGCTCTATGAGTTGCTCTCCACTCGCTTTCCAGTGGCTCATTACTTCGGCGCATTTGATCCGATAGACATCGTTATATACATTATCAGTGTTGGGTTAGTTGTATTAATTGAACGCAAGATCCTCGCTAAACTTTTAAAAATTGGTAACAAATGACCAACGAAAAACTCATCCTTGCTGTTGACATCGGAACTTCTGGAATGAAAGTCGCGCTGATCACTGTCAGTGGGAAAGTGATCGGTTGGGAAAGTGAATCTGTACGCCTTATTATCACGTCCGATGGTGGCGCGGAACAATCGCCCGATGAGTGGTGGGGGGCGTTCCTATCAGCGGCGGGAAGGTTACTTAAGAAAATCAGGAGGCAGGTCCGAATGTAATCGCTGTTTGTGCGTCCACGCAAGGCGAAGGGACAGTGGCAGTCGATAAAGATGGAAACGCCCTCGGCAACGCGATCCTATGGATGGACATCGCGGCGCGCCGAATCTGCGAAAACAATTAAATGGATGGATCAACATCGATGGCGCGGGTATTTCGAATGTGTTGCGCTTTGTGCGCTTGACGGGCGGTATGCCGTCGATGACGGGCAAGGACCCTGCGGCACACATGCTGTTCATCCGCGATACGATGCCCGATATGTTGCGCCACGCACAAGTTTTTGAACGTGCTCGATTACATCAACCTGCGACTGACGGGCGAGTTCGTTGCGAGTTTTCATTCGATCGTGACTTCGTGGGTGACGACAACCGCGACCCCGATAACATTCGTTATGATAATTCGTTGATCCGCACGCTTGGCATTGACCGCGAAAAACTTCCCGATATTGCGGCTTGTACAAAAGTGATCGGAAATATGCGCAGTGATATTGCGAGTGCGCTTGGATTATCGTCAAATGTGAAAGTGGTGGCAGGCGCCATTGATAATACCGCCGCGGCAATCGGCGCGGGCACAGTGGAAGATTATGCACTTCATCTTTACATCGGCACGTCATCATGGATGACGGCGCATGTGCCGTTCAAGAAAACAGATATTGCTTCGAGCATGGCGTCCATTCCGTGTGCGGTGCCGGGGCGGTATCTGCTCACGGCGTTGCAGGCAACGGCGGGCGGCAACCTCACGTTCCTGCGTGACAACATCATCTATCACAAGGATGAGTTACTGCAGGAAGCGGACGTACCCGACATTTTCAAAGTACTCGATCAAATCACGGATCGTGTTCCCGCAGGTGCGAACGGAGTCATGTACACGCCGTGGATCTGGGGTGAGCGCGCACCTGTCGAAGATCGCACGCTTCGTGCTGGACTTTATAACCTGTCTCTGAACAATACACGTGAAGATATCATCCGCGCCTTTTTGGAAGGCATTGCCTTCAACACTCGTTGGTTGTTATCGCCTGTTGAAAAGTTCCTTGGGCGAAAAGTGAACAGCATCAACATCGTCGGCGGCGGCGCGCAGTCAGATGTGTGGTGCCAGATCTTTGCAGATGTAATGAACGTGGAGATCAAACAGGTCGCTGACCCCATCTATGCCAATGCGCGCGGCGCAGCGTGGATTGCAGCGGTGGGCATGGGCGAAATTGGTTTCAGCGATATTTCTCAACTGGTGCAGTTCAAGCAAATCTATAAACCACAATCACAAAACCGCGCTCTGTATGATGAGAAGTTTGATATCTTCAAGCAGATTATAAGCAAATGAAGGGGATTTATCGCCGCTTGAATTAAATAGTTTTCAAACCAGATTTGAGAGCCAGCACGGGAAAATCAAGTTCGGTAATTTATCACACTTGTAAAAAATCTCAAATTGAGATAAAATAACTACGTGCATATCATCTCCCGCAAAGCACTGATCCAATTTTGGGAAAAATATCCTGATAGTAAGACAGCACTTGCCCGATGGTTTAAAGTCGTGAAAACGACCGAATTCCACAGTTTTGCTGAATTGCGAGAAGTTTTTCCTTCAGCAGACAAAGTTCAGAATTGGATTATTTTCAATATCGGCGGAAACAAATATCGGTTGATCGTATCGATTCACTTTAATCGCGGCAAAGTTTATATTCGACATGTTCTGACACATACAGAATATGACCGAGGAGATTGGAAAAAATAACTCTTGTAAATGACCAAATCCAAACTCACTGGACAAATATCGCTCCTCTACTCACCGTTCGTAATGAACGTGAATACAACGCGGCTGTCAAACGGATGAACGAATTGCTCGACGAGATCGGCACAAACGAGAAGCATCCACTTTATAGTCTGCTTGACACACTTGGCACACTCATTCACGCATATGAGGAGGAACACTTCCCCATTCCCGAGTCTACTGGCGGAGATGTATTACGTTTCCTCATGGACGAACATGAATTGACCCAATCTGATCTGCCGGAGGTTGGCTCGCAAGGAGTTGTTTCTGAAATCCTGAACGGCAAGCGGGAATTGAATGTCCGCCAGGTTCGCGCGTTGGCGAGGAAATTCAAGGTTTCACCCGCCGCGTTTGTATAACACTCCCTTTGCACCTAGGGAGAAGGATGAGTGGTGGAGAGGGTTTGGAAATTGCACGGAGATTTCTTATGCGTCGAAAAGTAAATGTCCAAGCATCAAAGACTATTTATACGTATTCATATTTATATTTCGCTTCCTTAGAGGCATTGGTGCAAGCACAAAATACTGAAGTGGGCAGCTTTTATACTTGCATGACAGCAGAACTATTTTCGGCATTTTGTTTAGAGGCTTACCTAAACCACTTAGGTAATCAAAAACTTCCTTTTTGGGAAAGTGTTTGAAAGAAAACTGGGACCTAGTGAAAAATTGAAAATAATATGTTATGAAATTGACTTTAAGCCAGATTTTGGTTCAAGACCATTTCAATCATTTGGCACTATTTTTCAACTAAGAAATTCTCTAGTTCATGGAAAACAGAATATCTAGAAGTAAATGATGAACAATTACTCGACGATGGTGAGAAACCCAAATTACCAGAAACAAAATGGAAATCTCTTAGTCAACTTAGATAAAGCTGTTCAGTTCACTGAAGACACAAAAGGAATAATAGAAATTATCCATGCGAGGTCAGGAATTCAACAAAGTCCGCTTTTTACTCCCGAAACAAGAGAATGGCTTATCCATCCTTCCAAATCAGATTAAGAATAATTATCAGAAGAGAACGCCATGAACTTCAACGACTACCAAACTCAAATCACTCAAGACCGCAGGCTATCCCGCTAAATGAGCCATATCACAAGCCGAATCTACAAAGATGAAAAAGACTTTCAAATTATCATTGATCTGTTAACTAAAGTTCGACCAGCGGAGCATCTCAACGATTACCCTGTCAAAGTAGATATCGAAGAAAATCTTGCATCCGCAGATGTCCGCGCTAATACGCGGCTGTGGTTTGACGATGGTCAACCTATTGGTTGGGCATATGTGGATGACTTCAACAATTTGCGTTGGGAGCTCGACAGTCAATATGATGAATTGATCGGTTCGGAAATTGTTGCATGGGGAGAGACCTGTATTCGAAAGACGCCCGCAAATGGCGAAACGACCACACTGGATGCAAGTTGCAGGGAAGACTACGCAGAGCGAATCTCATTTTTGAAACGACATGGATTTATCCAAACAGATGTGACAACCGTCGCCATGGTACGTCATCTTTCCGAGCCAATCCCAGAACCCGAACTTGCCACAGGGATTCATTATTCGTCCGATTGCAGGGATTCAGGAAGCCGAAGCGGTAGCATCCACCCATCGTGCCGCATTCGGCACCGATTACATGACGACCGAAAACCGCCTTGTTATTATGAACTCAAGCGAATATGACCCGTCCCTTGATCTGGTTGTTGTTGCACCCGACGGGACAATCGCCGCATATTGTTCTTGCTCTATCAATGAGAAGGACAAGATCGGAAAAACTGACCCCATAGCCACACATCCACAATATCAGCGCATGGGCTTGGCTCGAGCGCTCTTGCTTAAAGGCATGCAATTACTCAAGGAACGCGGGATGATATTTGCTCATCTGGGCACAAGCGGTGATAATATTGCGATGCAAAAAACTGCCGCATCTGCGGGTTTTACTGTAGAACACACAACAATCTGGTTTTCAAAGGAAGTACATTAACTTATGGATTTCAACGACTATCAAACCAAATCACGCAAGACCGCAGGCTACCCCGCGATTGGACATCCGATCATTTATCCCACGCTGGGACTTGTCAACGAAGCAGGCGAAGTGGCAGGCAAGATCAAGAAAGTGTTCCGCGATAAGGACGGTCAGATCAACGAAGAGACTCGCGACGCATTGAAAGCCGAACTCGGCGATGTGTTGTGGTATCTGGCACAGGTCGCCACCGAATTGGATTTAACGCTCGATGAAGTGGCAGAATACAATATTGAGAAACTGTATAGTCGGTTGGAAAGAGGCAAGATCAAAGGGGATGGGGATAATAGATAATCATTAGTCATTGCGAGGGCAGTTCTTTTCGCCCGAAGCAATCATCCTCACGGTATTGGAGATTGCTTCGCCACTCGCTACGCTCGAGCTCGCAATGACGGGTTAATGACTTCTTCCGTAATCACACAATTTTATTAGAGGGCACTTCTCACACATCGCTTTACGAGCGGTGCAAATTTCGCGTCCCAAGCGAATGATATTCAAATGCGCGGCGTAATAGGTTTCGGGCGGAAATAAAGATTCCAGATGAGGGTGAGCTTGTTCGACAGTCATCCGCTCAGGGTGGAGTCCGATGCGTCCCGTCACGCGGTAGACGTGTGTATCCACGGGGAAGGCAGGCATATTCAATGAAAAGCATAGGACAATGGCGGCAGTCTTGGGACCCACACCATTGAACTTTGTCAACCAGTTGCGTGCGTCGTCCACAGACATTTTCTTGAGAAAAGACAAGTCCAAACTTCCACGTTCTTCAGTGATGGCTTTCAACACCTGCTGAATGCGCGGTCCCTTTTGATTTGCCAGCCCCGCAACACGTATCGATGCAATCACATCGTCCGCGTTTGCATCGCGAACTTTCTCCCAAGTTGGGAACTTCGCGCGTAATGCATCAAAGCCCCGATCACGGTTCACATCGTTTGTATTTTGTGAAAGGATGGTCGAGACCAATTCGTCAATGGCAGGCAACGGAGTGCGCCATACTGGATCACCATAGAATTCCAGCAATCGTTCATGGACTTTGATCGCGCGTTTTTTCAAATCACTCATCGTGTTATTCCAAAAGAAGTATCGAAAAAGTTCACCATCCGCTCCGCATATTCATCGGGACGCCGAATGGGTCCATCACAATGCGTGGCTTCAGGGATGACCCATACCTGCGCATTCGAACCAGCATATTCCGCGTAACGCGGTATCATCGCTTCACTCTCACTTCCAACGAACGGCTGTGGTTGTCCACCACCGACCAACATAATTTGCCTCGGAGCGATATTACCAATCATCTCGATCATCGGCGCAGGCGCGTCAAAACCCAACCCGATTTCATACACCCAATCAAGCGAATAATTCCCCAGGACGATCAAAGCCATGATGGGATTTCTCGGCGATGGGATATCCTTTGCACGTAACGCTGATGGACCATCCGCCCAGACCGCTTCCAATTCAGGATAAAGCACCGTGGATTGCAACGCGATCTGACCGCCGATGGAACAACCCGCGATCCCGATTCTTTCCAAGCCGTTACCTGATTCTGTTTCGATAAAATGGATCGCCCCGCCAACATCGCGTGGATCCTCCCACCCGTACGAACGACGCGTCCCTTCGCTTTCGCCTGAGGCACGTTCATCGTACATCAATACACCATAGCCAGCACCCACGAGTTGTTTCGCATGCCAGAGCATCGCCGTGCGATTTCCACCATACCCATGCAACAAGATAACCGTGACCCCATTCTGCGAAGGAACTCTCCATCCTGCCATCATCAAATTATCACCACCCTCGAACTTCACTTCATCCACTTTAAAAGGCAGGTTTTGTGGAATGTTCACTTCACTCGGCGCAGGCATGGTCTCGGTAATGGCTGAATATATATTGCGTTCGACCAACACACCAAGGGAAACCGCCAGAAAGGTTCCTACTGCAAACCCAACGATACGCAAAACATATAAAAGAAAATATCCAACACGCCCACCAAACGTATTCGGGATAACCCTCGGATTTGCCCCACGTTTTTTTGCTCGAACGGACAACCCAGCAAAATAATAAGTGCAAAAATACCGACGATGACAATTATTTCGATCACCGACCAGTATTGAAGAATAATCATAGCCCTGCTTCCTTAATCAACACGCAATGTCCTGCTTACCACTTCACGATGTTTCTCAGGGATCAATCCATCGAACATCGCCGCGGTGAGACGATATAACGTCAACGCCGCCGCGCCGCGTGTTTGATATTGAGATGACGTGGAGTCGAGTTCCCCATGCTGTGCGGAACGCGCTGACCCACTTCGTGTCGCGCCCCACCAATTCCTGAATCAGATCAAAATAGCGATTCTCACTGATGATCAGGATGCCCCTCTGTACCGCTACCGCTTCAAGCAGATTCTTCACCAAACCCCAGGTTGCATAAAGAACTGTCGATTCGTGTCCACGGGTAAGACCGCTCAAAACCTTATGGACTTCCTCCGCCGCCCCCATGATCTCTTCTGCCGCGAATTCGTCTGCGTCCGATTGCAAAAGCGACCAGTCGAATTTTTGCGCCATCTTTTGCAATTCTGCCAGCAAACCATCCTTATCGAGGATAATCTTCATCCCGCGCAAACCCGGCACCGCCCAAATCGCACGGCGTGGATCTGTCAACGCGGCAAGTTCATCCTCAAGCAAAGCATATTTCAAACTGACCAGTTTCCCATCCCAATAACGCAATGAGTAGCGGTCGTATTCATTCTCAGGCAGTTTACTGACAAAGATATCGAAGTCCACATCACTGTATTTTGATTCCTGCCCGCGTGCGTAACTGCCCACGATGCCAACACCAAGGACATCGGGCGAGTCGATTTTTTCAAGAGTGGATTTAATAAAAGAGTCAGATAAGGTCATAAGATATTCTCGCGCTGACTATAGTCCCCTTCAGGGGAGCGGAGCTGCAGGCGAAGACGAAGCGCATATCAGCAGCGTAATTAAAATTTCAAGGTGATGTTGTCGCATCCCGCGCTTCGTCTTCGTTCGGACAAAAAAGTCCTCACTCTGCTCAGCGCGATGTAACTCTCCCATCATCCACTTTCCAAACTTCCGCCCGCTCCACAAACTCGGGCGAAAACAGATTCAAGTCCGTTGTCGTGAACAATACCTGTTCGCTTTCACCGACATACTTCAACAAGTCAGCGCGGCGCTGCACGTCCAACTCCGCCATCACTTCATCGAGCAGGATCACGGGCCATTCACCTGTGCGTTCCTTCATCCAATTCACTTCAGCGAGTTTCAACGCCAGTAACGCCGTGCGGATCTGTCCACGTGAGCCGTAGTTGCCAAGATCAAAATCATTCGCGAGGAAACGCAATTCATCACGATGAGGTCCGATGGTCGTCACGCCGCGTGCGATCTCTTCGGTGCGCAATTCACGTAATCGTTCACGGAACCCGCTTTGAATTTCTTTCAACTCCAGACCCGAACGATCAACGGCAGTATCGATCTTCAAACCCAGTTGTCCATTTGGCTTCGGCAGCGGATCGTAGGCAGGCTCATAGGCGAGACGAAGGATCTCGTGTCCATGAGTTCAGCTCGTGATGCACGCGCGAAGCGAGATGTTCGATCCGCTGGATGGCTTGGATGCGCCACAAAATAATTTGTGCGCCGAGACGCGCCAGCGAGTCGTCCCAAACTTCGAGTTGTTCGCGGCTTCCTCCATTTTCACTCAACGCTTTGAGTAATGCATTGCGCTGCGTAACCACCTGGTTGTATTCGCTCAGCACGCGCGCATACGCAGGCGTGGACTGCGCCAACGCAAGGTTCAAATAACGTCGGCGTTCTTCGGGCGCGCCTTCGATGATCTGCGACATCTGCGGCACAAAGATGACCGCATTGAAATGACCGATGACTTCATTGACGGGTTTCTTCACACCATCGAGCAAAATCTCCTTGCGCATGCGCTGACCATTGAGGACGCCGACCGGTTCGAGGATGAGACGCGCTTCAATGCGATGTTTACTCTTGCCGCGTTGATATTCAGCGACCAATCGCGTAACAGTCAGCTCATTCTTGTTTGCCTCTCCAAGGCTGATAACCTGGCGGTCGACGTGTGTTTGAAAGGATGTGAACGCCGCGAGAAAATAAATAGCTTCAAGCACAGTGGTCTTGCCCTGCGCGTTATCACCTACAAGCAAAACGACCTGTTTGGGAAATTCCATATCCAAACGGGCGAACTTGCGAAAGTTGGTGAGTGAGAGGTGCTTGAGATACATATGGGCGCTTTGCGCCGTCCTCGGCGCAGGAGATTCGCCGCCGAGGACGGCGGCGGGAGCATTTATAAATTCAGTTCCAATTCTATTTCATCGCGCAAAGGAATGTTATTCATTCCTATCAACGGAATACTCGGTTTGATCTTTCTCGACTCGTTCACCGCGCCGCGATGGACAGCAACCAATTCAAAGCCGCGTTTTTGATAAAACCCAAGCGCATTTAAATTATCGTTCGTAGTGATGAGAAAGACACGTTTGCAATTCTGTTTTCGTGCTTCTTCTACAATTGCATTTAATAATTTCGTCCCAATGCCCTGTCCTTCACGGAGGCTGTCAAGAGACGTGATTTCGCATTCACCATTCTCGATGAAGTGTGTGAGAAGTCCAAGCCATTCATCGCCATCTTCAATGACAAAACCTTCGAGCTGTTCAGGACGATAAACATTCCCACGCGTCACCATCTCTTCACCGCCCCAGTGTTCGGCCCAAAACTGACGAAGGCGGGGAAGATCATTCGGGGTTAGACGGCGAAAATCCATTGACTGATCAATTACGAATCACGCAATACGCGATTAAACTTCCTGCTCTTCTTCAACATCCTGTTGTGGCTGCCAGACGCGCTCGGCAAGATCGGGAAACAGGACGCCGTTCAAATGGTCTATCTCGTGTTGGAAGATGCGCGCCAGCCAGCCTTTGGCTTTGATCCTCATCGGCTTGCCGTGACGGTTGAATCCCTTCACGTGTATCTCGGTATGGCGTTCCACCTCCCCAAGCAGTCCAGGGATGGAGAGACAGCCTTCCACACCCATCACGGTCTCTTCGGAGGCTTTCACGATCTCAGGATTCAGAACTGCCCACACTTTCTTGGGCGCATCTTCATTTTCTTCATCCTCTTCTTTGGCATAATACTCAACCACAATGAGCCGGTCAGAAAGTCCGATCTGCGGCGCGGCGAGACCTACTCCCGGCGCCTCACGCATGGTCTCGACCATATCGTCTATCAACGTTTGGAGATTTTTATCAAATGTAGTAACTGCACGAGCTTTACGGCGCAGAACGGGGTCAGGAAGTGTAACGATTGTACGGAGAGTCATTCTTGAACATAACCTTTATATTTTGTGTCGAGTTTCTAATTAGACCTCTTGCAAAAGTCTTTTACCACACGTGTGCCTGCGGCTCAATCCAGGCAGAGATCACACACTGTCCCGATGCTCTTTCGGGAGAGAAAAAGAGCGTTCGTTTTTCTCAAAGCTCTCAGTGAACTCTGTGGCTGGGTAAGGCTTTATGCAAGATGTCTATTTTACTATTTTTTCGGATTGCGCTTCTCTTCATCCTTAAATTGATCGGCGGCTTTATGATACGTTGCCAGCCATTCTGCCATGCGGTCGCGTTCTCCTGCAATCTTTGCCTCGGTCTGTTTCACAGAGCGCTCCATGCGGCGGCGGTCAATATCTGATTGGACGGTGGCGGGGTCCATTACATCTTCAAAGGCAAGTTTGGAGCCACCTACGGTAATGTATACAGTACCAAAATTAAAGACGTAGCCCAGGGGTCCATTCCGTTCATATCTTGTACTTAGTATATTTTCGAGCTGGGCGGCATTGCGCGACTCAGTTCCGAATGGCTTGCGGTCAATGTCAATGATCTGTTCGTCCGTGACTTCGAACTTATCGTTACTCCAATCCATAACACGGTAGGCAAACCATCCCGCAAACGGGAAAAAGGCGATCAAAAAGGCACCCGCCCACGCGTCCACAACCACCCCATTCTGAAACGAGACGAACGCCGCATCTGGAAGAAATGCCAATTGAACCAGCCGCGCGATAAAAAGGAGAAAGATTCCCAACGTTCCCAAAAAAGGAATCCATGCTTCAATGATCAGAACGACCCAATGCTTGCGATAAATCACATGCTGACCCTGTTCATATCTGAGTTTGAGTGTGTTCGTTCCCAAAAATTTCAAGAGCGCTGTTAGCCCTGCATTGAGCTTGGGGGGTGGCGCTTCCTTTTTCACAACGGGAGCCGGTTCCCCAAAACCGCGTTCCTGTTTCGGCATAGGCAGACCCAGACGCTTTCGGATGGCGTTCTTCATCGCCTCCTTCTCCAGGTTGGTGGCATGTTCCTTTGTCCGATACCAATATTCTTCGATCATATATGCCGCCTGGTTGGGGTGGCTTACATTTGTAAATACGATCCTGCCAACATAGGTACGCATAACAACATTACCATAATCAAGAATACGCCCGAGTTGATCAGTCTCTACGTCAACGCCAAGGATCGTGCTGAGCGGCGATTCCTGTCGACTATCGTAAATACCGATCACCTTTTCGAGCCATATTACACGATGGTTGGTGACAATGTAATAATCATTGCCCCAATCCACAACCGTCCAACCGATCCAAAAGATGACAGCGAGCAAGGAAGCCAACGCCGCAAACCCAACCAAAAATATCTGAAGGACATAGATCCAGCCAAGGAACAACCCAATGGGCGCCAAGATGGATAAAATCGGCAACACCAGTTTTTCATACAGAACAACCGAATGCTTGCGCGCCAGAAAATAGATAACCTCATCGCCCCTTAGCCATTTGAACTTCAACTGACGAGCCAATTGGCGGCTCCGTATAGAGACTTCGAAATTCAAACGAAGTTTTGGCGTTTGCTTGAAGAGGTTTTCAAAATCTTTTCTGGTTAATACAAGCAGGGTGCCATCTGTCAACGCTGTTACTGTGCCTGAACGTCGCCTCCTTGCCACCAGCCCCATCTCGCCAAAGTAATCGTGTTGTACGAGAAGCGCAAGCTGTATTTCCTTCCCGGCTTGTTTGCGAACGATACGGACACTCCCACTATAGATCAAATAAAAATTTTCAGACTTGCTGTCCTGTTCAAAGACCACATCCCCCGCCGCGTAGGAGATTTCGTCAATTTCCTCCGCAATAGTCGCAAGTTCATCATCTTCCAACCCATGGAAGAGATGGATCTTTTTCAAAAAGGCGATTTTTGCAGAAGTTTCGATCATGGTTTGATTCTATCAAATTTCACGCACGATGGCACACCCATATGCTGATGTTTCATCAAGTGCAGGCAAATGCCCCTCGAGCAGGGCTTCAACCGCCTCTTCAAGAAAGAAGCGTGTGGCTTTGGGCTGGCGGAACTTCACATCATCCACCGCGCCGCGATAACGCAGGATTCCATCTTTATCCACAACAAAGACATGCGGAGTCGTGACCGCTTCATATAAATCTGCGACGACATGCCCCGCATCCATCAGGACCCTGGGCAGGCGCCGCGCTTTAGCGACCTCTTCCACCATTTGAGCGGATTCGCTTCGATTCGCCGCAATAGACAGTAACTCCACCTCACTACCCCACTGCACAAGACAAGCCATCGTCGAACGATCCGTCCGCTCCGAATGCGGACACTCCGCCGACCAAAAGTTGACGATCACGATCTTCTCGCGATAATCACTCAACTTATGAAGATTGCCCTGCAAGTCGGGCAATTCAAAATCGGGCGCGGGTTGGTTCAATTGCATAAAAGGATTATAGCTCCAAAGGATACAAAGGGCTCAGAAGAACAAAGGAAGGGAACGCTCAAAAGTTGTAGATAACCCAAAAGACTAACTATGGAGACATCAAGTCACGGATTTTTTTAATTGCTTTTCTCCGTGCTTCCGCGACTCCGTGGTTAGAGTTCCCTGTCTATGTTAAAACTCATCTACATACTTTGAGTGCACCCCAAAGGAAAAAGCGTTTGCACATTTGGGCCCTTTTCTCTTTTGCCCTTCTGGTACAATCCGCCGTATGAAAAAATGGCAATTCTGGCTCGGGGTGCTCATCAGCATCCTTTTTATTTGGCTCGCGTTACGCGGCATGCGTCTCGATGAATTTTGGGACTCGGTTAGACAGGCAAACTACTGGTGGCTTATCCCCGGAATCACCGTATATTTCATCGGTGTCTGGGTTCGGGCATGGAGGTGGCATTACCTGCTCAAGCCCATCAAAGAGATCCCCACCAAGACCATGTTCCCCATCACAACCATCGGTTACATGGGAAACAATATCTACCCCGCACGCGCGGGCGAAGTGTTACGGGCAGTGATCTTGAAACGCAGGGAAGGCGTATCGGTTTCCGCATCGCTGGCGACCATCATCGTGGAACGTATCTTCGATGGCGTGGTGATGCTGGCCTTCATTTTCGTCAACCTGTCTGAGTTGGCAAAACTTACAGGCGCTTCCGGCTTCGTAGGCAATATCCAACAAGTGGCGGTGATCGGAACGGGAATCTTTCTCGGTGCGCTGGCTATCTTCTTAATCGCCGCCATGTTCCCACAAACCACAGAAAAGATTGGCGCGTGGTTTGTCCAACGCTTGTTACCCCAAAGAATGCACGAAAAGGTTATCAGCCTGATGAACAAGTTCCTTGATGGACTTGCATCTCTTCGTTCACCACTCAATGTGTTGATGGTCTTTTTCACGTCGGTCATCATTTGGTTATTGGAAACGGGTAAATATTGGTTCGTGATGCACGCCTTCAACTTCAACGTCTCATTCTTTGCATTGATGCTGATGAATGGCATCGTCAATCTGGCAACGACCATCCCCTCCGCACCCGGGTACATCGGCACATTCGACGCGCCGGGCATCGCGGTGCTGACCGCTTATGGTGTGGACCAAGCTACCGCGGCAGGCTACACGCTCACACTTCACGTTGCCTTATGGCTGCCGATCACATTGCTGGGCGCGTACTATCTCACACGCGAAGGCATCAAGTGGAGCGATTCTCTCAGAACTGAAACAGAAACACCCTAGCTCCGCCAATAGCCTGGGTTATACTTGCCTGTAACGATTGTGTTTTAGAGCGATTTACACATAAGGCAAGGTTTAAAATGACCCAACCTGAAGTGAACCCAAAAAGAAAAATGAGGGTGCTCATCGCCGATGACATTCAGGAAACGCGCCGCAATACCCGCCTGATGCTGGCCACCATAGACGATGTGGAAGTGGTCGCCATTGCATCGAACGGACTTCAAGCTGTCCAAATGGCGAAGGAACATCATCCCGACATTGTCTTTATGGACATCAACATGCCCGAAATGGACGGGTTGACCGCTTACAAAGAAATCGCAAAGATATACCCCGAAACGGGTTGCATTATTATCTCAGCAGAAAAGGATACGACCACTCTTCGCACCGCCATGACCATCGGCGTACAGGAATACCTCATCAAGCCTTTTACGGTGGATGAATTGGAAGCGGCGGTTGCAAGAGTCCACAAACGAGTGGAGCAGGCTCGAGGTAAACTGGCGCAAGCCAAACAAATTAGCATACAAAGGGAAACATATCTGCTCCAACTGGCAGTTGAATACGCCAAATCCCGCCGCACGGACGATCAGGCAATGGAAGTCTTCGAGCAATTGGCAAAGAATCCCAAATGTGAAATGCGCTGGATTCAAAATCTGGCAATGATCTACGTTGTCCGGAAGAAATGGGGCAGGCTCAAAGCCCTTGCAGAAGAGATCGAGAAAAGAAATAAATAACTTACATGTCGTTGCGAGGGCGATGATCGTCCGCCCGAAGCAATCTCCTCACTAATGGGAGTTTGCTTCGTCGCAAAGAACGCTCCTCGCAATGACATAATTTCGGAGAATAAATGAAAATAGCGATCATCGGTGCGGGATATGGCGGCATGGCGGCGGCATATGACCTGCGCAAAGCCGGGCATGAAGTCATTATTTATGAATCCGCTGATTTCGTGGGTGGGCTGGCTTCGGGATTCAAAGAGCCGCATTGGGATTGGTCGGTCGAGAAGTTCTATCATCACTGGTTTCAATCGGATAGTTCGATGATGGGATTGATCGAAGAATTGGGACTGAAGGATAAGGTGATCTTTCCGCGTCCATTGACTGTGATGTTGTACAAGGATAAGTTTTATCCCTTCGAACTCGATTCTCAATGCGCTTCTCTTTCCTGGACTTGGGTTTGGTCTGAACAAAATTCGCTTTGGCTTTGTCGGACTCTTTCTCCGCCTCACGAATAATTGGAAGGCTCTCGAAAAAGTCACTGCTGATGAATGGATGTTGAAATGGGCGGGCAAACAAGTCTACGAGCAGATGTGGAAGCCATTGCTCATCGGCAAGTTTGGTCCGTTCTACAAAGATGTCAACATGGCATGGATGTGGGCACGCATCAAGGCACGCACAACGCGTCTGGGTACATTCGAAGGCGGCTTTCAAAAGTTCGCTGACCTGTTCGCAGAAAAACTCCGTGAAATGGGAGTTGAGATTCGGCTGGGAGTGGGAGTCAAGTTCATTAAGCGGAATCAGGATAAAGGTCTAATGATCGACGCGGGTGGTACCGTCGAGTCGTTCGACAAGGTGCTGGTCACCACATCCCCGAATCTGATGTCAAAATTATGTCTTGATCTCCCCGAAAACTATTTGAAGGGACTGCTCGAGTTGAAGTCGATGGGCGCGGTGGTGATGGTGCTTTCGCTCAAACATCAGCTATCGAAGGAAGGGTATTACTGGTTCAACCTGCCGAAGGAGGCGGGCTACCCGATGCTGGCGCTGGTGGAGCACACGAATTTTGTGTCGAAGGAACATTTCGGCGGTGACCACATTGTGTATGCAGGCGATTATTTAGAGCTGGGACACGAATATTTTTCGATGAGTGATGATGAATTGTTGGAGCGGTTTACTTCGGCGTTCAAAAAATTCAACCCCGCGTTTGAAAAGGATTGGGTGAAAAAAGTTTGGGTGAATAAAACCAATTACGCCCAACCCGTGCCGTTGGTGAATCATTCAAAGAATATCCCCGCCATCCAAACGCCCATTGATGGATTGTATTTCGCTTCGATGAGTCAGGTCTACCCGTGGGATCGAGGCACGAACTTTGCTGTGGAGATTGGGCGGAGAGCGGCGAGGTTGATGATGAAAACCACCTAACGTATGTCACTCTGAGCGTAGCGACACTTGCACCGTACGCAAGTGCAGGTGAGAGTCTCTACTGTTACAGATAGAGATGCTTCGTCGCAACGAACGCTCCTCAGCATGACATGAAAACTGCCCTCTCCATTTTGGAAAGGGCAGTTTGTTTTTGTAACAGACTTTCGACTAGCTCACAAGTTTTGTCACCAATTTGATCTCTGGCACAGCCGCCAACGCCTTTGAAACGGGGCAGCCTTCTTTAGCAGCCTGGGCGTGCGTTTGCAAATCTGCGTCCGTCAAGCCTGGAACTTCGGCTTCTGTATTCAATTCGATCAACGAGATCGTGGGACCGTCAGTCAAATGGACGGTAGCAGTTGTGGAAATCCTTGTAGGGGTGAATCCCGCTTTGGTGAGCAGAGCGGATAGGAACATCGAATAACAACCGGCATGTGCCGCGCCGATCAATTCTTCAGGATTTGTGCCGGGTCCCGTATCAAAGCGTGATGCCCAGGTATATGGTCCATCGTACGCGCCACTCCCCACTTTCATTGTGCCAGCCCCTTCTTTCAATGTGCCTTTCCATTCTGCGGATGATACTCTAACAGACATAATCTCCTCGCTTTCTAAAGTGTGTGAATTTGATCCTACTTGAAATAATGTGTCACTCCATACAGAGTGATGATCTGATTTTATTGTACATCTGAAATCAGACTGGAACAAGCGGTTTGAAGAAGATATACCCAGTGGGCATTATAAGTATAATCAGGCAATGAACAAGCTCAACACACATTTCATCAAACCCCGTTACGATGAGGGTGGATTTGCTGGAATCCCTGATCGAATCACAGATGCGTTTGCATCCAACAACTACGATGCCGTCGTTTTATTTTTGATCGATGGCTTTGGCTGGCGATTCTATGAACGCTTTCAGGATGCGCCATTTATCCAAGCGGATTGCGAAACACGGGAAGATCGAAAAGCTGACTTCGCAATTTCCATCCACAACCGCCGCACATGTCACAACGATTCATACAGGATTGAATGTCGGTCAAAGTGGGGTGCATGAGTGGATCTATTACGAGCCGCTCGTGGATCAAGTCATTGCGCCGTTGTTGTTCTCTTATGCAGGCGGAAGTAAAGAGCGGGACACCTTGAAAGCATCAGGCGTACAACCTGCAAGTTTGTACCCCAAAGGAATTTTCTATCCTGCGTTGAAAAAGATGGGCGTGAAATCCTATGTCTTTGGGGTACGGGACTACACACCATCCACTTATTCCAAGGTCATTATGGCAGGCGCAAAGCAGTATGCGTTCAAAACGCTTTCAGAAGCTCTTGTCAATTTGGGAGCGGTGTTGGAAGAAGCGAAAAGTCCAACCTACATCCATCTCTATTTCGACAAGATCGACGCGCTTGGGCATGAATACGGTCCCACCGCCCCACAGACAGAGACAGAGATCGAAACTTTCCTGCTCATGATGGAACACTATTTTGAACGCGTCTTCAAAGGCAAAAAGAGGATTCTGTTTCTTATGACTGCCGATCACGGTCAATCAGAAGTTGACCCTAAGACAACAGTTTATTTGAATACAAATCCAAGTTTCAAGGGTTTTGAGAAATTCATCAAAACGAATCGTAAAGGCGAGTTGCTTGTCCCAGCAGGATCCGCGCGGGATATGTTCCTGTACATCAAGGATGACATGCTTGATGAAGCACAGTCCTTTCTCGCGAAACGGCTGGAAGGTAAAGCGGATGTCCTGCAAACAGAGTATTTAATTGAAAATGGATACTTTGGTGGAGAAGTTTCATCCCGTTTTCGAGAACGCGCAGGAAATTTGGTTGTTCTACCTTATCGGTATGAATCCGTGTGGTGGTATGAAAAGGGTAAGTTCGAAATGAGGTTTTACGGTCACCACGGAGGTTTGACTCCGCAGGAGATGGAGACGATCCTTTATTCCTACGAGTTTTAGATGTTTTCTAAAGAATCAAAAAGGCGACTCGTCTGAGTCGCCTTTTTGATTTACTGTCCACGGCTGTGAGGATAGATACTCCAGTCGGTCAGGTTGATGCCTGTCGTGACTTGTCCACCACTAACGGTGAATTTTCGCATTGTCAGGTTGTCGTTGACATAAGCTCCCTGGAGTTTATAGTCCGCTGCCCAGGCATAAGCATAATACGTCCCATTGGGTAACAGAACCTTGTAGTCCGGGTTATTCTGCGGAATGGAGAACTGAATCATCTCACCAGTCACTGCATTTTCAAAGTACAAGGTCAATGGCGGGTTGAATTCACTGGGATAGTAGAACGCTCCCATCACTTCACCATGCGGCGGATTTTCCGTGACGATATCCACATAGAAGGCTTTGTTGGCATTATCACCATAACCAAAGAGAGCGCCTGATGGATTCCGCAACATCCAATTGCTAATGTAATGTCCGTATGTGGCGGGGACAGTCAATGTGACAGATAAATCCACGGTCTGACCAGGAGCCACATTGCCGGGCAGGCGGACAGCAGTCGTGCCGCCCATTGGATCACCGCTCACGAAGACCAGCATGTAGTCCGGTGTCCACGTGCAGGTGCCGCGGTTCTTCAAACGCCATGTTTTGGTGAATGTATCACCCAACTGGAACCTGCTCCCATCCGGGATGGAAACATCCTTTATGAATGCAACCCAATCGCAGTACGAAACAGTCGTCGCTGTGGGAAGAGGCGTGTTGGTTGGCGGAACAGGCGTACTCGTAGGTGGAAGCGGAGTCGCAGTCGCCGGGATGGCTGTCTGCGTGGGTGCGGTCTGTGTCAGCGCGTACATCGTCTGCGTGACCATCGCCTGCACCGTCGCGGCGGGATCGCTTGGCGCGGTCTGTGTCGGCTTGATCAATGGCATGGCAAGCATGGTGATTGGAAAGCAAGCCACGACTGCAAAGGCAAAAATGCCGAATAAAATAAGAGTAGAATTTGTATTAAGTTTCATTGTGCACCTCCATATTGTGCAGGAATTGGACGTCCGCCAAATAAAAAAGTTCCACGTGATGCATAGTACTGAAAGGTTAATTGAAACCGCCCTCTCAAATTGAGAGGGCGATAACATTCATGTAACCGATTACGGACACGAATTTCTCTATGTATACAAAACATGTTGGAGTACAATACGCCTTAGTCCCATTTGTTCCCCGCCGCGAAACGGCGGGTACCTAATCACCAAGGAGAATCTCCCCCATGTATCACACTTTAATTATCGTTGGCAACGTCGGCAAAGACCCTGAAATGCGTTACACCCCATCCGGTCAGGCTGTCACCTCTTTTTCAGTTGCCACCAACCGCCAGTACACCACAGGCAATGGCGAACAGGTCAAAGAAACGATCTGGTTCCGCGTCACCACCTGGGGTAAACAGGCGGAGGTCTGCAACCAGTACGTCAAGAAGGGTATGAAGGTATTGGTCGAAGGGCGTCTCACGCCTGATAAAGCGACGGGTGGTCCGCGCGTCTGGACGAAGAATGACGGCTCTGCCGGCGCCTCTTTCGAAGTGACGGCTAGTACCGTCCGATTTTTATCTTCGCGTGGCGAAACCGGTGGCGATATGCCCATGCACACTGGCATGGAATCCGCCGAGATGCCCCCAGAAGACGATATCCCATTCTAAACTCAATTACAACAGGTCTAATGGATGCCGCGTTAGACCTGTTCGCTTATATATGGATTGGTAAATTACAATGACTACACCTACCCCTCCTCAACAACCTGCACCCGCACCCGGTCCCCGCATGGAAATCCCTGAAGGAATGGAACCGATCTACAGCAACCTTGCACGCATATCACATTCCCCAGCCGATATCGTCATCGACTTTGCCCAAATACTGCCAGGTGAGAGCAAAGCCAAGGTGCTGGCACGTATACTAATGACCCCCTTAAGCGCAAAATTGCTGGTACGCGCCCTAACTGAAAACCTTGCCCGTTACGAAGCCATGTTCGGAGAGATCAATGTGCCGCATAATAGCGCGTTGGCAGAAAACCTCTTCAAACCCTTCCAGCCGCCCGAACCGCCCAAGGAATAAACTGAAAGCACAGGTCACTCTTCATGCACAAACTCGAGAAGATTGCTGAACAGATTCGCCAGAAATTCGATGTCCGTACCGCTATGCGCGACCAGGCTCTTGCGCAGGCGCGTCAACTCACACGCGCCTGCTCGCTCGCCATTCGCGCAGTCCACAGGGATGATCAGGAAGCCATGCAAGCGAACCTGACCGAAGCACATGGGCTGGCTGACAAATTACGCAATGAACTGGGAAGTTATCCCGATCTTTTTTATGCAGGCTATACACAGGACGCCCTCAAGGAATTTGTGGAAGCAAACGTAACCTGCGCCCTGATCCAAAACCAACCGCTTCTGACTCCCGAGAGCTTGGGAGTGGACGAATCGACCTATCTCAACGGACTGGCAGAAGTTGTCGGCGAATTACGCCGAAGGACCCTTGATATCCTTCGTCATGGATACTCACAAGAGGCTGAACGTCTCCTCAGTTATATGGACGAGATCTATTCAGTCCTAGTCACAATGGACTATCCAGATGCAATCACCAACGGGTTGCGTCGTCAGACCGACCTGGCGCGCGGCATCATCGAGAAAACGCGCGGTGATGTCACGTTTAGTCTGCGCGGCGAACATCTCACACAAGCCATCAGAAAGTTAAGCGGTCAACTCAACGGTGAAAGCAAAGTGGACGACAAAGAAAACGGGCTGGGCATCCAAAGAAACGAGGATGATTAGGTCATGGCACGCGGCGGTACCAAGTTTCCACTCATCGTTTATAAACACATGCTTAACCGATGGTGGCCACCCATGATCGCCATAGGGCTGGGGATGTTTGCACTGGCATATAGCGAATATATTGAACCGATCGCACAGTTCCTGCCCTGGCGCTGGGAATTGTTTGCCAGTGTTGGCGTTTTAGCAATCCTTGTTGGTTTTTTCTTTTTGATCATCAGACATTTTGCATATGTCCAGCCTTTTCCAACCTACCTAAAGCTTGTCACACCTTTCATGCGCATCAATATTTCCTATAAACGCATCAACAAGACTTTACCCGCTGAGATGCGGCAGTTGTTCTCGTTCAAAAAAATGTCGGGGTGGGTCCAGGATATTTTCTCGCCGCTTGCAGGCAAAACCGCCTTGGTACTCGAATTGAAGGGATATCCCATTTCACCCGTTATTCTGCGGTTGTTCCTCTCAAGATTCTTTTTCAAGGATAAAACCCCTCATCTCGTGATTTTGGTCAAAGACTGGATGCGCCTCAGTTCCGAACTGGAAAGTATGCGAAGCGGTGACCAACATTTCGGTCCTCCACAAAAACGGAATAAAAGTTCAATCCTGTCAAAATTGCCACAGAAATGAATATCTATTTTGCATGTTCGATCACAGGTGGGCGTGAGTTCGAGGCTGTGTATCAGGCTATTGTCCACGCGTTGGCAGAGGATGGTCATCAGGTGCCGACGGCTCATTTGGCAGAATCAGGCGTAACGGCGCGAGAGGCGGTTATTGATCCGCATGAGGTGTATTCGCGTGATGTCACATGGATCCGTGAATGTGATGTTTTGATCGCGGAGGTAAGTATGCCTTCGCATGGTGTCGGATATGAAATTGGTTTTGCGTTGGGGAATGGAAAACCGGTGCTGGCTTTGTATCAGGAGGGGCGCAAGGTTTCAAAGATGATTAGTGGGAACCCAGATCCCAAGCTGGCTGTGAAGATTTATCAAAAACCTGAGGATGCCATCCAATCTGTACGAAAATTTCTTCTTGAAAACGACTTGTGAAATAAGTCACTAATTATCCGTTACATTCTACGATGGTGTAAATATAATACGTAGGCTATGATGGACAGTGGAGACGGAACAAAGACACCTCCAAATGCTCCTTCACTGTCTCCTCCTTTGGCGAAAGCCTCCGCCGATAATAATCGGCGGAGGCATGTTTTAAGTTAGGGTAATTCGGGATTAATTATTACTGGCGTGAATAGGCGTTTCGGAGACAGGCAAAACGATAAAGAAGGAACTGCCCTTCCCAGCTGTTGATTCGACCCAGATACGTCCCTGATGAGCGTCTACGATAGTCTTGACGATGGCGAGCCCGAGTCCGGAACCTTCTTCCTTGGTATTGGTGCCACGATAGAACTTATCGAAGATATGCGGCTGGTCGGCTGAGGCAATACCGGGACCATTATCCGTCACTTGCAGAATCAATTGGTCGTCTTCCGCCTTAATGGAAATCAACACTGCTCCGCCATTGTTCGAATACTTGATGGCGTTCCCAACAACATTATCCAGCACCTGACGTAAACGAACAGGATTGCCGCGCAAGGCTGGGAGTAAGGGACCAAGGTCTGTTTGGACTTTTAGACGTTTTGCTTTAATCTGTCCCTGAAGCATGTCGAGCGTATAACGTAGAATGCCCTCGAGTTGTACATATTCACGGCGCGTGTCCAGCCCGGCTTCGATGCTGCCCAGATCGAGCAGGTCGTTGATCAAAGAAGTTATATGTTGAACGCTATCCTGGATATGGCCAAGAAAATCGCGCTGGTTTTCATTAAGCGTACCTGCGCGTTCGATCAACTCTGTATAACCGATCACTGATGTCAGGGGGGATCGTAAGTCATGAGAAACCGTATGAACGAATTCACTTCGCATACGATCCATTTCTTTCAAATAGGTAATATCCTGCATGGTGACGGCATATCCCACATCGGGAATCGGGGTGAATTGTGCACTTCCCACCCTGCCGTCAGGAAAACTGATCTCATGATAGTGAAGAGGGTCATTATTGTCTTTGTTGGAGATCAATGCGCGCAAATCGGGATGTTCAATAATATCAAGGACGGGTTTTCCAACCGCTGCTTTTGGATTCAAGCCAAAGGAGCGTGACATTGCAGGGTTAAGGAGAATAACATGGTTCTCGTCATCCAGAATCATGACACTATCGTGAATGTTGTTGAACACGGTCTCTAAACGGTCACGTTCAGCTACGGAAATTTGAGCCTGCTTCTTGAGGGAGGATGTGGAGCGTTTGACCTCACGGCGAAGCCAGTCACCCACACGATGTGCATGTTTGAGCGTACTTTCCACTGTCTCAACAATATCATCTGTACGCAATGGTGGAGTCAAGAAGCCGCTTACGCCAATCTGCAGGATTTGCCGCAGTAACTCTGGCTCTGCTTTTTCAGTATAGATCAGGAAAGGTAATGTCGGAAAGCGTTCGAGTAGTTCCGATGCAACATCCACGCCTTTATGTCCGTCAAATTCCTCACCAACCAACAAAAGCGCGGGCGACGTCTCCTGCATCAAACGGCTCAACGTCTTTGTATCGCTGGCAACCGCCGTTTCATATCTGACAGCGCGCAATGCACGCTCCATTAACTTTCAAAACACTGGATTTATCCAATGCGAGCAGGATTAAGTCGGGTTTAGGCATGGAAATAGTTAAATGAATTTTACTTCTTTTTTATAGTAATAGGTACAGGCGGAGTAGTCTTTTCCGCGGCGCGCCCCAACCGCTGTAATGCCGCGCGGGTGGTTTGCAAGGCTTGTTTTTGTTCTTCGGTCATTGGACCGGGCCTTCCGGTCAACAGCAAGTCGACGGGATAGATCGCCGCCTGCAATTCCTCGGAGATGGAACCACGGATACTCTCAAGTACGGCATTCTGCCTTTTCTGCACATCTTTAGCCGACTGAGCCGAGTCGTTCAAGGCTCGAAACAACCTGGAATTGACAAGCGAAATTGACGCATAGTCAGAAACCGCTTCGAGCAATGTCTCTTCCGTTTTTGTAAATGTTCGTGCTTCTTTACGGACCACCACCAGCATACCAATCACCTCTGATTGAACTTTGATCGGCACCACGCAGACAGATTTACCCAAATTCACAACTCTAAACTTGAGCAGCGGGTCACCCGATATGGAAAGCGTTTCACCAGAAAGAGCCACCAGCGCACTGACACCATCGTCCAGGGGCATGTTCATCTTTTTTGCCCATACATCTGGCAAGCCGCGGTGTGCCGTAAGCAGGAACGCCTTGCTTGCCTGGTCACGGACAAGGAGCCATGCAATTTTTGCATCCGCAACCTGTGCCGCGCCATCCACGATCTTCTGGAATAAAAAACGCTGGTCGGTGATTGAAATAACCGCTTTACCGATGTTGATGATAGCAGTTAATTCGCGAATCTTTCGTTGTAATTCCTGATTAATTTCGCTGATCTGCAAATCCAGCCGCTGGTTGTCGCGGATATTGTGCACCCCTTTAAGGACACGTTCCACAGCCGCCAATACCTCAGCATCCCGCGATGGCCACAGGATGTAATCTGCCGCGCCGAGGCGAAACGCCTGAATAATGTCATGTTCCTGCCCCTTGTTTGCAATCACAAGCAATGGCGTATCGACACCCTGCGATGTCAGCGCGTAGAGCAGGTCTTTGGCTGTCAGCCCGGGAAGGTTTAAAATCTGCAATGATCAGGTCTGGGGGAGTTTGAACCGCACTTTTGATGGCTGAGGATGAATCAGAGGCTACAGTCACTTGATAACCCATCGACTTCAGGGTCTGGCGGGCAATCAAATCACTGATCTCAGGATCATTTTCAACAAGTAAAATTCGGTCCCCGGCAGAAGGCATGGAACAGCTCTCCATCTAGAAATTTATAATTATCTATTGGGATTGTAACACCCTTTACCCTAAATACTCATCGATGGATTTGTTGTCACTTAACAACAATATCAGGGATGGATATTTATAACTTAAACGTCGGGCGTGATTGACCCGTGACGATGCCGCGATGATTCTGGATGGAAGACACGGGTCCGAACGAAGCCAGAGCCTGCTCCTGCTTTGAAGAAATGGCGCCAAGCTGACGGAGTATCTCAAGCGTTACCGCCGGGCGAACGCGGTTATGTGTTTCAAGGTCCAGCGACATCCGCGAAGGATCTCCATCAGAAACCTTGAACGCAATACCAACACCAGGCGAATCTACGCTCAACACACCGGGCATGAGAGCCACGACCTGATACCCCTCCGCGCCGCGCTTGCAAATAAATTTTCCCCTCGCCAGCTTTCATCAACTCACAATCAAATTCACCATAGCCGCTGACCATTTCAGGATAACCTGTCATCGCGGATGTGATCTTTCTACAAGCAACAGCGCGTTCTTCAGATACATCATGCGGGTCACACAGACGCGCAAACGCCAATGCCGCGTTATACAAAGGGACTGCAAAATTGGGCGCAGAACAGCCGTCAGTGCCGAGTTCAACCTTCGAAGCAGGAAACAGACACATGTCAGAGAAAGAAGCGAGGATGTCCTGTTGGATTGGATGGTTTATATCAAGATAATTTTCAAGTGAGAGTCCACGCATCTTTGCATGGGCAAGCATCGCTGTATGTTTGCCGGAACAGTTGTTGCGATTCTGTGTTGGCTGTTCGTTATTTTGGATAAGGGCTTTGAATGCCTTTGAATCGGATGGCATATGCACGCCACATTGAAGCTGAGTTTCTTCGATGCCAATCTTCTTTTGCAATTCTTCAACAGCTTGCACGTGCATGTCACTGCCTTCATGCGAAGCGCAGACAAGCGAAAGCTCACGCGGAGTCAGACCATACTGTTCAACGCCGCCGTGCTCGACGAACGGCAAAGCCTGGAATGGTTTGGCACTGGAACGTAAAAAAGCGACCTTTTGAGGGTCGCCCAATGAAGTGATTAATCTCCCATTAGCGTCTACAACCGCGATGGAGCCATAATGCACGGATTCAACAATACGCCCGCGCGTGACTTCAAAGAGAGGCAGTGTTCATTACTCCTCTATGGCATTACGTGAGGACGGTTGATAATGACGTATAAAGTAATTATTCAAGCCATAACGCAGGCGATGGGAATATTGTTTTTGCTTTGCGGCGGGGGCCTTGTAATCTTTGAGGAGTTGGTCGGCAAGTTTCTCAATGGCTGTTGCCGAGGAACGTTTCTTTCCCAGCTTTTCAATCTTATCGTTGATACGTTTAAGCGAGTCTGCCTGACTGCGCACGGTTTGCAAAGTCACAACACCGCCGCGCCCGCTTACAACTGTGTAGCCCTTGTATTCAGCGCTTTGCAAGAGATCAAGCGCTTCCATCCATGCAGGGATATCAGCATGGGCAAGAAAAGGAGGTGACCTTTTGTGGCCGCGTCGCCAACAAAAACGATCTTCTCTTCCGGCAAAATCACCCAGATTGCGCCAGATGTGGGACCCGGATGACTCTCAAGAATGACAGGGGCATCACTCCAATGTAAGGTCAGTTGCTGTCCAAAAGATATTTCCGGCGGCGCCCAACGTACACTTCCCAAACCGGGAATTGCCTCCCAATGTGCGCCGGTCTCATCCCCCTGTGCCTTGAATGTATTCGGGCGGTTCTGGAACGCTAAAGCAGTCTTCTCGTGTGCGATCACCGTACAATCCATGGCGCGGACGCCCAACGTACGGTCAGGATGCGAATCAAGGTTTACCAGTACGCGTTCGTGTCCTTCGCCGATTCCCATCAAAGAGGCGCGCCATGAACGACCGTCCTCCGGCGCCAATGGCGCATCAATTTGAATCAATCCGCGTGAGCGGCTGATCACCCCCAAAGTCACACCGGGAAATCGATCTTCGATAAAGACATTCTTTGCAATTGCTTCCATTCACTCATTCTCCTAAGGTGACAGTCACCTAAAGTTACTTTAAATTAATCAATCATCTGTTCCACTGCTCGTCAGTTGTTCCTTCTTTGCAACAGGGAAAGTAAAATGAAAAATTGCCCCATTGCCTGACTCACTCTCGACCCATATGCGCCCGCCATGTCCCTGCACGGCAAGACGGCAAAATGCGAGCCCAATTCCCAGTCCACCCGGTTTATTCTTGCCGTGTAAACGTGTGAACTTATCGAATACGCGTTCCTGTTCCGAAGGCGGAATTCCCGGACCATTGTCCTTGACCCAAATATGCACCCAATCGCCTTCATGACGTGCCCCAATTTCAACGCGTCCATTGACCGGCGTAAACTTGCTTGAATTTTCCATTAGATTGATCAACACACGCCGCGCCATATCCTCATCCACCCAAATGGAGGGCAGGCTTTCTGGGAGGTCTTTGACAAGAGTTTGCTTCCTGCCTTTTGCAGCAGGTATCATATCTTTTATGGCATTCTCAATCAATGGCAATGTGTCAATCAATTTCTGATCCACTACAGTTTGACCTGATTTCGAGCCGGTTCACATCGAGCAGGGAACTGACAAGGCGTTGAATACGGCCTGTTGAGTTCTCGGCAATCTTGAGGATGGAAAGAACCGTGTCGCGCTGGTCATCCGGCACCATGTCTGCGATCACATCCAAACTGGAGACGATGTTCGCAAGCGGTGAACGCAAGTCATGATAGATCATCGAAGTCAAATCTTCACGAAGACCATCAAGTTCCTTGCGCTCGGTAATATCGCGCAAGATCCATTGAACGGAATTGGTTGAATCAAATTCCACGCGGCGCGCGTGAACTTCGATGGGACTGTGTGTGTCATCCTGCCTGTGTAATGATGATTTATAGGAACAGGTCCGCTCTTCGCGCAACACTTCGAACTCCATACCTGTCTTGCTCCAATTCACTTCATGCAATTGGTCGATGCTCATGCTATGCAGTTGTTCATCCGAATAACCGCTCAACACCTGGACCACGCGGTTGGCTTCCAGAATTTTCCCATCCCAATCAGTGATGACTATGGGGTCGATACTATCCTCGAACAACTCACGATATCTTTTATGCGCCGCCTGCAACCGCTCAAACAATTCGGAGTTCTGTATCGTTGTCCCTGCCAGACCGCCGATGCCCGTCATGACAAGCAAGGCATCAGGGTCGAAGGACTGCGAAATGGGATTGATCGCTTCGAGAATACCGATCACGCGTCCCTGAGATTGGATCGGTGCCACAAGAATTGTCCGGATCTCGACTCCGCCAAACTTGTCTGCTTCACCAAAGTTCTTATCCTGGCTGACGTCTGGTACTATAATGCCGCGTCCATCGCGTGCAACCATTCCTGCAATCCCTTTGCCCACTGCGATTTGCCTGCCCAGTATGTTCCCGGCATTTTGCCCCGCCGCGGCGCGAAAGACAATATTCTCGCCTTCGACCATACCGAGTGCGGCGGTTTCCACCTGTAACGCCTGCATGGTCTGGATCAAAATTTGTTGGTATACATCCTCCATGCGAAGCGAGGCGTTCATTGCCGCGGCACCTTCCGCCAGCGCGGTCATCACACGCGCCTGGCGTTGACTCTCCGTATACAAACGCGCGTTCAAAACAGCAATCCCAGCCTGGTCGGCAATGGCTTGCATCAAGTCAAATTGTTCTTCGGCAAACGCATTTGGCTTGGGGTGGACAAGGGTCAAGACCCCCACCATCTTCTCACGCGCCAGCAATGGCACACAGATCGCGGATTTCACACCCGTTTTGTCCATTGCATCGTCAGGTCGTATCAGCCAGCGTTCATCCTTGCTCGTATCGGGTACGTACACACCTTTACGGTTATGAACCACCCAACCCGCCAAGCCGCGCTCCATGGTATCGCGCATTTGCTGGGTGGTATGCTCATGGACTTTACTTCCATACACAATGGTTGCGTCCACGGCTTTACCCGCATCATCCAACACGACAATACTGCACCGTTCCCCGCCCACGTTCTGTATGGCTTCATACAAGACGCGTTGAAGAACAGTACGCAGGTCCAGCGCGGTAGCTAACTCCCGGCTGACGTGATAGAGGAGTTCAAGTAATGCTTTTGTTTGTTCCGGATTTTGCGGTAGTGACATAGGTTCCTGTGCAAAAAAGCACTTCTATAACGAAGTATAGCACAATCAATTGCAAGCGTAAGCGAGCAGATGCGGGTACAATTGTCGCCATGTCACTGGATATTCCCCGCATCAAAGCCCTCTGTTTCGACGTGGACGGCACATTGAGCGACACGGATGATTTGTACGTGCACAAAATCATGCCTTATTTTCCACGCTTCTTATTTCATAACCCTGAGCACGCCGCACGGCGATTTATCATGTGGGTGGAGGCTCCCGGCAACGCCCTATTAGGATTTGCCGATACCATTGGACTTGATGATGAATTTGCCGTTGTCGTTGAATGGTTATCTCGTCATCAAAAGAAATCCTCAAAACAATTCTGGCTCATCCCCGGCGTGGACAAAATGCTGGCGCAACTCAAAGGACATTATCCAATGTCCATTGTCAGCGCCCGCGATGAAAAGGGGACATTGCGTTTTCTGGAGCAGTTTGACCTGGTGAAGTATTTCGATGTGATCGTAACGGGTCAAACTGTGGAACATACCAAACCCTACCCTGACCCTATCTTGTATGCCGCAAAAATGATGAAGGTCAAGCCCGAGGAATGTTTGATGATCGGCGATACAACCGTGGATATGCGCGCCGGAAAATCAGCAAAGACTCAACTGGCTGGGGTCCTATGCGGTTTTGGGGAAGAGCCTGAATTAAGAAAAATGGGCGCTGATGTGATTTCTGAACAACACACCGGAATTGGTTGAACTTCTGCTAAACAAAAAGTGACCGTCACCTTTGCGAAGCACCCTGTGGGTGAAGGTGACGGTCACTTCAAAAATCTGATCTAGAACTTCCCCCCTGAATGGGCATCATAATACAATTCCAAGTTTCGATCTTGTGCTACAGCTTCAAGTTTTTTTCTATACAAAGCTATGGAATGATCTCCTACCAACGGACCGAACAGCCGGAATGCGGCCGTAAGAAAGAAGAATATACGTTGAAGGATGGGGATGCCGCGCCGAATATCTCCCATTGTGGGCTCAAGAAAACGGACATCGCCAATGTGTACATATCCCATGACCATTAACGGAACGACTGTAACAACATCGGTTGTGTTCACGATACGATAAATAGGGGATTTGAAATCTCTGTCGTATTGATTATTCCCCACACGCGGGCTGCCAAATGTGTAACATGCCGCGATCCAATCCCTTAGCGGGGTACCATCGATCACTTCGTTTTCAAGGTAATTTGTGGCGACGGTCGCCAGCGCGGCGCCGAGTGAGTGACCGGTGATATAGAGCGGAAGTCCCCATACTTTTTTAAGCGCCTTTAGAATGTCATTCCTGATACTGTTATATCCACCTAAAAAGCCGCCATGTACCCTGCCTTCTATTGTAGAAACTTTGATCGCCTTTGCATCTATTTCTATGTCAGCCTTTTTCGTAACTTCAGTCCCGCGAAAAGCAAGGACGGCATACTCATCGTTCGCGACGAGAAAAGCCTGTGTATCCGTTTTAGGGATCATTGAATTCAGCCACCAATTTAAAACCACCACCCTTAAGCTTTTCCAACAACAACTCCCTTGCACTTCCACCCTCCTCGAACCGCTCATATACCAATTGAGCCATGGATGCCATCACCCATGCCGTGCGGTCAGAATAGGCGGCACGTCTGATCGGTGGGTTAAGTAAAAGATCGTTCGCACTAAAATATGCCTTGGCGTTGGCAATATCCTCTTTACTAATTAGACTCTTCATTTGTTTACCTGCTCCCTTTGTTGTTTTCTTCTCAGCCATATCCACTCTCCTCTCAAGTTGGGTAACATTACTATACAAAATTTTCCAAACAAAGTCAATTCGGAATTGTTGATCCAAGCCGTATCGCGATAACCTCGCTCCATGTCAGAACTGCGAGCATAAACACATAAAATGCCGCACCTTTGAGCCAGAAGGCTGGAAGAGCCAGTGCAACCGTCAGCCATGTGTAAGAAGACAAACTCTTCCAACAATCATCTTCGCGAAACACGAATCCCAACAGGAGCATGGAAGGCATCAGCGTGACGCCAAGCAGAACAAACGACAGATCGTGCAACTGTCCATGCCAAGTGGCAGGCGTGGAGCGGATGGTTGGGTCGGTGGTGAAGGCTAATCCGGCGAGGGCAATCCCTGCGAGGGATAAGGTAAAGGTTGAGATAAATGCTACTCGTGAGCGAGGCAGGCTCAGGCGTAGTCCAGAGGCGAAGAGGGTCATCATGAATCCGCTTGCGATGAAGGTTGCAGTCATGATCCATCCATAATCGCCGAGGGCAAGTCCGCTGGGCCAATCGAAGGTTGGAGCATAAATCGGATGCCATCCGAGCGAAAGAAGAAAATCGTATTTGACGATCGTAAGCGTAGTGACGACCAGGGCAAACAGAATGGGTCCGATCAGTCCGCTAAGGATCGCGGCTTTTTTCAATCGAGTTCCTTCACCATGTTCAGGCTTGTCACTTCGTAGCCGATCTTTTCATATAGCCCCTTTGCAACCGCATTATGAGCAAAGACATGCAGCCCAATGGACTTAAGCCCGAGTTCGCGCGCCTTCTCTTCGATGGCAAGCATGGTTTGTTTGCCAAAACCTTTGCCGCGAAATTTTTCGCCCATTTCAATGTCATAGATAAAACCCGAGGGACGAGGGACATCAGTACGTGCGTTGAGCCAGATGATCCCCACTCTCTCGTTCGTCTCCACATTTTCGACCTGGAACAGATGTTGTCCCTTTGACTTCACGCCTTCAGGCAGAAGATCGTTAAACACTTTGCGGGATTTTTCCAACGCTTCTTCCTCGGACCAATAGCCTGCTTCTACATTATCAGCCGCATAATTCGGGATAGATTTTTCGAGATACGCATTCAGTTCGCTTTCCAACATGGGGACAAGACGGATCATAATTTCTCCTTCGCACGGTAAGGCGTAATCTTATCTATCTAGCGAGATAAAGCGCTATCAAACCCAGCAAACCTGGAAGCGCTTGTATGTAAAGGATTGTTCGCCTCGTGGTCAAGCCGCCATAGACTCCGGCAATGAGGACACAGATCAGGAAGAAAGCTTTGGTCGCAAAATCGCCAGTAACAAGTCCCCAGAGCAAACCTGCCGCGAGGAAGCCGTTATAGAGTCCCTGATTGGCGGCGAGAGAGGCAGATGCTTTTGAATATTCAGGAGTCATACTGAATGTTTTTCTGCCAAAGGGATGATCCCAAAAGAACATTTCGAGGGCAAGAAAACCGAGATGTAAGATTGCGACTAATACCACTAAAATATTTGCGACGATATTCATGCGATTCTCCTTATAACAATAATAGAAAATTTGTAAATCTGTTTTGAACTCATAAACTAATTTTCAAAGATTTAGTTCGTCAGCCGAGCCACGAACAGAAGGATATCCATTCAAAGGCAGAGGCGTTTCGTAAAAATTCGACTGCCTCTTTTGCATTCTTAGTTTCCAAATCATTCCCCTGTCTATCGATTACTTCATATCGTCCATATGTGTAGTCGATAATGAGATTCCAATAACTCGATAGAATCACCTTTGAATAGATATTCTCCTTGAGCAATTAGAAAATTCATATATCCCATCATTTGACTTAATCAGAAATCTGCAAATTCTGGAGATGTTCGGAGAATTAATCTTTCTGCCTCCTCAAAACTTCTGCTTTTGAACAATATATTGATAATAGTAACTAAAATGATATGCTGGAAGACGCTATCGGATAATCTCTTCGCTAAAAACGGAAATTCTGTATATTGACTTAAGTGAAGACGTGGTTAGACTAGTGTACGGGGTAATCTGGCTTAGAACAGGATCTTTCATAGCTTGCTCAAACAATGGTGCCAACAAACCAGTCATTGACGGAAAATTCACTGCATCACGATGACGACTCGCCCATTGCCATCGAATATATTGAAGATCATCATCGAGATTTAAACAAGGTTCTAAATTGTTCTAGGTTCACCAGTTGATGAGATTTCCTTGTTACCGTTGAGCCAACCAGACAAAAAAGCAATGGCTTTATCAAAGTGAATTCACCTCAATAAATACTTTTGCTTTTTCATCCTTGTCTCCCAGAGTCAGATATATATAGTTTTTGCTCAATTGCAATATCAACATTTGCCCATTTGCCCATCTGCGTTACGCAATATACTATGCAGGTGATACAAGCCTATGTCTTTCAAGAATCTTCCTTGAACTCATCCAATTTTGAGAAGCTTATCCCCGATTTGAATTTTTAGATCGGGAATCAGCCCAGACAGCTTGCTTTGAAGAGCATATGGCAAACCGTCAAAATCAACCAACTCCGGGTAAAGTGACTTGATGATCAATCATTGAGTGCATTTTATCTTTCCTGTATGCAGAATATAAACAATGATACGTCCGAAAATACAGTCTATTTTGGAATTGCCCTGGGAGCATATATCCATAAAATCAAAAGGATCGCCCCACCCACAAAGAATGGAACGGGTGCGCCCAGCCATTGAAATAGTGTGCCATAAAAAAGCGGAGCGATGGCATTCGCCGCGCTATAAAAACCAGCAGATATTCCCAGCATCGCGCCCACATCATCTTTATTGGACGTTTTCGTAATCAAGCTATTTACTGCTGGATGCAAAACACCGCCTCCCAACGCGGCAGGGACGCTGGCAATCACCAGCCAGATGATCCCAAACCAACCCTTGTTCGTTTCATCCGGCAAAGTCACTTTGATACTTTGTGTCGAAAGTGCCAGGTCACTCTTACCTGCAAGACCCTCCAACACTTTGGCTTGGTTGTACCACGGCACAGGGATACGCGGCGTGGAGGCGGTACCGATCAAGCCAATCGCCAAAGCAGAAACCCCGAGAATGACCAGCCAACGGTCACCTTTTTTACGCGACCAGGGTCCGATCAAGCCACCCTGGACAACGATGATAAGGATGCCCGCCAACGCGAACAGACCGGCTGTATCGGTGGCGCTCATGCCCAGGCGTGCAAGCGTGAAAAGTGCGAAGAGTTGTTCGTATCCGCCAAATGCCAATTGATAAAAGAACATGATCACCAGCAGAAATCCCACGGCTGGACGTTGTAACGCGTCGAACATTGTTCTAAAACTGAAAGGCGATTTGAGCGATGTGATCGAAGGCGAATCGTTCTGATGTGTTTCATGGAACCAGAATGTTGTCAACAAAATGGATGCAAGGGAGAAAATCAGCCGCAGTGAACGCAACAGCCTGGTAATTACCGCCCGAAAGGGCAAGCACAAGATACGCGATCATCGGACCCAGAACAAATCCGACACCGAACGCCGCGCCGATAAGTCCCAGCCCTTGGGTGCGAGTCTTTTCAGTGGTGGTATCGGCAATGGCGGCTTGCGCAGTGGACATGTTCGCACCGGAGAGACCGTCAATGAATCGGGAAAGGAACAGAAGCCACAAGGTGTTTGCAAAGCCCAGCAGAATAAAGCCGGCAAACGTTCCGATCTGACTGATGATAAGGATGGGTCTGCGTCCAAAACGGTCAGAGAGGCGACCCAGGATGGGCGCACCAACAAATTGCATTAACGGATACGTAGCTTGTAAAATGCCGATCACTATCGGGGTGGCACTGAAGCGTGCCGCAAAATAGGGCAGGATCGGAATGATAATGGAAAGCCCGATCAAGTCTACAAGCACAATGACAAGGATGGGCAGGACACGTTTGAAATCAAGTTTTTCTACAGGTTGTTCAGATGTGGTCATGAGGTTATTGTGATGAAAGAGGAAAGAAGCAGTGAAACCGATGGGGCGGCTTACTCAGCAGGCAAAAAGGAGACGCCGATCAAAACAAGGATAAGTGATCCGAAAATAATGAATAGATTGTTTCGGAAACGAGTTCTTATCGTCAGCGTTCTTCCAACGCGCAGAGAGATGTGCGACCGCGGCGGCAATGATCATCGTTACACCGTGTTCGATGCGAAACAGAGGAAAGCCTTCGCTTACAAAACCGTTCCAAAGCAAATAGATGATACCAAGTGTGACTTGCAGATCCATAAGACCGCTAAAGCCAGACATGAGTCCACGGTCCATACCTTTGAACGCTCCGCCTTGTAACCAACCCAGCGCATATTTGACAATCGCGATCACCGCAACGAGCATAATGATCCAACGAAGAATTGCATGAAACATTAACAAGATATTCATAGTATGTACTCCATTCGTTCGAATTATACAGCATGGCTATTCTCCCTTATAATTCAAACACCTTCGGAGGCGCCATGACCTATACATCCATTCTCGTTGAAGCACATGGAAAGGTGGGACTCATCACCCTTAACCGTCCACAAGCAATGAACGCCCTCAACAATCAACTCATGCGTGAAGTGATGGATGCGCTGGATGCCTTTGACAAGGATGAACATATCGGTGCAATGGTCATCACGGGGAACGAGAAAGCCTTTGCCGCCGGAGCAGACATCAAAGAGATGGCGGATAAAACGACCCAACAATTGATGGACTCGGATCATCTCGCCGTGTTTGGCAGAATCCGCACGATCAAGAAACCGGTCATCGCAGCCGTATCAGGCTGGGCGTTGGGAGGCGGATGCGAGCTTGCCATGTCCTGCGATATGATCGTCGCTTCAAACTCAGCCAAATTTGGTCAGCCCGAAATCAGCATTGGCGTCATCCCCGGCGCGGGCGGAACGCAGCGTCTCACACGCGCAGTGGGCAAAGCCCTCGCCATGGAAGTCATCCTCAACGACCGCAAGCTCAACGCACAGGAAGCACTGCAATACGGATTGGTAAATCGCGTTGTCCCCGTGAGCGACTATCTTAACGAAGCGCTCAAACTTGCGGAAGAGATCGCATCTCGCGCCCCGCTGGCTGTTCGCGCCGCAAAGAAAATGATCAACGCCTCATACGAATCATCCCTCACCGACGGACTCGCCGAAGAGAAACAGGTCTTCTACAATCTCTTTGCCAGTGAAGACCAAAAGGAAGGCATGCAAGCCTTCATCGAAAAACGCAAACCGAATTGGACGGGAAAATAAAATGCTGGATTTTGAAGAAATCAAATCCCTCTTCGATGCGCTTGAACTTCAAGATAGACCGGTCATCGCGCACGCCTCGCTTAAACCGTTTGGATACGTTCAAAACGGCGCAGACACTGTTGTACGCACCATGCTCCTTTCCTTCAAGAGCGTGATGATGCCCACCTTCACCTACCAGACGATGGTCACGCCTGAAGTGGGACCTCCCAACAACGGCATCACATACGGCGCTGAAAAAGACTTGAACAAAATGTCGTTTCCCTTCACACCCGACATGCCCGTGGACAAAATGATGGGCATCGTCCCTGAAGCCCTGCGCAACCACCCCACCGCCATACGGACGTCACATCCCATTCTTTCGTTTGCCGGGGTCAAATCGGAGGAATATCTCAACACACAAACTCTCTACGAACCATTGGCGCCCATCGGCGCGCTGGCAGATGCAGATGGATGGGTCGTACTTCTCAATGTGGATCACTCCGTCAACACCAGCATTCATTATGGAGAGAAACTCGCCGGGCGCAAACAATTCATCCGCTGGGCGATCATGGAAAATCGCATCGTGGAATGTCCCGGCTTCCCCGGAGACTCATCCGGTTTCAACGATATCGAAGAATACATCAAACCTGATACCCGCCGCGTGGAGATGGGCAAAATCTTTGTTCAAGCTATTCCATTGAAACGATTATTCGAAGCCGTTGACGAGTTGATTAAAAAAAGACCCGCTGGCTTTGCTTTGCCAGCGGCACGATTGCGAAAGATGTCATGAAGTGAAGAAGTTGTATCCAGTAGGGTAGGTAGGCTTTGGTAATCGTTTACGACAAATGAGAAGAGTAACAACACCTATACCAACCCCGATCACTCAACAAAGAAAAGAAACGCCAATTATTAATATCGATATTACATCTTGGAGATAACTGCCAATGTATCGAAGTTTACTTCCTTTCATTCTCGCAAGTCTTGGCATTTACCATGATCTCTTTGGCCACTAAATTGCCATTGTTCGAGTGGCAACTAAGCGAAACTCGTCACAGACTTTTCACCAGCTTGCGATGGCAATTTACCATCGCACTGGACAACCAGATTTGGAAAATCTGTTAGAGGTAAGGAATAGGCCCTCTCTTCTAAAAAATCTGAATATCGTCGTAAAACGTTCATGGAACGATGAGATGCTAGATCGACATGTCACTAGGTCTTTACGACAATAGGTCGTGGCTAATTATCGGAGTTATCCTGTCTATAATTTATATGTGGTGGTTCCTACTTCAGGATAAACAAGACAAGGTTTCTCACACTGTTATGGCTATTTTTTTTACCGCGATTGCGGTGGGTATGTGCTTTCTTCTATCCCAAGTGGTGAGGCTTGCAGGGCCAGCAATCGGTTGGATACCTTATTATTACGAAATATGGGATTGTCATGGTACAGTAACATTCAATGCCAGATTATCGAAAGTACATTACGAAACACTAATTGTTTTATGCATAGGTATTATGCTGGAATTGGGAGCATTTGGCACGATGTTGCGCCAAATCATAAGGGATGTCGTTGAAAGAAAAAGATCACCAAATTGATAGAAAATCTTGTAATAGATTGTTCAGTAGTGATTCCCTGACCCCACAAAGTTTGACATTTATCATTTCAGCACACTTCTTATCAGTGTTGCCATAATGAATGCCAATAACGTTTATTTATCCTCCTACTGAAACGTAATCTCTTCCACGCGCCAGCTCTCCTCTCCCATCAACTTCTTTAGGCGTTCGAGCATTTCGGGGCAAACCCGCGTCGTATCGTTGGGGAAATCGAGCAGGTAGCCCGATCCATTTTCAAAGATCTGGAAACTAAACCTATCCCGCCCGTGGTACGAGATCAGCGTGCCGAAGATCGTTTTGATGCGGCGCTTGTCATGTTCCTTGTCGCCCGACGAACGCATCATCACCGTGATCTGTTGCGGCGGATGTTCCTTCTCCTGCGGCTTTGGGAGCGGGATACGCGCTGTGATGGATGTGACTATCGCTTCGCGTGTCGCTTCATCATGCTCCACATCAACGGCATTCATCTCCACTGGAGCTTTTTCCAACTGAACGCGCGGCGGCGTGACCTCTTCCTTTTTCTTGAACTTCGGTTCCGGCTTGGACGCCATCGCCACATCTTCAAACGACGGCTGCCACTCACTGTCCCAACCATCAGGGAAGTTATCGGGCGGAGGCGGCATCCCATCGAGGTCTAAATCAACGGTGTAGGTTTCAGCCGGTTTTTCAGCGATCTGACGAATCGGCGGCGGGACAGTTGGCATCGTTGGGATGTTCTTTTTCAACGGTCCATTTTGTTTGGGCGTTTGAAGCGGCTGCTTTACAGGGTCCGGTTTTAGGTTGAACAGAACTCGATTTCGGTTGCGTGGACTGGATGTTGAGATTCTTTACATGGCTATCCGGCTTGGGCTGAGACAAGGCTTCTAGAGCAGAATCAGTTATCGGCTTAGATTGAGGCGAAGCGTCCTTTCAATGGTTCGAGAATTTTGATCTCAGTCCGCACGGTATCCACCAAAATTTTTGGCGGCGTGCTGTTCGTATCCACTTTGCCTTCGACGATCACGATCTGACCGACGGTAAGAATCTCGCGCGTCCTGTCCCACGTGCGCGGGAAGAGCACGAGATCGAAATTGCCTTGAATATCCTCGAGCGTGACAAAGCCCATCGGCTTGTTGTTCTTGGTCATATACGGACGGACACTGGTGACGAGACCCGCCACACGTACCTTTTCCTCATGTGCGGCTTCGTTGAGTTGACCGGAGAAATAACTGACGATCTGCCGGAAGGTTTCCTGATACGGCGTGAGCGGATGATCGGAGATGTAAAGCCCGATGAGTTCACGTTCCCAATTGAGCATCTCGCGCTTATCTACATTATTGACTTCGGGAAGTATGATCTCTTCGATAACGCCGGTGGCTTCACCAAAGAGGGACATCTGCCCCGCTTCTACGGCGCGGAAATGATTGTTACTGATCGCCACAACGCGATCCAACGAAGCGAGCAACGCGGCACGATTACCAAAGTTATCCATCGCACCAACTTTGATGATGCATTCCAGCGCGCGTTTGCCAACCGCACGCAGGTCAACGCGACGGGCGAAGTCGTTCAGGTCTTTGAACTTTCCATTTGCAAGGCGTTCCTTGATGATAAGTTCAACTGCGCCTTTACCGACATTCTTCACCGCACCGAAACCAAAGCGAATGTTTGGCTTGCCATCTTTTTTGCTTGAGACGCCGTCCTCGGCGACTTCAATATCTTCGATCTCAAAATCCCAGCCGGATGCGTTGACTTCAGGTGCGAGAACGGGAATGCCCATACTGCGCGTGTCCGCAACGTAGAGAGCAACCTTCTCCGTTTGGCTGGCAGAAGCAGTAAGAGTTGCCGCCATGTATTCAGCGGGATAATGTGCCTTAAGGTATGCAGTTTCAACGGCGATCACGCCATAATCTGCGGCATGAGACTTGTTGAAACCGTAACGTGCGAACTCTTCCCAGTCGGTGTAAATCGCTTCGGCGGTTTCTTTGTCAATTCCATTCTTGACTGCGCCATCCACGAACTTATGACGATGTTTCTCGATTTCTTTCGCCTTCTTTTTCGAGATCGCCTTACGCAACTCATCTGATTCAGACGGTGTATAACCTGCCAGTTCCACCGCGGCACGCATCAACTGTTCCTGATAAACAGGGATACCGTAGGTATCCTTGAAGATCGGCTCCAGTTTGGGGTGACGATATTCCACTTCCGCTTCGCCGCGCATACGTGCAATGTAATCGGGGATGAACGCCATCGGTCCCGGACGATACAACGCCACCATGGCGATGATGTTATCGAGCGTCTTCGGCTTCATCTCCACGAGCCAGCGCGTCATGCCTCCGCCTTCCACCTGGAAGACGCCTGCGGTTTGCCCGGTTCCCATCAATTCAAATGCCTTCGGGTCATCGAGCGGAATATTGTTCAAATCAAATTTAATGCCATGCCGCTTCTCGATCATGTCACAGGCACGTGCCATCACAGAGAGTGTGATCAGCCCGAGGAAATCCACTTTCAACATGCCGAGCGAATCGAGAATACCCATTTCGAACTGGGTCACCGTCTTGATGGGCGTCTCTTCTGAATTCGATGTGGGACGATGCAACGGCAGATAGTCAACGATGGGTTTATCGGAAATCACCACGCCCGCGGCGTGCGTCCCTGCGTTGCGAACCGTGCCTTCCATCTTTGTGGCAGTATCGATCAACTCACGCAGATGCGGCTGGCTGTCATAGATCTCTTTGAACTCGGGGATCGCCAACGCGTCATCCATGGTGGTGTTACGTCCCGAAACGAACGGCACCAACTTGGCAACACGATCCACTTCAGGGAGCGGGATATCCATCACACGCGCCACATCGCGCAAGGCGGCTTTCGTCCCCATCGTGCCGAAGGTGATGATCTGCGCGACCTTGTCGCTTCCGTATTTGCGCACGCAATATTCAAGCATCTCGCCGCGGCGGTCATCGCGGAAATCAAGGTCGATATCGGGCATCGAGATACGACCCGGATTCAGGAAGCGTTCAAACAACAGGTTATGTTGCAGTGGATCAACCAGTGCGATCTCAAGCACATACGCGACAATGGACCCGGCGGCGGAACCACGCGCGTTGTACCAAATATCATTTTCTTTTGCGTAACGACACAAGTCCCACACGATCAGGAAGTAGGCATCGAATCCCATTTTGTGGATGATGCCAAACTCATAATCGATTCTTTCCTGGACCTGTTGGCTGTCCGCGCGATCCCCATAGCGTTTCCTCGCCCCTTCATAGCAAAGGTGACGTAGATATGATTCCGCCGTGAACCCTTCAGGGACAACGAAATCAGGCAGGTGATAGCCTTTGAAACTCAAGTCCACGTTACAGCGTTCGGCAATCAGAAGCGTGTTACTCAACGATTCCGGCACTTCCGCGAATAACGTATTCATCTCCTGCGGTGTGCGGAGATAATACGAGTCGTCGGTCATTCTCATGCGATTGGTATCACTGAGTAACGAGTTCGTTTGAATCGCAAGCAGAATGTCCTGCAAACGCGAGTCGCTTTGATTGATGTAATGCACGTCATTTGTCGCAATGTAATTCGCCGAATAACGAGCGCCCATCTCAAGTAGTTTTTTATTTAAGTCGGTGATCTCTTTGATATTGTGTTGTTGAAGCTCAACAAAGAAACGATCCTTGCCAAAGACATCGTAATACCAATTCATACGGCGGACAGCTTCTTCGGGGTTGTCGTTCAACAATGCCCGTGGGATCTCCGCGGACATACATCCAGAGGTGCAAATGATCCCTTCGGAGTGAGCCGCTAAAAAGTCCCGATCGATGCGAGGGTAGTAGTAGAACCCATCCAATTGTGCAGCGGATGAGATCTTAAGCAGGTTTTTGTATCCTGTCTCGTTTTCAGCAAGTAGAAGTAAATGAAAGGAAGAGCGATCCAGCTTGGAATCTCGGTCGGTCATACCGCGCGCCGCCATATAAGCTTCCACACCGATGATCGGCTTGATCCCCTCAGCCGTCGCCGCCTTGTAGAAATCAATGACGCCAAACATTGTGCCATGGTCCGTGATCGCCACGGCAGGCATATCCAATTCCTTGACGCGCTTGACCAGCTTCTTGATATTCGAGAAGCCATCCAGCATGGAGTATTCCGTATGAACGTGAAGATGTGCGAAGGACATGGGTCAAGTCATTATAGCACGCATGTTCGAGGGTGAAATGGGCGGGAGGCTTAAAGATCTTCCAGCTTACCCAATATTGCTCAGAGTAACATGACTGGTACTCAAACAAAAAAGCCCTCCTTGCGGAGGGTCTTCTATCGAGTGTGAGCGCGGAGGGGGTCGAACCCTCAACAAACGGCTTAAAAGGCCGCTGCTCTGCCATTGAGCTACGCGCCCATCGTTATGGGTAAAGCGGACTGCATTCTAACATGGGAAATATTCATCGTCAACGTAAAACTCTTACTCTTAGATGCGTCCATCAACTTTGGAGGCCACAATGGCAGAACTATTACATGTAGATGAAGCAACATTTCAAAACGAGGTACTGAGCGCCGATGAACCCGTGCTGGTCGATTTCAGCGCGGTTTGGTGCCAACCCTGTAAGATGCTTGACCCTGTCGTTAAACAACTGGCTGGCGAGTGGGATGGAAAAGTCAAAGTTGTGAAGATCGACGCGGATGAGAACCCCAACCTCGTCATGCAATATGGCGTGATGGGCATCCCCACCCTGCTTTTTATCAAAGGCGGCGAAGTGAAGGAACGCGTGACTGGCTTTCTGCCCAAAGAGAAGCTGATAGCAAAGTTTACTCCCCACTTCAATTAGCTATTTTCTTATAACGGCAAAGGACACAACGAGCACAAGGGGTTTTCCTTTGTGAGTCTTGTGCCCTTTGTCGTTTAATTATTTTCGCATCAATTTATCCAGCTCGTCGAAATCTACACGGGAAGTCAGGTCCAAACTTAGGGGTGAAACAGACACCCATCGTTTTTTTCTCAACGCATATACATCTGTATCCTCTGGCTCATTGTCCAGTGACCCAGCCTCGCGATACCCTATCACTGCCGGTATATCCCATGAAGCTCGTTCAGGTGCAACGGGTTCGTAATACCTCTGCCGTGAAACGCGCGTCAACTGCCAGGGTGTATCCTTTGTCGCGTCCGATGGCACATCCACTTTCAAAAGACTGACATCGAGAGGAAATTTCCTGTCCAATAATAGGTGGGCAATCCTCGCCGTAAAATCAGCGGCAACCGAGAAATCCACATCTGCAGAGTAAGATAGATGATATTTTGAGTCAGCCTCTAAAGAAACAGCCAGCGCGGGAATTCCATGTGAAGCGGCTTCCAATGTCGCACCAACCGTCCCCGAGATGGTCACACCTGTGGCAACATTTTCTCCATAATTGATTCCCGATACAACCAGGTCAGGCTTGACTTTCAGGACTTCATATATGCCATGGAGGACCGATTGTGCCGGACTTCCGCCCACTGCGTATACGCTCCACTCCTGACCGTTGACCTGCACCTGTTCCAACTGAATGGTCCCATCTGACGTATTTGGCAGACTGCGTCCCATGCCTGAAGATTGCTCGCGTGGCGCGGTAACAGTAACAAACCCAAGGTCCGAAAGAGCAGCAGCGGCAGCCCATAATCCAGGCGAACGTATTCCATCATCATTTGTCAAAAGAATTTGTGCTTTTTTCATGGTTTCCCAATCATAACGTGGAAAAGCTTTGTATGTTCGTTTGCCATGAAATTCAAACAAAAAAGGAGCGGACATCCGCTCCTGATTTTCATGGCGCCCTCGGCGCGACTCGAACACGCGACCTATTGCTCCGCAAGCAAGCGCTCTAATCCACTGAGCTACGAGGGCATTGGCAAGGCAGTATTCTATCTTAGTTGGATAGGTCGGTCAAGAGTGGTGCGCTAAAAAGCCATTTCGATTGACTAGATCCAGAAATTCCGGCACGATATTGGGATCGAAATGTTTTCCAGACTGAATTTTTATATATTCCACTGTATCCTGTTTTGACCAGGCAGACCGATAGGAGCGGTCTGAGGTCAGGGCATCATAAACATCTGCCAACGCAAACAATCTTGCCGAAAACGGGATATCCTCCCCATCAAGGCGATCGGGGTATCCTGAACCATCCCATTTCTCATGATGCCAATGGGGAATCATCATAGCCGGGGCGAGATAAGTTATGGGTGAAAGTAGCTCAACAGCATATTCGGGATGCTTGCGCATGATCTTCCATTCTTCATCGGTGAGAGGTCCCGGCTTGAAGAGGATCTGATCTGGAATTGCGACTTTGCCGATATCATGCAACGTCGCGCCGCGCCGAATATGTATCAACTCTGCATCATCAATTCCCATGGCTGCGGCGAGGCGTAATGCGATATCTGTGACGCGGCGAGTATGTCCCTCCGTTCCCTTGTCACGCAGATCCAAAGTCCGCGACCAGCCATCGATGGTAGCGTTATAAGCCAAACTAAGCTCGATATTCGAGCGTTGTAATTCCTTGTACATCGTGGCACTGTCAATTGCTATTGCCGCCTGTCCCGAAATGATGTTCAAAAAATCCAGCCAATTGGAATCAGGATTAAGGCGGGTACGATGGAATATTTCAAGTACGCCCAATACCCGCCCTTTCGCCATCAAAGGTATTCCGTAATAGGCAATGAAACCTTCACTGGAAAACAAAGGCGATCTGTCAAACTCCGCTTTATTCTTTGTAAGATCAGGGATATTAACCATTCTTCGTTCCAACACCGCTCTCCCGCCACATCCTTCCCCCATTTTCAAATGGGTATGCTGCAGGATATTGGTGCGAAATCCCTTACCCGCGGCAAACTTAAGTATGTTTGTTTCTGTTCCGAGCAACAAGAATCGCGGCCGAATCCACATGTAACAATGTAGTGACATGATCGAGCAACATGGACAGAAGCAGGTTCAAGTCCAGCCCTGAAGCGATGGCTAAATCAATGGAACGTAACGCTGACAACTGATGCAGTTGTGCATGCATCCGTGTTTCTGTTTCCTTGTGACTGGTAATATCCCGGGCGCTAAGGATAAATTGTGATGGTGAATTTTGAATTATGCGAGCGTCGAACCAGAGTTCACGGCTCGATGTCGGCAGTGAAAATTCAAAAGAAGCTATCTCTTCTTCCTTGGAAAATACACGTAGATCCAGTTGTAACCCCTCTGCCTTATCGGGAGGCAAGAGATCCTGTATTTTTTTATTTAGCAAGCCATCGAGAAATGTGGCGTGCAAAGACGAAACGCTAGACTTATAGTCTAGTATTGAACCATTTCCGTCAAGAACAAATACCAAATCAGCAAAAACCTGGAAATGTTCCACATCCACTTGGCTTCCTGTCACCGAGACATCCACTTTGATTCTCCAACATTGCTAAAAATGGCGAACGCGGGGCACAGTGTGCCCCTTATCACTGTGTCCCCAATTCCGCCGCGTCACCTGGTACATCAGTGTCACATAAACCATGATACTTCTGATGCTTTTATGCAATTAGTCAGTCACTTTTAAGCGCCTGATTCACCTTCTGGGCAAAATCGGTCAGGTTTTTGGCGCGCACGTTCTTAATGATCGTTCTTTCTTTATCGGTCAGAGTAAAGGTTTGCCCCAAATACCCACCTGCCAGCGCCGCCTCGGGTTCACTGAGCAAGGACTCACGAAATTGATCACTTACCACCGCCGCCGCAAGCAGGCGATGCAAACCAGAACGTTCAACAGAGGGCTTGCGAAAATTTAATGATCGCGTCGGATAGACATCCAGTGTTAGCATTGCCATTGTTATTGCTCCTTTTATTATCTAGTATCACAATTAGCAAGGACCACCACCACCATCCATGGGTTTTCGCGAAACATTGAAACTAATAAGGACCAACACCGCCATCCATGGGTTTTCGCAAAAAATTGAAACTAATAGATTTGTTTTTCATGGGAACACCTCTTTCTTTATTTTATAGATGTTCCAATCTTATACCGCCCCAGGATGCAAAACAGGGTGCAAAATTCCCCGCCTAAAGTCTAAAATCCGGCTACACTGTCAATTCTCGGTAGATTTGTTCTGTTTCCTCAGAAAGTGGAATACCCAAATCATCTATCATTGCGTTTTTACAAGCCTGAAAACGAGCGCGCAACAGCAGAACGGTCACCCAATGCCGCATATATGCGCATTTCGGTTTGATAAATAGTTTCGTGAAAACGATCCTGTTTGAGCGCCAGGTGGCATATTGATAAGACTGTGCTCCAGTTGGTTGGCATTCAGATAAAGATAAGCCAATTCTTCGAGAGCGGAAAGATAAGCCAGTCCCAGCCTCTCCCGTTCAGGGACAACCCAATCGGCATTCACATCAGCAAGATAAGGACCGTGAACCAAATCCACAGCCTTTTGAAGATGTTCGATGCGAGCGCTCGCATCAGCCGCTTTATGGGCACGCTGAATATGGGAATCAAATGCTTCCACATCATATTCGTAGTCCATTTCACGGTTGAAGCGATAATATTCATCGTCAAAGACGATGCTTTCGCGTCCAACCGCGCGCCGTAAACGATAGATTTCATTTTTGAAGCGTGCTTTCAGTGCCTGGGTATCCCTGGTTTCGGGCCAAAGCGTTGCCCCAACCTGTTCCTTGGTAACCGCTTCCTGCCTATAGAGAAAGTAGAAGAACAAATCCCGAACGGATTGTGTGCGCCAATCGGACATCGCAATAACTTGTCCACTGACACTGACTTCAGGATTTCCAAACGTATGGATCATAAGACTGGCTGATGGCACTTGAATGAAACTGGCATGACGACGTAAGGTTCTGCGAGTAGCTGGCAATTTCATGCTTAATCTTTGGGCTTTTTCAAAAAATTTATTTAATTGCCGTTCGATCAACGGGTCAAGCTGTAGGCTCTTTTAACCAAGGACTTGCCTGACGGATTACAGCAAGCAAGGCATGGTCCGGATTGGATCCAATTGAAAGAAATTCCTGAAACTCTAAGCGGGCATTTTCACTTTCTCCAGCCTGACCATAGGCAGCCGCAAGCCAAATTGTGCTCCACAACATTTCCAAGTCACGCCCATCCTGGGTAAAGAAGTCTTTACATTCTTTCAGGAAGGGAATTGCTTTCTTCGGTTCATCCTTGATAAGCCGGAATCGACCTTCAAGAAGAGACCACAAGCCTCGTTCATAGGCTGATTGGTTAATTCGCATCTTGCTTTGGAATGTCTTTAATATTTGTTTTACTTCATCAAAGTTTCCTTGCGCCAGCGCCAAATTGCCTTTCGCTACAACCAAATAGTTCGATATAAAGAATCCAGATAGTTTGACGGCGACGCTTTCTGCCTGCTCATAAGCCTGTGCGGCCGCATCGAACTCATCTACCTCTGTATATAAATCGCCTAACCCAGCCAATATCAGTGTTTCAGCACGGTAATTGCGGCTTTTGCGGGCACAAACCAACCCAGCTTCAAATGTTTCTGATGCAAGCTCATATTCACCGATCTGGTGATACAAGACCGCCAAATTATTCAATATCTCTGCCTGGGAATATAAGTCGCTTTCCACCCGTTTTAATTTAAGTGCCTTCTGAAACGAACTTCGGGCAGAATCGATATCGCCGACTGCGCCATGAACCATTCCGGTTTCCATCAATAACGATTGGGATTCTCGCTATCTCATTCAAGGCGGAAAAGAGAGACAAGGAATGTTCCAATGATTCGACAGCCTGCCGAGATTCTCCCAAACGATACAAGTTCAAGCCTTTGAGACGCAATGCTTCAGCATAATATGATTGGAAAGATGCATCTAATTCTGCCAGGTGCAGAGCTTCCTGAATATCTTCAAGGGATGCTAGTGTAATCTCCCTAAAGAACGCAACTGTATTTGCACGGCGAATTAGTGCAATGGATCAACCCCTCCACATCCTGATTCTTTCGATATATGGACACTGCTCTTATCCAGGAATTCATTCGATTCCGGAAGGTTGCCTTTCATCGCCAGGATTGGTCCGCGCGAGAGAGATCAACCCAGGGCGGGTTTGAACGAGTGCTGGAGGCAGGCTATTGATCCAACCTTCCAATGTAGTCAGGGCAGTTTGTAACATGGGGGTACCGGCGTGTTCGATCACATCCGCAAGAGCATCCGGGTCATTTAATTGTTGGCAGGTAAAATACGCCTTTTCCCATTCACCCATTTTTTCATAGCACTGAACCATCCTTCTGAGGATTGGCTGCACCTCCTGCGGACGTTCCTCCTTGAGGTGGTTTTGTAGAAACTCGCGGAAGAGAGGATGATAACGAAGCCAGCGTCCGTCAGAACCAAGAGGCAGGACGAAAAGGTTCTTCTCAAGAATAAAGCCCATAAGGTCGGACCAGTTTTGACGTTCAGAATAAAGCGGGCTTAGAACGATCTCACAAAATTCAGAGTTGAACTCTTCGGGGAGTGAAGTCCTCATCAAAAATTCGCGGATGTATGCGGGTTGCTGGTCAAGGACCTGTTGACCAAGGTATGCAAAGGTATCTACACCCGAGACGCGCGACATGCCGGGCAGGTTCGATAACACCATGCCCGTAATCCATCCACCCGTTTGTTCCACGAATTCGTGGGCGTCTTCATCTGAAAGATGCTGACGATAGTTTTGCGCGTATAAAGCCTGGACTTCGCGCGGCACAAACGCCAGGTCAGAGTGATCCAAACCTGCTACTTGTTCGTGTGCGACCATGATGGTCACATTGTCTAATAATGGCAATGTGCGTGACGAGAGTACAACATGACAGTTTTCGACCACCAATTCGAGAAAACGATTAAGCAGGGATGAAATGACCGGAACATCGTCAAGAAGATGAAAATCGTCAAGGATGAGGAGAAAATCATCCTCAACATGTTCATAGATTTCGTTGGTAAGCGTTACAAGGAGGAATTCTGCATCCTGCTCGATGGACTTCAATCGGTTCAATTGGACGCGCGAAGATTCGCCGATGGATGGGAATTGTTCAGCAAGCGCTGCGATCAAATATGCGATGAAACGTTGGGGGTCACGGTCAAGCAGGTCGAGAGAAAGCCAGCATACAGGCATCTCAACATGATGCGCCAGATCGATCATTAATGACGTCTTGCCATAACCCGCCGGGGCAGAGAGGAGAAGAAGCTTGTTATCCAACAACGCGCTCGAGATTATCCAACAAACGAGGGCGGGAAAGTAATTCCTTGCGACGGTTGGGAACAATGATCTTGGTCTTACTGATAGGGACAGATTTACCTAGCATTACTTCAGATGGATACCTGTTCTTATTTTACATACTTATTGGGCAAAATCCATCTGAATTTCATCACAAAATCAAATTTCGAGGAAGGATAAAAATAACTATTTTCTGCGCAGTTCCTCGAGCATACGTGCATGGATACCGGGAGTTGTTGCGACTACAGATTGAGGAGGAGAAATATAATCACTTTCTCCATTTACATTGGTTATGTGCGCTCCCGCTTCTTCACAAACCAATCCCCCCGCGGCAACATCCCAGGGCTTGAGGGAAAGCTCCCAGAAACCGTCAAAACGACCCGATGCAACATAGCACAAATCAATAGCGGCGGAACCAAGTCTGCGTACCCCCTGCGATAGTTTCCCGAATTTTATGAAGTTGGCAAAATTATCCTGCTCTGTATTCCACGCGTCGTATGGAAAACCTGTTACCAACAGGCTTTTTTGTAATTCAACAGTGGAAGATGGGTGGATGCGCTTCCCATTGAGGGTTGCTCCCTTGCCGCGCTCGGCAAGAAACATCTCATCGCGCATCGGGTCATAAACAGCGCCCAATGCCAGTTTTCCACGATACGCATACGCAATCGAAACGGAAAAGATGGGAATATTGTGCGCATAATTGACAGTCCCATCCAATGGATCAATGTACCAGATGTGTTCATCGCTCCCCTGAATGACCCCACTCTCCTCCGAAAGGATATGGTGGGCAGGGAAATCTTTTTGCACTTCGCCGAGCAAAAACGCTTCCGACTGATGGTCTATTTCAGTTACAAGGTCGATCACCCCCTTGTAGCTCACTTCGTGTTCCTTACTATATCCATTACGAAGGATCGAGCCAGCCTGACGTGCCAGGTTCTCTATATAGGAGAGTGTAAGCTGCATATTTTATCCCTTCCAAAAATTCAGCGATGGCTTCCCATCGCTGAATAAAATTTATTCCTGTTTAAGATCGTCGAGGGTTTTATATATATCGTTAAGTTCCGTCTGAATTTCATCCCGATCACGCATGGACTGTTGAAGCAGAGCTTCGAATGCAGGCTTTTGATCCGGTGGCAGTGTGGGCAGTAACCGTTCTGCGCGCGCAATCTGCGTATTCTTATGGCGCAATTTATTCTCCAGACGTGTGCGATACCCGTTATAGAACCTCTGCATATCCAGCGGCTGCGGCGTTGCGAATGGCTGTTGAGTCACCAATTCAGCAATCGTCAACAAAAAATCCTCGGTATCAATTGGCTTTTCCATAAAGCGCGCCGCGCCAAGACTGAGAGCAAAATCCTTGTCCTCAGGAGTCACATACGTTGCAGAGAGAAAAACAACTGGAATACTACGCGTTTCAACATTGAGGCGCAATTTCTGAATAAACGCATACCCATCCATTTTTGGCATCAAAATATCTGTAATGATCAACACAGGCCGTGTCTTGGCGATCACTTCCAAGGCTTCTTCACCATTGCGCGCCGTTATCACCGCATACCCCTTGAACCGCAAGGTAACTTCCAACAATTCAAGAACATTCGGGATATCTTCAACAATCAGAATAGGACCATATAAAGTAGCCATGGCTTGATTTTAGCCTTATTCTGGATGTAGAACAAGAGCGCATCTTTCTTAACATGAATTTGCTTCTGTTTCGAAACACGTGCCCCTGGCTGACAACTGTCCGCTCCAAACGCCTATATATCCATAGCGACGAAAATATTCTACATATTTACAACATGATTTCATGATGGAATTTCATCGAATATTCATCTTCGACATATATATTGGACGAAAAGGAGCATTACGAGCTTATGTCTACTGATTCTCTAACTACGGAACCCACATCCATGCCAACAGATACAACATCCGCATCTGATAAACCAAAACGCTATCATTGGGCACTTGTTGCACTACACTGGCTGGTCGCCCTTCTGATCTTTGGAGCTTTTTTTCTAGTTCAGGGCAATGAAGACGGCGGAGAAAGATTTCGACCTGGGCAGGGAAATCTCCCAGGACAGAATTTTCAACAGGGAAACCCTCCAGCACAAGGTTTCCAGCAAGGTAACCCTCCTCAAATAGCTGGTGGAGATGACGACGAAGCGCCACCGGCAAACTTCCAGCCACAAATAGTGCAAGGATCCCAGCCACAACAAGGTTTTCCGCAAGGCGGCTTTCCCCAGCAACGAGGAGGTCAGGGTATCCTTTCAACCATTGGATTCCATATGATCTTTGGAATTACGGTTCTTCTCCTATTGATCGTTCGTTTGATTGTACGTTGGACAACCAAGCACCCTGAATGGCAAAGCGCCGGAAACAAGTTCTTCGATTGGGTTGGCGTTCTGACTCACTGGGGGCTGTATCTTCTCACCTTTGCCATGGTCATCACTGGAATTGTTCTCGCCGACCAACGCGGACAATTGGCACGCACATTTGGCATCGGAAGCGTCCCAACACGCGGCAGTTTTGGTAGAGGCAGTTTCAGTTTGGGTATGTTCCATGGAGGGGTATGGGCACTATTACTCCTCTTGATCATCCTACACGTCGGTGCGGCGTTATATCACCAATTCATTCTCAAGGATAATTTATTGGGCAGAATGTGGTTTGGGAAGCAAACGGAATAAAATCGAAATCAATTCAATGAGCAGTATAGAGGCGATAAGTGTATCGCCTCTATTTTTTTAAAACACCCCAAATGCACGGAGAATAAAATAGATTGCCAGCAATACAATTACAGTGATACATCCATGCCAGAAGAAGCTCAACAGAAAGTGGAAGATGCGTATTACGATATGAAAGAAGAATCGGAAGATGATGAACAGGATCACCAACGCGGCGGCGATCCAAATCCACGAACTAATATTTGAAAGATCGATTGTCATTTTTTCTTTTTTTGTCTTGAACGTAGGGGCGGAGCAATGCTCCGCCCCTACAATATATTTATTTATGCCGTCCGGTAATACCCCACATCCACCGAATAGACCTGTCCTTTTTTGATGACTTGTTTCACAAGATTCGTACCATAACGATATCCAACGTGACGATAATCTGGCACGGAGAGGATCAACATGTCCGCTTGTTTGCCGACTTCGATGGAACCAATGGTATTGGCGCGGCGGATAGCGTATGCGGAGTTGATCGTCGAGGCGGCAATGGCTTGGGCGGGAGTAATTTTCATCGCGCGGCAGGCGAGGGCAATCACAAACTGCATGGACTCGTTCCATGTGGTGCCGGGGTTGCAGTCGGTGGCGAGGGCGAAGATGCCGTCGGCTTCGATGATCTTTTTGGCGGGAGTGTAATCACATTCGGCGAGTCCAAATGGCGTGCAGGGCAGTGACACAGCAACCGTATCCGATGTTCCTAACGCGGCGATGTCTGCATCAGAGGTCTTCACCAAATGATCTGCGGACGCAGCGCCCAACTCGACCGCGAGTGATACACCGCCGAGATTGTCAAATTCGTCAGCGTGGATCTTGAGCGGGAATCCCAGCGACCCAGCTTTGGTCAGGATCTGACGCGATTGTTCAAGGGTAAACGCACTCGTTTCGCAGAAGACATCCACAAAGGGCAGGGGGCGGCGCGGAGCATGAGTCTGCCACCACTCTTTGAGCATCGGGAGCATCGTCTCGCACACGAGGTCGGTGTAGCCTTGCGGGTTGTCTTTATATTCGGGCGGGATGGCGTGCGCGCCAAGGAAGGTGGGCGAGATGTCGATTGGGGTTTCATCATCCACGGTGAGCAGGGCTTTGAGGAGGCGAAGCTCGGTGGCGGTTTGCAGACCGTAGCCCGTTTTGGCTTCGACGGTGGTGGTGCCATTTCTAAACATGCGGAGCAGACGTGGACGAGTCTGCGCGATGAGTGATTCGATGGAAGCCGTGCGCGTCGCACGGACCGTGGAGATGATGCCGCCGCCTTCAGCCAGAATCTCAAGATAAGGCTTGCCTGCCATCTTCATCTCGAACTCGTTGGCACGGTCACCACCCCAAATGACGTGTGTATGCGGATCGACAAACCCAGGCATGAGGACACAATGACCTGCGTCGAGTGTTGGCTCATTGGGATAGTCTGCTTTGAGTTCTGCCGTTGTGCCAACCGCGACGATCTTTTCATCGCGCACAACGACCGCGCCATCTTCGATGATGCCGAGATTGCCGAGAGTATGACCGCGCTGCGGTCCGCCTGCGAGGGTGAGGAGTTGGGAGGAGGAGTGGATGAGCATGGGAGGCTCCAGTTGTTAGCGAATAGTTATTAGTGAACAGTGATGTAATTTAACCACAGATAAACCGAGATGAACATTGGCAAAGATACACATTCAACTTACGGTTATACTCACATCATGCTCGTCCTCCTTTCATACCCACCGGAGACTTCACAATGAGAATCGAATTTGTAACGACCGATCAATTATCAGAAACACAAAAGGAAAGTCTCAAACGGTTACGAAATGCCATGTATCCAAATGCAATGCTGGCAACAACAATCAATAAGCAGTTTGTTCATGTGTCACCACAATGGTCGGTTTTGGTGTGGGATGAGGATGAACTGGTCTCACGAGTGGGACTGCTTACGCGTGAGATCATCAGCAACGACAAGATAAAAACAATTGGTGGAATCGGCGGGGTGTTGATACATCCCGAAAGCCAGAACAAAGGTCATGCCAGCGAAGCGATGCAGGAAACTGCGAGGATCCTGAATGAAGAATTGAAGGTTTCGTTCGCTCTTTTGTTTTGTACATCACGGTCGGTTGAGTTTTACAAACGTATGAACTGGAAATCTTTTCAAGGAAACATATTTGTCGACCAGAGGAAGGGAAAGACCGAGTTCACAGGTAATCATCCCATGGTTCTGGATGTGAGGGAAGTCGCTCCAGCAGATGGTTCATTGGATCTTAAGGGTTACCCGTGGTGATTTAATCGAGAGATCAATGACAAATACCGTTCACTTACGAGATGTACTAGAAAGCGACCTCCCCATCCTCTTCGAACAACAAGCTGACGCCTGAATCGAGCGCGATGGCGGCTGTCCCTTCACGGGATAGGGAAGCCTTCGATGCGCATTGGGCGAAGATCATGGCGGATGACACGATCATTTTGAAGACCATTGAAGTGGATGGTCAGGTGGCGGGACATTTGGTCAGCTTTTTGATTGAGGAAGAACGGGAAGTTGGTTATTGGCTGGGAAGGGAATTTTGGGGAAAGGGAATCGCAACCAAGGCATTGGCAGAGTTTTTGAAGATCATCGAAACCCGTCCGCTGTATGCGCATGTGGCGAAGCATAATATCGGCTCACGGCGCGTCCTTGAGAAGTGCGGGTTCAAGGTCATTGGGGAGGATAAGTATATGAACAGAGCCAGGGAAGAAGTGAAAGAGTTTGTTTTGAAGTTGGAAAATTAAATAGGTGGTTTCGATACGGCGGCGGAAGAGCACCACCGTCTACTCAACCACCGACACCTATTTCATGTTCTTCAACATATATGTCGTCAGACTTCCCTCTTTGGGCGGCATGTCATAGACAAAGATCAGATCGTGGTCATCGAAAGTGGATGGTTCCCATTCGGGAAAATCCGCTGAGATCGAAACTACGCGTGAACCCTGCTTCATTTGTTTTTCCAAATAGGGAGCAAGTTTGGCTACTTCTGTGGATGTGGCGTATATGTAAACCACGTCTGCTTTGCTCAAGTCTGTTTTGAAGAAATTACCCCATCGAATTTGTATCTTATTGCTCAATCCACTTGCAACGACTCTCAACCAGATCAACGCGCATTGGATGGGTCCCACTTCGATGCCAACTGCTTTTGCACTAAACTCTTTTGCCGCGATCAAAAGCACACGTCCATCACCTGCGCCGAGATCGTAAAGGATTTCATTGGGTTGCAAATTCACCAGCTTCAACGCTTTACGGACTGCGATTCTGGATTTGTAGGATCAGACGGAAGTCCATAAAGCGCAGGGACGAGAATCCACAATGATGCCAAAACAAAAAGAATTACGAAAAAGATCAATGAAGCGATAATCAAAAAATTATTCATGGTGATTTGAAATATACCAAACAGCCGCCAGTCCGAAAAGATTGAAAAGAACAGCAGTTCCAGTAACAAACGTAAAGCCCAACAGATACAATACAGGCGCAAGCAATGCACCAATGGCACGCCCAATCGAACCTGCCGCACCCGCAAAAGACAGAGTCGTGGCACGCGCAGAAGGCATCACCTCGGTCATCAATGGGATCGTACTCACCAGTGTGAATTCAAATGTGATGTAGAAAAGAAATAACCCGATCAGTGCGCCGATCTCTGAGCGCCCAATGATCGGCAATAAGATCGCCGCGATACAATTGCCAACGATCCCAAAGCCTGCCGCGCGGACTTTGCCCACACGATCCACAAACAACGCGACCATACCCTTCCCCACCCAACTCAAGAAGTCCAATGATCGCCGATGCGCCCGCCAGCGCAGCGATTTGCAACTTGGACGAATCTTCGAGCCACACGCCAAACATCAAGTTTACAACTTCATTCGCGGCAGTAACCGTCAGCCCGATGGATAAGGCAACTAAAACTGTCGGCGTGGTGATGATCTGTTTGACGTTACCAAATATCCCATCTTGATGATGAACCGGTTTTTCAAAATCGATCAGGGTCAGGGCAACGTATAAAAACGCAATGAGTTCCAAAATCCCCAAAAGCAAGAATGGTGCAGACCAAGTAGACCGGGCGATAATCAAGCCCATTGCCGGAATGCCAATGATAAATGCCAGGGACCACGCAAACTCAGTGATGGCAATCGCTGTTCCGCGTTTTTCATAGACGATCTGATCTGCGATGTATGAGGTCAGTGATGGGTCAAAGATCTGCTTTCCGATCAAACCGAAGATGAGCGGATACCCAATGTGGAAAGACTTGGATGTAAAGCCACCAAACCCATCGCGCCGACGAATAACCCCAGCCCCAATAACATGCCGAACTTGCGTCCGCGCGTTTCAATGAATGGGAAGATAAACGGATCAAACGACCCGACGATTGCGCGGTTGGCGACCAAACCTGAGATCACGCTGATATCTACGCCGAGTCCACGCGCGAAGACCGTCAGAAAAGGATAGATCATCCGAAAGGCGGTATTCATCACCACACGGATAAGTGTATATGCGGCGAGTTTGAAATTACTCACTGAGTTATGAGCCTTGCTATTCAGTTTTCAAGATTAGGAATAAGCGCGTAATAAAATATGCGGCTACCAACGACAACAAGATCATGGCGAGGAAGAATCCGATGATGGCGTAATCCCCTGAATTGAAGATCGGCGATGGAGGCGGATGCATCATGTTCGATGCTGTGGCAAAGATGACGCGCAAGACAATAATATAAATCAGGTTTGCCAACGATGTGATCCAATTCGTGTTGATGAGCCACAAGCCGAGTTGTAACAGCACACCTGTCACTGCAAAGATCACTGCCAAGGCGAAAACGCGGCTCTGATAGAAACAGTCCATTCCAGTTGGATTCCATTGCCCACAACGATAATGGGATATAGGTAACCCAAAAGAAAATGCCTGTCCGTCCCAGCGCGGCTGACCAGTTGTGAAACAGGTCTTTTTTGGAGACCAATCCGATCAAACCAGCCAGCCCTGCTGCGAGGAAAGCCAACTCCGCGGAGAGCACCCATGCGCCGTGCAGGTACACGATCCGCACATTGGAACCAAGAGATTGCTCTTCCGGTCCAAACAACGCAAGAAGAGAAATTATAATAACGGTAACGAGGAACAAAATGATCGGTGATTTGAGTTTTGACATGACACGATTTTACCGCACCGTATGTCGTTGCGGACACTCTCCTCAGTATAAACTTCGCCCTACAATGACGATATACTATAGTTATGACTAAACCACCCGCCAGCATAGCTTTAGACCAACTTGGGATTCCCCACCGCCTCTTTCATCACGAGACGCCTGTTACCAGTTTCGAACAAGCCGCCTCTGACCGAAAGCAGCGCCCCGAACAGATCGTGCGGAGTATTCTTTTTCAAATAAGACCGGAAGAATTTTGGATGGTGCTTATGGCAGGACCTGACCAGGTGGGCTGGAAGAAGTTACGTCAACTTGTGAAGCGGTCACGCGTGCGGATGGCAACCGAGGACGAAGTGTTGGAAGTGACGGGGTACCGCGTCGGGACGGTAAGTCCGTTTGGGTTGAAGAATCAGGTTCGGGTGTTGATCGATGCGAGCGTCCTGAAAGAGGAGGAAATCTCCATCGGGTCAGGAGTCCGCAATACGGCGATCATCATGAAGAGTGAAGATGTCCGCCGCGCGTTGGGAGATGTGGAAATCGTTTCATTATCCGAAGGGTCATCGATGTCTTAAGTCCTATTATTCATAACGTGGTATATATGGCGGGGTTTTATTTGTCATTCATTATTGCGAGGCGCTATGATATCTTTACGAGACTTATTAAGAGCGGCAAGTCGAACTTTTGCAATTGGCATCGAACAATTGCCCGGTGTGCTATGCGATGCGGGGACAGTGGCGTATTTACTTTTGCGGGTATCTGATTATTTGGAAGATAACGAAGATATGCCTGCGGAGAAAAAGATCGTCTTGCTGAATTTATGGGCAGAGATACTGAACGGGGACTCAACCAGCGAAGAGCTAACAAGCCAGATCCAAAACGCAGATACATCCAACCCGGACGCATTGGTGGCATTGCACACCGCAGACATTTTGACCAATCTCTCCTCCCTTCCAAAAGAAGTCCAGGAAATCATCAGACAGCATGTCATTGAGACAACATACGGAATGGCTCGCTGGATCGAGCGCGGTCCGCAGGTCAATGATGAAACGGACATGGACGATTACATGTTCGAGGTGGCGGGACGTGTCGGTTATCTCCTGACCCATCTCTTTGCCTGGTACTCGATTGCCATTCGCCATAAAAAGGATTTGCTTCTGCCGCTCGCGCGTGAATTTGGGCTGGCTCTACAAACTGTGAATGTGATCCGCGGCTTACGCAAGGATTACGAACGCGGCTGGGTGTATATCCCGAAAAAATTTCTTGAAGCGGTCAATTTGACCGCGCAGGAATTGTTCCAGCCTGAGAATCGCGCTGAAGCGATCAAGGTGTTGGATATGCTGGAAGACAAGGCGGAACGTCATCTGCATGCCGCGCTCGCGTGTGTCAAGTCCCTGCCGCCGTGGCAACATCGCATTCGGCTGGCTTGCATCTTCCCATTGATGTTCGCCATCCGCACGCTGGCGATCAGCCGCCGCAATACACAAGTATTCGAAAACGAAGCCAAGATCACGCGCGAAGAAGTTAAGCAGATTGTGATGGATGCAACATTGTGGGGGTGGTCGAATCTTTGGTTGGATAGTTATTATCAAAAATTGAGTGTGGTGGCTGAAGCATAGCTCGGGCAGTGTTTAATTGGGGAGGGGAAAACTCCCGATTAATGTCACTTAAATTCAACTGAATATTAGAATATACTCTCCTTATGTATCAAAAACATCGATTGCAAAGGCTGAGGACCCAATTGGTATTGACCTTCCTGATAAGCTCTCTGGGAATTGGGCTTGCCATAGGTCTGCCGGTCATCGTGCTGATTAACCGTCAAGCATCCTCTCAGACACAACTTCTCCTTGACCAGTCAATATTAACCACAAAAGCTCTGATCGCACGCAAACAATCGGATTTACAAAACCTGGCACTCCTGATTTCACAGCGTCCCACACTTGCCCGATTATTGGAAGAGAAAGATTTCACATCTCTTAAAGATTATCTGGCTACTCTGGGTGATGGGGCAAACCTTGATCTAATCGTGGTCTGTGATCAGGATCAGAATGTGGCTGGGTTTGGCAAAGATGTCTCAATGCTTCAGCTTTGTTCTACAAAATCACAATCTGGATATGAGGCGCTCCCATCAGGCGACGACTTGTATTTCTATGAAGCGGTTGATCTGGAACTTTCCCAACAGCCTGCCTACAAAGTGATCGTGGGAAAGAAGACATCCTCCATACTTACCGATCTTCAGAGTGAGACCGGTCTCGTTTATTTTTTGCTCCGTCAGAACCAGGCAATAAATTCCAGCGATCCATTAATTGACCCAACTCCGGCGTTGACGCTGGAACTGCGAAACAAGGCAAGCCAGCCATCAAACCTGTCCCTTGAACGACGGGCAATCCATTTAAACACGCATCGATATATTTTGGCAGTTTCAACCCTTGATGCACCTCTGGGTATCGATTTGATCAGCGCATTGAATGTGGATAACCAGATCGCTGTTCAACAAAACTTGAACAGGTCGCTGACTTTGGGATTGGTCATCATTCTATTGGTCGCATTTGGATTGGGTGTCTGGCAGTCCGAGCGAATCAGTCATCCCATTGTTGAGCTGGCTAACTCAGCCGAAAAGTTTCGACAGGGAAATCTGGAATCCCCGGTGACCGTCCGGTCTGCGATGTGGGAAATCAGCCAGTTGGCGAACACTCTCGAGGATGCACGGATTAGTCTCCAGCATTCCATGGAGCAACTTCAAGCCGAAAAAGCCTGGATCGAGCATCTGCTTAATTCAATCGTCGAAGGGACGCTTACGCTCGACAGCCAAAATCGCATCACCTTTGCGAGTGCGGGTGTGGGTAAGATCATTGAATGTGAACTCGATACGGTCATCGGACGAAAGGTTGATGATGTCTTCACCTCCACAGAGGGAGAGACTGCTTTCAGTAACCAGCTTCCCAGTGCAGGTCAGCAGACGCGGGTATCCATCAAATTGGACAGTGGGCAGGAACGGTTGCTGTCCATTTCCAAGACGAACCTCCTCCCCCGGTGGCAAGCGATGCGAACCGCGCACTGGTCATTCGGGATGTCTCCAACGAGGAGTATGTCCATCGTTTGCTGGGCGACTTCATGGCAAATATCACGCATGAATTCCGAACACCGCTGGCTGCTTTGGAAGCTTCCTCCGAATTGTTACTGGATAATTTACACAGTCTCTCTGAAACAGAAGTCAAAGAACTATTGACTTCATTGAATCTCGGAATTATCAATTTACAAACCTTGATCGATAATCTGATCGAAGCATCCAGCATTGAAGCGGGCAGGTTCAAGGTTTCCATACAGACCATTCCCTTTGATGCTATTTTGAAGGAAGCGCGTGAGATCATTCAACCTCTGGCTGAAAAATACAACTTGAAGTTGGTTATATCGCCAACAGAAAAAATTCTGCTTGTCCGGGCTGATCAAAGAAGGACTGTCCAGGTTTTAGTAAACCTGCTTTCCAATGCGATCAAACATAGCCCTGAAGGTGGGCGCATACAGGTCGATCATTTTGTCTCTGCAAAAGAGATTCGCGTCGAGATCACAGACGAAGGCAGCGGCGTCCCTTTAAATCAGCGTGGGAATCTTTTCCGCCGTTTTTCACATTTGGACGCGCCGAACGAACGCACGCGACAAGGCGCCGGGCTGGGGCTTTCCGTGGTCAAGGCAATTGTAGAAGCCCAGCAGGGTGAAGTTGGGATCACGGACATTCCAGAAGGCGGCGCTTCCTTTTGGTTTACCCTGCCCCTGGCACAAGGAAGCCAATGAAAATATTGGTAGTGGATGATGATCGCGTAGTGGCTGACCTGGTGGCTTTCACGGTCAGGCGCGCAGGCTATGAAGCGATCATGGCAAACGATGCGACAAGCGCGCTCCGCCACTGGCTGGACGACAAGCCTGATCTGATTCTTCTGGATGTTAATCTCCCCGGAACAAACGAACTCAAAGATGGCTTTGCCATCTGCAAGCATATCCGTAGTGAATCGGATGTTCCCATCATATTGCTCACGGTACGAGGGGAAGAAGAAGACATCGTATATGGATTTGAAGCCGGCGCAGATGATTACGTTTTGAAGCCGTTCAGCCCTCGCCAACTGGTGGCACGCATCCAGACTGTCTTGAGGCGGCTCCACACCACAGAGATACCCCACCCTGCAAATTTTTCCACTGACGGATTGGAGTTCAATCCAAAACTCAGGGAAGTACATCTCGAAGATGGCAGGACAAAGAATCTCACACCGCTGGAAAATCGTCTTCTCGAATCCTTGATGCTGAATGCCGGTCACGCTCTCACAATGAACGACCTTATCAGCGATGTCTGGGGAGCAGGCGGAGGAAGCCCTGAAATGCTCCGACAATTGGTAAAACGCTTACGAGCCAAAATAGAGAGTGATCCAACAAATCCTTTCTATATTCAGAACTTACCGGGGTTGGGTTATGCATTTAGATTGAAAGGCTAACAAAGACTGGGGGATGTTTTGGGGGAAAATGCAAAACAAATTGTCACAGGATTGTCACACGGTTATCACCGGCTCCGTCACACCTCACAGGTATCTTATGGGAGATATTACTGATGAGGTGAACATGTCAATTTTGCTTGAAGGTGTAAGCAAACGATACGGTCAACAAACGGTTGTGAACGACGTCTCCCTGGAAATCAAGGACGGCGAGTTTTTTGTGCTCCTTGGCTCCAGTGGGAGTGGAAAGACCACGGTGCTGAATATTATTGCCGGGTTAGCCACTGCCGAACAAGGACGTGTGCTATTACACGGACGAGATGTCACCAACCTCTCTCCTCAAAAACGCAACACGGGATTCGTATTCCAAAATTACGCCTTGTTCGAATATATGACCGTTGCCGAGAACATCGAGTTCGGACTTCAAATCCGCAGAGTATCCAAAAAAGAGCGTCAACTACAAACGCGATGAACTTCTGGAATTGGTGGGGCTGGTCGGTTTAGGTGACAGAATACCGCGTCAACTTTCGGGCGGTCAACAACAACGCGTGGCATTGGCACGCGCGTTGGCGCTTGAACCAGATGTCCTGTTGCTTGATGAACCGCTTGGGGCGCTCGATGCAAAAATCCGGGTGGAGTTGAGGCGGTCTCTGAAAGCCATCCAAAAGCAGTTGGGCGTGGCGGCGATCCTGGTGACCCATGATCAGGAAGAGGCGTTCGATCTGGCAGACAGGATCGGTGTCATGAGCTACGGGCGTTTGATCGAGGTCGGCACCCCACATGACCTATACCAGCGTCCACAAACGGAATTCGTCGCTTCGTTTCTTGGAAGTGCAAATATCCTTTTAGGGCAAACCGAAGGGGATCGGATTCAGATTGGTCCGCATATCTTTAATCTTGCAAATGAAGCCACAAAATTCAGCACGGATGGAAGAGTACAAGTGGTGTTTCGCCCGGAGGATATTGCGTTAGCCAATAATAAAAGCGAAATGGACGGCACTCCGCTTGGCGAGGGGACAGTAACAAGTTTGGGATTCAATGGACCGACCGAACGTATAAGGCTCGAACTTCCATCCATCCCCGGCGTCCGCGCCATAGCCCCCGCGGTCCCCTTTGGGAATCAAAGCATCATCATCGATGCCAGCCGCCCTCCCGAACAATCTGCTTCATTTCCGCTTGCAGTTAATCAGAAGGCTTGGGTTGGGATACGGCGTTTACATGCCCTTTCACATCCGGGTTTAAATTTTTTGGTGGTAACAGATGGTTCCCTGCGCAGTCAGTCGGCGGTCAGCCTTGGGGGATATTTGGCGCGCATGTCTCATGCACGAATGACACTGCTCGGCATTGGGAAGGATCAAACTTTGCTGGATGCCTATCTCCAGGATGCCCGCAAGCAAATTGGAAGCGGCATGGCTTCTGTGGATGTGCGCACTGACCAGGCTTCGGCTCCCGTTGCGATCGCAAAATCAGTAGAACCCAATCCTGTTGACCTCGTGATCGTTGGCTGGAGACCGGTCGAGGGCATGGACCTTGCAGAACAAATCCTTCAATTGGGCGATCATCATTTGCTGTTGGCGGCACACCCGGGCGCACGATTTGAAAAAGCCCTGGTCTGCGCGGCAAGCGGGGAACCGGGAAAAGACGATGTGTTGTTTGCTGGTCGCCTGCTCCGTCATCTGGGCGCGCGCGCGACACTTCTCACTGTTTTGGATGGTTCACCCGATAACGAATACCAACAGCATCAGGTTGAGCGATTTATAGCAGGAGGCGTGCAAAGCCTGGAAATGTTCGGGGTGCCCACAGAAAGCAAGCTGAGAAATGGGGATCCACAAACTGAAATTGTTAATGAGATTAAGAATGGAGAATTTGATCTGGTGATCATGGGCGCGCCCCTGCCTCAAAAGGATGGACGTACAGCATTAAATGGAGTTATCGAGGGTGTTATGAGAAATGCCGGTAATTGCTCGCTCTTGCTCGTCAGGTCACATTATCACAAGAATACGATCAACTACAGCAACTAAAGTATTTTCAACCAACTAATATTTGCTCTCGTCGCCGTCCCCGGCGGCGTCCCATTGGGATGCTTCGCGAAGGACACCGCCTCAAGCAGATAAATATTTCTAAAAGGACAAAAATGTTTACCAAATTTCACAAAACTCTTGTACTCACTCTTCTTCTGGTCGCCATCCTGACAACAGGATGCTCAACAGGTACACCATCTACCCAGGGATAGGTACCCCTGCGGCTAATAATGAAATCAAGTTAACCCTTGGCGCCTATACCACCCCACGCGAAGCATACGGGGAAATTATCCCGATCTTCGAGGCATATTGGCTGAAGAAGACCGGTCAAAAAGTAACTTTCGAAGAATCCTATCAGGGTTCGGGTGCGCAATCACGCGCAGTGGTCGAGGGGTTTGAAGCGGATGTTGTCGCCTTGTCCCTGGAAGCCGATGTCACCCGCATCGAAAAAGCCGGGTTGATCACGCATGACTGGCGCAGTGAACCATTCGGCGGGATGGTCAGTACATCGGTCGTTGCCTTTGCCGTGCGTGCGGGTAATCCCAAAAATATTAAAGACTGGGCTGATCTCACCCAGCCTGACCTGGAAATTCTGACCCCGAATCCGAAAACCAGCGGCGGCGCCATGTGGAATATTCTGGCGCTCTATGGCGCGGCGAAACGCGGTCATGTGGAAGGCATCACAGCAGATGATGCTGGAGCACAGGATTTTCTCCTCTCTGTGTTGAAAAATGTTTCCGTGATGGACAAGGGCGCGCGCGAATCGATCACCAACTACGAGAAGGGTGTCGGCGACGTTGCGATCACTTATGAGAATGAAGTATTGGTCGGTCAACAAGCCGGGCTGGATTACGAACTGGTCATTCCTTCATCAACGATACGCATTGATAACCCATTGGCTGTTGTCGATACATACGTGGACAAACATGGCACGCGCGAAGTGGCAGAAGCCTTCGTTGATTTCCTCTTCACGAAAGAGGCGCAGGAAATCTTTGCCAAACACGGCTTACGCTCTCCCGATCCTGAAGTTGCCAAAACCACATCCGATCAGTATCCGCCCGTCACCGACCTGTTCACCATTGATGAATTCGGCGGCTGGAAGGAAGCCACTCCAACCTTCTTCGGCGATAACGGTATTTTCTACAAGATCTTTGCCCAGGTACAGGGCATTCAAACCTCCGAATAGACAACAAATAAAGAGGATGGCTGACTCACACTCAGCCATCCTCCCATCAAAAATGAATTTACAAACAACAACCATGCCAACAAACAGGAAACGAAGACCGCCTCGCGCGTGGGGACAGTTGGGAATACGCTCCATTGCCTTCAGCTATCTGATAGTGATGCTGATCATTCCGTTGCTCGTCATCCTGCAGGATGGGTTTCGAGAGGGACTGGTTGAATTTTGGAGGCAGATCACACTCCCTGCCGCCTGGTCTGCACTAAAGCTCACGCTCTGGACTTCAGCCATGATGATGGTGATCAATACCATCATGGGCACGCTGACTGCCTTCGTCCTTGTGCGGTATGACTTCCCCGGCAAGACGATCCTCAACGGCATCATTGATCTGCCTCTTGCGATTCCAACGCTGGTCACAGGCGTGATGCTGGTGATCCTCTTTGGACCACAGGAAGTATTGGGGTTATGGTTGAAAGAGCAGTTCGATTTTTCGGTTATGTTTGCCCCGCCGGGAATCATTCTGGCGTTGTTGTTTCTCACCTTTCCATTTGTCGTCCGCTCTGTCCAACCGGTGCTGATGGAGTTGGATCGCTCGCAAGAACACGCCGCATCCACGCTCGGCGCGGGAGGCTGGACGATTTTCCGTCGGATCATTCTCCCACCTTTAGCGCTTCCAGTCACCACGGGCGCGTTGCTCAGCTTTGCACGCGCAATTGGCGAGTTCGGTTCGATTGTCATCGTCGCCGGGAACATCCCGTTCCTGTCACAAACGGCAGCGGTGTATGTATTCGGTGAAGTGGAATCGGAGAACCGCCTGGGAGCCAGTGCAGTTTCCATTGTTATGGTAGCCATCGCTTTCGGCTTATTGATGTTCGCAGACTACCTGCGCAATCGCTCGAAAAACTCTCAAAGGGAATTGGCATGAAAGTCATAGGTTTCTCACGCGCCGTCTCGACAGATATACAGAGTCCTCTCTTCGCCTGGGTGGATAGAAATAAAGGACGATGGACAAAATGGATATTGATCACAGTAGTCATATCCTACGTTGCCTTCCTGATACTGGCACCCATTACTGCATTGACCGTTGGCGCTTTCGAAAAAGGGATCGGCGCGATCCTGACATCCCTCAACAAGCCCGAGGTCTTTCTGGCATTTTGGAATACATTGTGGATCAGTCTGGTGGTTGTCATCATCCATACTATCTTTGGGACACTGGTTGCCTGGGTATTCGTCCGTCACCGATTCCCGGGGCGCAATCTGATCAATGGCTTGGTGGATATGCCATTCGCAATTTCACCGGTGGTCGCAGGATATATGTTGTTATTGCTCTTCGGTCGCAATGGCTTTCTCTCCCCGCTGATCGAAGCATCGGGCATACAGGTCGCGTTTGCCCTTCCGGGGATGGTCATGGCAACCTTGTTTGTAACGATGCCGTTTATGATCCGCGAACTGATCCCGGTATTGGAAGCCTTCGATACCCGGCAGGAAAAAGCCGCCGCAACATTGGGAGCAAATGGCTGGCAGACTTTCTGGCGGGTGACGTTTCCCGCCTTGCGCTGGGGCATGATCTACGGAATTACACTAACCTTCGCTCGTGCGCTGGGTGAATTTGGGGCGGTACTGGTTATCGGCGGAGGTGTACAGGGCAAAACCGAAACAGCCACCTTGTTCATTTATCGCGCCCTTGAGGAACGGCAGTATATCGGTGCATACAGTGCGGCGTTGGTATTGGGATTATTTTCCTTGATATTGGTCATGGGATCAGATTGGTTGAGGCAAAGGAAAAATTGAGACGCAGAACAAAAAGATAAATAAGTTCCATCATATTATCAGTGGGGTAATCATCCCATCCTCCTCTAAATAGGCTCAAGCCGCCGTCCTCGGCGGCGTTCTACGAGTAAATCCTTCGCCGAGGACGGCGAAGGGAGCAAACTCACCTACAAACTTTTAGCACTCCTTATTAGCGAGGCAATCATTCCGCCCTTATCTTTGAGGATTATAATCATTCGCATGAGAAGATTTGGTGTACTGTTCATCCTGCTTGGCACACTGTTGATGGCGATTCTTCCTGTCCATGCACAAAGCGACCAGCCGTTGGTTCTCGTTATGAACGCAGACGGAGTCATCGCACCACCTATGGTGGAGTATTTCAAACGCGGGATCAAAACAGCCGAACAAAGTAATGCAGAAGTCCTTCTGGTTCAACTCAACACTCCCGGCGGGGAACTTCAATCCATGAAAGAGATCGTCATTGCGATCCGTTCCAGCAAGGTTCCGGTTGTTATATATGTAACGCCACGCGGAGCTTGGGCGGCAAGCGCAGGAGCACTGATCACCATGGCAGGACAAGCCTCCGCTATGGCTCCGGAAACTACAATCGGCGCGGTCATTCCCATCGACAGTACGGGACAAAATCTCGCTTCCGACTTAAGAACAAAAGAAATCAATGGATTGAAAGAAACGATAAATCCGTTTGTGGCGCCGCGCGGTGACCCAGCTCTTAAACTCGCCGAGTCCATGATCGAAGAGGGCAAAACTGCCAACGAAAACGAAGCCCTGGATGCAAAACTCATTGACTTCATTGCCAACGATACCGATGAGTTGTTGAATAAACTTAACGGCTTTACAGTGCAAATGAGCGCGGGACCGCGTACTCTTCACACAACGGACGCAAACACCGAACCGCTTGACATGAGTTTCATCGAACAATTCCTGCTACTGCTCACCGACTCGAACATCGCCTTCCTTTTGCTTGCCATTGGCGTGCAAGCCATCATCATCGAGATCTCACACCCCGGCGGATGGGTGGCGGGCTTCATCGGCGTCGTCTGCCTTTCTCTGCTTGTGTACAGCTTTGGAATTTTGCCTGTGAACTGGTTCGGGATCATCTTTCTGATCACTGCCTTTGTTCTTTTTATCCTGGATATCAAAGCACCAACTCACGGCGCGTTGACCGCCGCGGGTGTTGCTTCGTTTATTATCGGCGCGCTGGTGCTCTTCAACTCACCAGGCACACCACAATTCCAACGCGTATCTGTCCCGCTGGTCGTGGGCGTGGGCATCATCTTTGGCTTGATGTTCTTTGGCATTCTCCTGTTCGCACTGCGCGCAGCCTCTAACCCGATTGCTGTCGGAGTGGAATCAATAATCGGGAGAACGGGAACAGCCAAAATATGGAAAGATGCGGGCGGCCAAGTCCAGTTGGCATCCGAATTATGGACTGCGGAAAAAGCCGACGTGTCCGAAAATATCCGTAAGGGCGATACAGTGGAAGTCGTCGAAGTCAAAGGTTTACGATTGAAAGTCAAAAAGATAAAATAATCCTTCGACTGCGCCGCCAACAAACGGCGGCTCCGCTCAGGACGAAGGAACTTCGCTTCATAAAAGGAACTTATGCCTGCTACACCTACGAGAGACCGAGTCTCCCCTGAAACAGAACAGCGCCCCCTGCGCCGCCCCGAGTGGATCAAGGTGCGCGCGCCATCGGGTGAAAACTACGAGCGCATTCAAACACTGATGCGCACGAAATCTTTGCACACTGTGTGCGAAGAAGCAATGTGCCCAAACCTTGGCGAATGTTGGGGAAGCGGCACCGCGACCTTCCTGATGCTCGGTGACGTTTGCACACGCACCTGCGCCTTCTGTGACATCAAACACGGCAAGCCCACACTGATGGATTGGGGCGAAGCCGAGCGTGTGGCACAGGCTGTGAAATCGATGGACTTGAAACACGCGGTCATCACATCGGTGAACCGCGATGAACGCCGCGATGGCGGCGCGCCGATCTTTGCGATGGTCATTCGCCGCATCCGTGAATTACGACCAGGTTGTTCCATCGAAGTGTTGATCCCCGATTTCAAAGGCTCGCTCGAAGCATTGAAGATCGTGATGGAAGCGCGGCCTGAAATTTTGAATCATAATGTGGAGACCGTGCCGCGCTTATTCAAGACCGTCCAGCCGCAGGATAACTACGAATGGGCGGCAGCGACATTATCCAACGCAAAAAAACTTGACCCCGATGTGTTGACCAAATCGGGCATTATGCTGGGACTCGGCGAAACCATGGATGAAGTCAAAGCCGTGATGCGCGACCAACGCTCGTGGGGCGTGGACATCCTGACCATCGGTCAATATCTGCAACCGAGCAAGAAGCACATGCCCATGGATCGTTATTACAGCATGGAAGAATTCGCCGAACTGCGCGACTACGGCAAAGAGATCGGCTTCCAATGGGTGGAGTCGAATCCACTGGTGAGGTCGTCGTATCATGCGGCAGAGCAAGTCCGTGCGTTGAGCGTGGTGCATCGGAAGTTGTATGGGGAACAGTTGCCAGTGATTGGTAAGTAGTAATCAGAAACTCCCGCTTGGCTGAAAGGTCGGCGGGAGTTTTTTATTGTCATTGCTATATGTTTTCCGTGGGCATATAATCTGTATAAATCATATAGTCAGGATGCTTCTCCATCGTCAAATCTCTCGAATGATCTTCATGAAAAACAACTCCGTTAATCAACCCAACACCAACAAGATAGATGATACAAGTTTGTATAGATATGCATTATGGGCTGATATGTTGAGGGTGCAATTTGAGACGAGTCTAGCTCGCGACCGACAAGAAATAGAAAGCCGTCTCCAAACCAAGCAATTTGTCTTTGATCGAAAATTGTTAGAATTTGAAATGTATATGTTTCTTTGGCTTGGGGTTTTGTATACTGTTATTGAGGGATGGCCAATGCTAAAAACAAATGAATCAAAAATAAAAATACTGCTTCGAAGTCGTTTTAAAGATTTACTCCGTGACTTCCGTAATGCTACATTTCATCCAGAAGATTTTGACGATGCACGTATACGAGTAATGGTAGCTACAGGGCAAGAATTTATAGAATGGGCAAAAGAAGTTACTCTTGAATTTAATTCATTTTTTGAAGCGAAGCTCTTCGGCAATAATGGCGCCTAACAATGTATACTGTGACGGCAGAGATTCTGTCATATTTACGAGCATGTTTCTGGCTTCGGGTTTTTCCTGCTCCCACCTGTGCCTGCGGCAAGGTGCAGGCAAGCAGAGTCCACGCCTAGTTGTCGAGCCTGTCGAGACACGCCCTAGCGCCACGCTCCGCAGACGCAAACCGTTGGGCGGGCTTCACTATCTTTTGTTCAGAATACAAGAAGAGTTCATAAAGGAACGATAACATGAAATCGGCAGAATTATTTTGGAATCAAATTGCTTTGTATCACGGGAGCACATTTTTTCTCGAACTATTCATGATAGTTGTCGGTGTTATTTTGACGGTTTTGCTCTATCGGAAACCGTCGAATATCAATAACAGCCTGATGAAAATCTACCTTGCTTTCTCTTTTGCCTGGCTCGGCATAATATTCTTTTGGGGTTTTGATAAAAGTCCAATTGGTACATTCTTCGCGGGCCCATTATTTTTGGTTATTTCTATCTTGTTCCTTGCAGACTTGGTTTTCAAGAAAATCGAATTCACTTTACCCCAGATAAAATGGGCACGTTATGCGTTATTCATTTGGTGGGGGTTAGTCGTAATAGGTTATCCAGCGATAAGTTTTCTTTTGGGGCATCGTTATCCTCGTCTCACGACACCTTATATGCCCTGTCCGTTGACAGTATTTGCACTTAGTTTGTTATCTGCGGCACTTCCCCAAATAGACATAAAGGTCTATAGTCTGTTATTGGTATGGGCTGCGTTAGGCTTACCTAAAGTTTTTGGATTGTTTGATGTTCGTGAAGACAGTATTCTTTTTGCGGCAGGAGTGTACAGCTTAGTGTTATTGATCAAAAGATGGAAGGACATTCAGCCTTATGGCGGGGCTGTCAGAACTAGATCACACTAATTTCAACCGCTTGCCCAACAAACGTACGCTGGACACTGGGGGTTCTGCCGCATTTTCGAGCATTTTTCTGGCTTCGAGTTTTTTCTGCTCTCACCTGTGCCTGCGGCAAGGTGCAGGCAAACAGAATCCACGTCCGCCTCAGCGCGACGAGTTCCCTCAGGGGAGTAACGCAAGTCCGTTAGGCGGCTTACATCAATAAGCAATTAGTTTTTTTCAAAAGAAACAAACCTTGAAATCTAAAATTACTGTACTTGACGCACCATCAAATTTGGGCTTGAAACCACCAAGTCCAGATCAGTTACCAGGCGTCTGGCAACTATCAAAAGCGCTACGTGCAAAAGGATTACTTGAACACCTGAGAGCAAGTGATGCTGGAGAAGTCGCATCGCCTAATTATTCGACTGAACCTGACCTCTCTACAGGATTTCGTAACGGCACAAAAATCGCAGATTATTCAAAAGTCTTGGCAAATAAAGTTACCAGTTTGATTAAAAAAAACCGTTTCCCCTTAATTTTAGGCGGTGATTGCAGTATCCTACTCGGTAGTATGTTGGCATTGCGTTCTCTTGGCGAATATGGATTGTGTTTTATAGATGGTCACGATGATTTTGCTTACCCCAAAAACAGTAAGAATTTTGGATTTTATGCGGCGGCTGGTCTTGATTTAGGCTTAGTTACTGGATATGGTCCAGATGAATTAGTGAATATTAATGATATGCGCCCCTATGTGAGCACATCCAATGTAGTCGCACTAGGTTTTTACAATGACCCAGCAGATGCCGCTGATTATGAAACAGAAGCAATATATAAGACAAATATCAAGACAATTGATATTGATAAAATCCATAATATCGGCGTACAGCACGCCGCACTTTTAGCATTGGAAAACTTGAAAAAACAAAATAACAAGGGATATTGGATTCATTTAGACGCCGATGTTTTAGATCAATCTATCATGCCCGCCGTGGATTCGCCTAATCCCAAAGGACTGATGTATGGAGAATTGATAGAAATACTTCACGTACTTCTCGCATCGGATCATGCTGTAGGCATGGAAATAACTGTTTTTGACCCTAAACTTGACCCTGACGGTAAGTATGCTGTTGAACTTGTATCAGCAATTGCACAGTCTTTTCATCCATAAACGCCGCCCACCGATGAACACCGATGAACAGCAGTGTCAAGGGCTGAGAGAAAACAAGATGGAAAAAGCTCCATGCCAACAAAAAGCAGTGGAGCTTTTCTCTTTTTTAGAGAAAGATCGAAACACAATTTACAAGGATTTCAGCCTACAGGCAACCTTCCAGATCCCCACCTGCCTTTTCGCATTGGGATGCGCGGGTCAAACGAAAGAAAGATCTCGGTTACTCGATCTGCTTGAGTTCGGGTCTCAACGCCAGAAGCTCCGCTTCACTTTACGTACCAAGGTGAAAGTGGAAGTACAATGGACGCGTACGCGGTTCGCTCTGGTCCACAATATCGGCAATATCCACACTTTTGGGATGCTGACCTAAAGCCTGCACTGTCCGGTTCAGCCACTTCCACCGCGAATCATCTGGCGATTCACCAATCAGTGGACTTGCGTTCTGTCTGAATATATGGTTTTTCGACAGTCTCGTTAGACTGCTTCTTAGCAAAGGATAAAACATGGAAACAATGTCATATACGCAAGCATGTGAATACGTTACTCAAACAAAGAAACACGCATTCGCAGTTTTGACTGATGGCTCTGAGATAACATTAAATTGGGATGATGACGATTTGGAAATATGGTCATCCCACCTAAAAAGTATTGACGAATATCAAATGAAAGTAGTGTTCTATCCAGTTGAGGAATTGGCAGAAAATTTCCCCGATATTGAAAACGTCATTTGGTGCGAAGGTAAAAGCCCTATGTTCTTGAATAAATATGGTCAGGGAGACATCACATGAAAAACATTGACAGCATATAAGGAGTTTACTATCTGATGCCTTGGGAAACTGGCAAGGAGAAAGTCCCGAGCTTGGCAAAAGGCATTGGGACTTTTTCTTTTTGTGGTGGTTTTGATATACTCCGTTCATGGAAATCGAGTTCAGCGGCAAGATCATCTTTTGGAAGGGACCCGCTCCGTGGTTCTTTGTTGCTGTCCCCGCAAAACAGAGCCGTGACATAAAAGCCATTTCCAACGTGGTAACGTATGGCTGGGGGGTGATTCCGGTCCACGTGCGGATCGGCAAGACCGAGTACACCACTTCCCTGTTTCCCAAGGATGATCGCTACCTTGTGCCGATCAAGGCAAGTGTCCGCAAGGCGGAAAACCTTGAGAAAGGCAACAAAGTGACCGTACGACTTGAAATCCGCTGAACAATTGAGGAAGCTTTTTGCAAAAACTCCCGCATGCCCGAATGGTCAGCGGGAGTTTTTTATTTTCTGTAATAAATTCCCCAGTTTTGATACTATTTATAGTAGAGTGACAAATTAATGGATGAGAAAACACAGAAACAAATCTTCGATGATTGGTTGAGCCAGCATAAAGGCATTCTATTCAAGATCATTCGCGCCTACGCATTTAACCCAAGTGACCAGGATGACCTGTTTCAGGAAATCTCATTTCAAGTATGGCGGTCAATCCCGGATTTTCGTGGTGAATCCAAACCATCGACTTGGATCTATCGAGTTCGCGTTATTTGCGGCGACTGTTTGGGCACGAAAAGAGAAAACTCAGCCGCCCACTCAACCGCTGGCAGACGTTGAACACGCATTGACCGTGACAAGCCATCCGCGTGATGAACGCTCCGATTGGCTGTACGAACAGATCGGTCAGCTTGAACCGATCGATCGCTCTGTCTGCCTTCTGTTGTTGGATGGATTCAGCTACAAGGAAATGGCAGGAATGCTTGGGATTTCCGAAAGCAACGTCGGTGTCAAAGTACACCGCATCAAGCAGTATTTGATCGAAAGGTCAAAGGAGGTGATACAACATGAACTTTGAAGAGTTACAAGTACTTTGGAGTAATCAAAACAATGAAAAGATGTATGCCATTAACGAGGATGCACTGCATAACTACATCAAGCAAAAAGGACAGTCCATCAACCATTTATTGAGCTTCTTTGAATTTGTATTAATAGGCGCCAATCTTTTGGGAGGGGTCTGGCTGGTGATTGCATCCCTGGACAAAAACAAACCATCTCCCCAATCCATTCTGGCGGCTTTCTATCTCGCCTTTGTCGTCTATGGATTGATCCGTTCTCTAGCACGGCACAAGGAGGAGAAGCCCTTCGATCACACGCTATTGGGAGAACTCGATAAAGCGATTTGGCGGATCGATTATTTGATGCAACAAAGTAGAAATGTCATCATCTGGTATCTTCTACCGTTGACTTTCATCATTGGTGTCATGTCACTGTTCAATGCCAGACTGCTTCCAGCATTCGGATTGCTCCTGCTTATGGCACCAGCTTCTTACTTCGCCCATCGATGGGAGTTCAATAAGTTCCACCTTCCTAAAAAACACAACCTTGAGATCTTGCGCGAGAAATTGACGGCTCAGGAAAATCACTAATTCAGCAAGGAGAATATAAAATGAAATCCAGAAATTCGACAACCGCTTTGATCACCAATGCACTATTATGGGCAACAGCAATGATCGTTTCATCAGTAATACTGAAAGGTACTGAATATTCCGAAAAAATGATGTATTTGTTGCTTGCGCTCAGTACCAGTTCCTTCTTGATATTTCCAGATGGACACAAGTCAATAAAATCAGAGTGGAGATGTATCCAAAAGCTCTTCAGTCCGAAACAATAATATAGGTAAACTTCAGCCAGCCAATCTATAGATTGGCTGGCTGAAGTTTTTATGACAAATGGCACATGAAACAATAGGAGAATTGATTTATATTGACGGGCGGAGATGAAGAAAAAATGAACATTGACACATACAAACTGATCTGGCTGTTCCCCATCGCATTCATTTTGCATGACTTTGAAGAGTTGATCTTATTTGAACCCTGGCTAAAAAAGAACGCTGATCTCATCATGGATCGCATCAAGAGGTAAGGTCCCCGCCTTTGTAGAGAGGCAGATCAATGGCATCACACAAAAGACAACCACACAATTTGCCCTGCCAATTTGTTTGATCTTTCTCCTGACCTTGATTTCATCCTTGTTGGCGGCAGAGTATGGGAAGCTATGCCTTTTTTCTTGCGGCGAGCAGTCTGTTCTTCCTACATGGGTTCATGCACATCGGACAGGCATTCCTCATCCGCAAGTACATTCCCGCCGTGATCACGTCCGTGTTGATTATCGTCCCCTATGGAATAGTCCTATTTTGGAATTTGCTCAATACGGGAATTGTGAATGTGCCAGAGTTACTTGTATTCTTTTTAATCGCAATTGTGATCGGGATTCCTTTCATACTTTTGATGCACGTGGTCGGTGAATACATATACCAGAAGGTAGTTCGTCTTCTGATCGGTTGAGGATGGATTCGTATTTTCAAACGCCTATCCAACTCAAAAGGTCAGAGGAGGCTTAATGCTATTCTACAAGGACAAGCGATGAGCAAGATCGGTTTCATCGGATACGGACACATGGGCAGTGTACTTCTCAACAGTCTGGTGACCAGCCAGGCAATTGAGCCTTCACAAGTCATTGTTACGACAAAAACACGCAACAAACTTGATGAACTGCACGCAAACTATCCTGCAATAGAAATCGCGGAAGATAAACTGACAGTCGTCAAGAGCAGTGATCTGGTCTTTCTTTGTGTGGGGACATATCAGGTCAAGTCTGTGTTGCTGGAAATCCAGAACGGTTTCCACACAGACAGCCATTTGGTAATCATGTCCGGCGGTTTGGAGATCGCCAGCGTCGAAACTCTGGTCAGCGTCCCTGTGACAAAGATCATGCCCACCGTTCTGGCAGAGGTGCACGAAGGTGTGACGTTGGTCTGCCACACTCCGCGTGTGCCACTTAAAGCGCAGCAATATTTGGAGCAGTTGCTCGGTCACATTGGGATTGTCAAAGTGATCGCTGAGAACCAGTTTGAAGTTGGAGCAGACTTTACAAGTTGCGCTCCCGGTCTCTTTGCGGCGATCTGCGATCAGTACATCCGCGCAGGGACATTGGATGGCGATTTCAGTTATGAAGAAGCACAGTCCATATTACTGGGGAGTCTGGGCGGGATGGTGAAGCTCGTGCAAACCAGAGAAGAAGGGGTAAAAGACCTAATCGGACGAGTAGCCACACAGGGTGGGGCAACCGAAGGAGGTGTAAACGTCCTTGAAGCAGATTTGCCAGAAGTGTTTCAACGGGTTTTTACAGTGACCAAAGAACGTCATGAAAATCGAAAGCTGGGCACACGAGGACAGTTCATGGGCGATTAGCAAGCACATAAAGTCAATCACTACATTCAAACTCCCGCTTGACCCAAAAGGTCGGCGGGTGTTGTTGTCATAGCAAACAGTAGAATATGCAATGGGCAAACTATTCAAAGAAAATGATTACAAATGCTATAAACAAGCTGGAAACAATGTCAATCTGTACAGTACAATAGTGCCTGACCTTATCGTGGAGCCTATCAAAGGCTATTCTTCCATTAAAGGGTCAGTTTTCAAATAGTGCAGGTAAATCCATATCAAAATTAAAGGAACATCTTATGACAAACATTCTTTGCATCGGTGCCGGTTATGTAGGCGGATCAACCATGCCGATCGTTGCCAGCCATTGTCCACAACACCGCTTCGTCATCGTTGACATCAACGAAGCACGCATTGCTGCCTGGCAATCAGACAAGCTCCCCATCTATGAACCCGGTTTGGATGAAATCGTGCGCAGGACCCGCGGCAAAAATCTTTTCTTCTCCACAGATGTGGATAAGCATATTGCCGAAGCAGATATCATCTTTGTGAGCGTGAATACTCCTACAAAGATGTTCGGTCAGGGCGCCGGGAAGGCGGCTGATCTGCAATATTGGGAAAAGACCGCGCGACAGATATTGGAAAATTCAACCACGTCAAAGATCGTGGTGGAGAAGAGCACCCTGCCTGTCCGCACGGCGGAGGCGATGGAGAGCATTCTGAACTCAAACGAGAAAGGTCTGCATTTCGATGTGATATCCAACCCTGAATTTCTGGCGGAGGGCACGGCCGTTCGCGATATGGAGAATCCGGATCGGGTGTTGATCGGTGGTCGTGAAACTGAATCAGGCCAAAAGGCGGTCGAGACGTTGGTGGAACTTTATGCCAACTGGATCCCGCGCGAACGGATCGTCACTACAAATCTTTGGTCTAGTGAATTGTCCAAGCTGGTGGCAAATGCATTTCTGGCTCAACGTATTTCATCCATCAACTCCATCTCCGCACTGTGTGAAAAGACCGAGGCAGATGTAAACGAAGTGGCGCGCGCCATCGGACCTGATAACCGCATCGGTAAATATTTTTTGCGCGCAGGTGTGGGTTTTGGTGGTTCCTGCTTCAAGAAGGATATTCTGCATCTAGTCTATTTATGCGAGCATTATGGCTTGCCGGAAGTTGCCGCTTATTGGGAGCAGGTAGTGACCATGAATGAATATCAAGAAATGCGCTTTGTGGCAAAAATGGTCACATCCATGTTTAATACGGTCGCAGGCAAAAGGATCGCGTTATTCGGCGCGGCATTCAAAGCCAATACAAATGATACGCGCGAGTCGCCGGCGTTGGAAGTATGCCGGGCACTTTTGGAAGAGCATGCCGATATTATCATCACTGACCCATACGCCATGGAAAATGCAAGCTATGACCTTGGTGAGCTGGCAAAGCAGGTTACTTTTGAACAAGATCCTTATGCCGCTGCAAACGGCTCACATGCCATTGCCATCCTTACTGAATGGAAGCAATTCGCAGACTTGGATTACGAGAAGATTCACAGCTCGATGGCGAAGCCAGCATTCCTTTTTGATGGGCGAAACCTCGTCGATCACGGGAAACTCTATAAGATCGGCTTCAATGTGTATCCCATTGGAAAACCAGCTTTGACACATTTACATTCATAGTAATCAGTGAAAAATAAATCCAAACTCCCGCTTGACCCAAAAGGTCGGCGGGAGTTTTAAATTAATAAGTGTCAAACGAAATAAGACAAAATGCACCAATGCATTGGTGTCAAACATCACCCAAGCCCTATTCAAAAATTGCTATAATAAATTAAGCTTTATCTGTAAATCCCCAAAAAAGAATAACAAATTTTACAAGGTTATCGACAATTAGCTGCGTCAGGCAGATGAGTATTATTTTCCTGTGAACCGGTGAAAGGAGAAAAATGACATCCAAAACTCTCTACACAATTAACGATGAAATATCGTTATCCAACCTGAATGCGACGCGGGTGACCGCCACGGTCATTGGCGTGTTCTTCGGGTTATTCTCCGGTATAAACCACGGACTTTTTGAATTATTGCAGGGCAACACACCCACCGATGGTCTCGTCATCAATGCAATCGGGGAAGCACAACGATTTTGGCTCGAAGGCACCGAGCCAGCATTTACCATCATCCCTAATTTCATGATCACAGGCATATTGTCAATGATCGTGGGTTTGGCAATCATCGTCTGGTCGCTTTGGTTCCTACCCAGCAAACATGGACGCACCGTTTTCCTTGGGACTGTTTATCCTGAGTTTCCTAGTGGGCGGCGGTATTGGACAGGTGGCTTTCTTTATTCCAGCCTGGGCTTTTGCGACTCGCATGAATAAGCCATTGACCTGGTGGAGAAAAGTCTTACCCCGAAGCACATGGACTTTTCTCTCAGGACTCTGGATCGTGACACTGGTGCTGGCTACCATCTCCATCTTAATCGGTTTGGAGATGGCAATCTTTGGATTTTTCCCTGGGCTTACTGACCCTGAAGCTATTCAAGATACAGCGCTTCGCTTTGTATTGACTTCCGCCCTTCTGTATGTAGTCACATTCATTGCAGGGTTCGGTCATGAACTCAAGAGGATGGAACAAACTGGCTGAGTTACTTGATAAATGTTTTAGGCAACGAAAGGAGTTTCCATGCTCAAAATCATATTTGGCATCTTCATCATATTGCACGGCTTGGTCCACCTGCTGTATTTTGGACAAAGTCAAAAATTCTTTGAACTCCAACCCGGAATGACCTGGCCCAATGGCTCGTGGGCATTCTCCAGCCTCTTCGGAGATGAAAAAACAAGATCACTTATCAGTATCCTGTGTGTAGTTGCCGCGGTTATCTTTATCGCGGGAAGTCTAGGGATGTTTGCGAACTGGAATCTTTGGCGGTCAATCGTCATAGGCGGCGCTGTGTTCTCCACAGTTCTCTATTTGCTTTCGTGGAACGGGAAAATACAAGCACTCGACAATCAGGGCTTTATTGGCATCCTTATCAATCTGGCGATTTTAACTGTCCTGCTCATCTTCAAGTGGCCCAAGCTTGAATTTTAAAGCGTCGCGGAAGTATTGAGCATAAGTACAAGAGAATTGACGCCTAAAACAGAAAAAGGAGGCGCTATGTCATCTATTAAGACTTTCGTCAATCAGTATCCACTGTCAACTTACTTCATCATGACATTTATCATTTCATGGGGTGCCATTCTCATGTTGGTCGGTCCCAACGGAATTCCCGTTGCCCCAGATCAAGCTGTGACCTTGGGAATGGCAATCCTCCTTGGACCCAGCATAACAAGCCTTCTTCTGATAGGTCTAACTTCTGGAAGAACAGGCTTTCGCGAACTTCTATCCCGCTTGTTCAAGGGGCGCGTGGGCTTGCGTTGGTATGCGAGTCGCGCTCCTGACTGCCCCACTATCGACAGCAGCGGTTGTTCTTGTGCTGTCGTTTTTCTCATCCGAGTTCACTCCAAGCATATTCATTTCAGATGACAAAATAGCCCTTCTTCTAATGGGCATTGTCACGGGCCTCATGGTTGGCTTCTTCGAAGAACTAGGCTGGACGGGATTTGCCATCCCGCGGATGAGGTTGCGTTATGGTGTTCTTGCAACCGGTCTCATCGTAGGTCTCGTATGGGGATTGTGGCACTTCATTTTGTTCTGGGAGGAAGACAGTTTCTCTGGAATACTCCCCCTGGTACTCTTGCTTGCGCGTCTATTTTCATGGCTGCCAGCTTACAGGGTTCTCATGGTGTGGGTCTATGATCATACCGAAAGTCTGCTTGTAATTGCATTTCTTCTCCGCACCATTGTGGTTAGCCCAGTTCGTCCGTCTATAGACCCCAAGTATATTTAGGAGGCAGTAGCCTTAGTCTGCTCACCTTGGTTCCTTGACTCAGTTGCGTGTTGCTGAGGGGACCATAGCTTTTTCCTGCGAGCAACACTCGTGGTGTGTGGTCTGATGGGGTGTGCTCAGGACTTTGGCCGCCCAGTAGAGATACAGAGACAAACAAACTTTCGGTATGATCGTAGACCCACACGATGAGAACCCTGTAAGCTGGCAACCATGAAAATAGACGCGCAAGCAAGGGTGCCAGGGGGAGTATTCCAGAGAAACTGTCTTCTTCCCAGAACAAAATGAAGTGCCACAATCCCCATACGAGACCTACGATGAGACCGGTTGCCAGAACACCATAACGCAACCTCATCCGCGGGATGGCAAATCCCGTCCAGCCTAGTTCTTCGAAGAAACCGACCATGAGGCCAACGACAATGCCCATTAGAAGAAGGGCTGTTTTGTCATCTGAAATGAATATGCTTGGAGTAAACTCGGATGAGAAAAACGACAGCACAAGACAACCGCCGCTGTCGATAGTGGGGCAGTCAAAGCGCGACCGCATACCAACGTAAGTCCACGCGCCCTTGAACAAGCGGGATAGAAGATCACGAAAACCTGTTCTTCCAGACTCGATTTCCGTTATCAGAAGACTTGTTATGCTGGGTCCAAGGAGGATTGCCATTCCCAAGGTCACAGCTTGATCTGGTGCAATGGGGAATTCCGTTAGGACTAACCAACATTGGAATGGCACCCCACGAAATGATAAATGTCAGGATGAAGTAAATTGACAGTGGATACTGATTGACGAAAGTCTTAATAGATGACATAGCGCCTCCTTTTTCTGTTTTAGGCGTCAATTCTCTTGTACTTATGCTCAATACTTCCGCGACACTTTTAAATTCAACTCGGCCGCCCGAAGATGAGCAGGACAGTTAATATCGCCAGATTGATAAGGATGCCAATAAAGCCCTGATTGTCGAGTGCTTGTATTTTCCCGTCCATGAAAGCAAATAGAGAACTGTGGAGAACACAGCGCCGCCTATGACGATTGATCGCCAAAAATTCCAGTTCGTAAACATCCCTAGACTTCCCGCGACAAAGATAACCGCGGCAACTACGCACGGATACTGATAAGTGATCTTGTTTTTTCATCTCCGAAGAGGCTGGAGAATGCCCACGAGCCATTGGGCCAGGTCATTCCGGGTTGGAGTTCAAAGAATTTTTGACTTTGTCCAAAATACAGCAGGTGGACCAAGCCGTGCAATATGATGAATATGCCAAATATGATTTTGAGCGTGGAAACTCCTCTCGTTGCGTAAACGTTTATCAAGTAAATCAGCTAGTTTGTTCCATTCGCTTGAGTTCATGACCAAACCCTGCAATGAACGTGACTATATACAGAATGGCGGAAGCCAATACAAAGAGAAGCGCTGTATTTTGAATAGTTTCCGGGTCAGTAAGCCCGGGGAAAAATCCGAAAATCGCCATCTCCAGACCGATTAAGATGGAGATGGTAGCCAGCACCAGTGTCATGATCCGGATTCCTGGAAAAGTCCATGTGCTTCGGGGTAAGACTTTTTTCCACCAGGTCAATGGCTTATTCATGCGTGTCGCAAAAGCCCGGCTGGAATAAAGAAAGCCACCTGTCCGATACCGCCGCCCACTAGGAAACTCAGGATAAACAGTCCCAAGAAAACGGTGCGCCCATGTTTGCTGGGTCAGAACCAAAGCGACCAGACGATGATTGCCAAGCCCACGATCATTGACAATATGCCTGTGATCGTGAAATTAGGGATGATGGTAAATGCTGACTCGGTGCCTTCGAGCCAAAATCGTTGTGCTTCCCCGATTGCATTGATGACGAGACCATCGGTGGGTGTGTTGCCCTGCAATAATTCAAAAAGTCCGTGGTTTATACCGGAGAATAACCCGAAGAACACGCCAATGACCGTGGCGGTCACCCGCGTCGCATTCAAGTTGGATAACGATATTTCATGGTTAATTGTTGTAGGGAGTTTTGGGTGTCATTTTTTCTCCTTTCACCAGTTCACATGAAAATAATATCATCTGCCTGACGCAGCTAATTGTCGATAACCTTGTAAAATTTGTTATTCTTTTTCAGAAATACGGATAAAGTTAATTTCTTATAGCAATTTTTGAATGGTACTTCGGTGATTTTTGACACTAATTTATTGGTGAATTTTGTCTTATTTCGTTTGACACTTTAATT
>CAVSRF010000060.1:0-12544 GCA_963730175.1 uncultured Chloroflexia bacterium | reverse complement strand
CCGCCAGACTGAACCTTAGACGAACCGGGTCGGGGACGGCGGCTCCTCCGCGGAGGACGGCGCGCCGAGAGGCGTCGGCGTGGGCCTTGACGAGGACGGCGGGTCCCCCGCGGGCGACCGGGTCCTCGACGCCGACGGCCTGGCGGCGCCCCCCCTGGACGGGGCCCCTGACCTGGAGGACCGCTCGCTCAGGCTCCTGGGCGACCTGGTCCCGCGCCGCCGTGCCCCTGCCCGACACGGTCCACCCCAGCCGCGTTCGGGCGGTCCACCGCAGCGACCTGGCGCGCCTCGTCGGCCAGGCGCTCGACCTGGAGCGCGAGCACTGGCAGCAGCAGATCGACCTGCTCCTCGAGGAGCTGGAGCAGGCCGACCGCGAGATGAAGACCGCATGGAGTGACGCACTCGAAAAGAAAGCAATCCCCGCTCCATTCTCTACAAGCGTATGATTGACTGCGATAAATGTAATCAACAAAAAGAAGAACCACTGCACGACCCTTCGTACCCAGATCGTCCGCGGGCGGAACAATCGAAAACGCTTACCGAATAAAGTGACCATAACAAACCTCCAGGAATTTGATAGTCTGGAGTGTAGTTTTGGTGTATGCAGATCGTTCAAACATTTTGTAAAGATTTGGTAAAGAAAAACTCACCCAGGCATGAGATGACTACCGGGTAAAATAACAGGACTATGACCTGGCTTGCCTATACCATCATTACACTCGGAAGTTCCACACTATGGGGAGTTGTTAGCGGATGGCTCATCTACTTCTATCTTCCACCCGGCGAGCCGCCCCTTGTTCCATTGGCAGTGTATAGCGTTGTAATTCTTGTCAGCAAGGTTGTCAACATTGTGATCGGTTTGCCGATCGGGTATATATCTGATCACACAAATTCAAGTTGGGGGCGGCGTCTGCCATACATTATTGGCGGGGCGATCCTCTTGCCAGTTCTATTTGTCCTTTTATGGACGCCGCCTCAGGCAGGAGGATTACTTTCAACACCGGTCTACCTTTTTCTTGTACTGATCGCATTCAATCTCACTTATGAAATTCATCAAGTACCTTACGAATCCCTTATGCCTGAATTGGCAGTTGGAGAAAAAGACCGGGTGGCAATCTCCAGTTGGAAAACGGGATTTTTACTCGTTGGAAATATTCTTGCCGGGTTCACGGGACCACTCATCGGTTCGCTGGGATACGTCCAAACGATGTGGATCTTTGCCATCATTGCTGCACCCATCGTCATACTGCCAGGTTTTTTCCTGCGGAAGCAGATTAATCTCAGTTATCAAACCACGCAGAAAATATCGTTTATCGACAGTCTCAAAGCAACTTTTGGTAACCGCAGTTTTCAGATCTTTGCCATCTCTTGGGGATTGGTGTGGGCTGGGTCCACACTCGTTCTTGAAACCCTACCCTACATCGTCACAGAAGTTTGCCGTCTTGAAGAAGCCGACGCGGTCTATTTTTATTTACCAGCCATCGGCATCACACTTCTTTCCTTTCCTTTTATCAACCAGCTTTCTGAACGTTATGGAATGAAGGCGGTCTACCGCGGCTCATTACTGGCTGGAGCCGTTACCCTGCCCACCTTGATGTTGATCGGGGATTGGATCCCGATCCCGCTTCTCGCGCAGGGGATTCTGTGGGTGGTCCTCCAAAGCGCCAGCCTCGCTGGAACACAAATCCTGCCAGGCGCCATGGTCGCCGAAATCACAGACTACGACGAGCATCTCACCGGTCAACGACGGGAAGGCTCATTCTATTCAGTGTGGGGATTCCTCAACCAAGCCGCCAGCGGACTGGGACTGGCAATCATTCCATTGTTCCTTTTATTGGGGCGCAGTAAATCAGATCCACAGGGACCTCTGGGCGTGCGCCTGTTGGGATTGTTTGGCGGGTTCCTGCTGTTGATATCTTTTTGGGTCTTTTATTACTATAAATTAGATAAAAGCAAATAAATGTCTGACGCAAACTCCAAATATATTGCTACAGCCACGTGAAGGGGTTTGGACGAAGTCAGACACAATCCTGTAAACAAGGCAGGGATGCAATCAATACAAACCCAGTATATTGTCCGTCTTGTTCCAGCATTATAATGAGCCAGTCAAAAAACTGATGAATACTCTCAAGCAAGATTCCCATCTGGGTTACTGGAAAACTCTGTTTACAAAATACAACTATAACCAACCAACTGTCTTGATTCGCCTTTTCCTGGAAATCGTAGTCACTTGCGGACTGATCCTGTTAATTGGAGTACCGCGTCTTTTGGATTTAAACAGCTTCGTCACAACCGATGAAACGCTCTGGTTGGTGCGTTCAGGCAGTTTTTATAAGGCGCTGTCCCATCATGATTACGCGGCGACCTTCCAAAAGAGTCATCCTGGGGTAACGGTGATGTGGGCTGGTCTCACCGGCTACATGAGGGTATATCCCGACTATAAGGACCAGTCCATTGGGCTGGGGGTCCTGGCAAAACGCGATTTCACAATGCCGCTTCGGATTCTGACGGCGGGTCGTCAGGCAATGGTTCTCTTTCATCTTCTGGCACTGGGATTGAGCTTCCTGTTCGCTCGTAAGCTTTTCGGCATGATGCCAGCGCTGATGGGCTTTCTATTAATCGCGTTCGACCCTTTCCACATTGCCCTATCGAGGGTATTACATCTGGACGGACTGTTGGCGGATTTAATGTTGCTTTCACTGCTAGCCTTCCTGGTTTACCTTGATGATCACAAAACGGGAATACTTCTCGTTTCAGCCATAGCGGCAGGCTTGGCATGGCTGACAAAGTCCCCCGGTTTGTTTCTCATCCCTTTGATAACCCTACTTGCATTCATCGACCACGTACGACTGACAAGCAAACAGAACAAGTCGGAGTGGTGGAAGTCCATCCTCCAGCCTACAAAGGCGCTGGTCATCTGGGGTTTGGTGGGGGCGCTGGTTGTCTTTTTACTTTGGCCCGCAATGTGGGTGGACCCATTAGGCAGTCTCGTTAGAGTATTTCGAGATGCCATCGGCTACGCCGAGGCAGGACATGAATCAGCGGTGTTTTTCAATGGACACATTTATACAAACGGAGAAATCCCTGATATCAGTTTTTATCCGATAAATTTCCTGTGGCGAACCACTCCGGTGACGCTATTGGGTTTGATCGCAGGATTTGTATTGTTTATCCGAAAAATATTTATTTTTAAATCGGGCAGCAAGTTGCAGGTTTCGGATTCAAATTCGTTGTCCGAAAGTCAAAACAACAGGAAAAGTCTCTTGCAAAGGATGGATCGCCAGGTGTGGGCTTTAGCAGCGCTACTTCTCTTCGCCGTGGGATTCAGTCTTTTAATGAGCTTGGGATTAAAGAAGTTTGATCGTTACATCCTGCCTTCCATCGTACCGATAGACCTGGTGGCAGGTATATGTCTAGTTTGGCTAACTCAATGGATAGTGCGATCATTTCGCGAAAAACCGAGGGCAATAGTAACAGGCATAATACTTCTCAGCCTCGTCGCCGTTCAAGCCGCATTGGCTTGGACAGTTTTCCCCTATTACTTTGATTACTATAACCCTTTACTTGGGGGCAGTCAGCGAGCGGCGGATGTCATGCAAATTGGATGGGGCGAAGGGCTGGATCAAGCCGCGCGCTACATCAACAGCAAACCAAATTCGGAACAGACTTCGAGTCATTGCCTGGTATGGAAACGGACCATTCTCTTACTTTTCCAGAAGTGACATCAGCTTACTTGATGTAGATCACCCATGGTCGGCTGCCGACTGGAACCAATTCGATAAATCAGATTATGCAGTTGTATATATTCACGAATGGCAGCGCAACATCCCAGCCGTGGTGTTGGATCGTCTAAGAGATTTAAAACCCGAATATTCTGTTTGGATCAACGGACTGGAATATGCTCGGATCTATAAAATTCGATGAGCGAGATTGCTTTCCAGTTTATTCTTCCTCGCCGCTCAACAACTTGATCCGCTCCCACGGCTTCAAGCTTTCATCTTCTGCCAGCAAACTTTTTAATTCATATAACTCGTCACGCAACGCCGCGGCTCTTTCGAATTCCAAATTCTTCGCGGCTTCCTTCATTTGCTTTTCCATCTCGTGAACGATCTGCCTCAACTCATTACGCGGAATATCGCCTTTGGTTTTATATTCGCCTTTTGCTTCGCCTACAGCCTTCGCGGTTAATTCCTCGGTCAAATCATGGATCGCTTTCGAGATACTGATCGGCACAATGCCATTCTCGGTGTTGTACTTCACCTGTTTGGCGCGGCGGCGATTCGTCTCATCAATCGCGCGCTTCATTGAGTCGGTCATCTTGTCAGCATACATAATGACGCGTCCGTTCACATTACGCGCAGCGCGTCCGATCGTTTGAATCAGTGCGGTATCAGAACGAAGGAAACCTTCTTTATCCGCGTCCAGTATCGCGACCAACGAAACTTCCGGCAAGTCCAAACCCTCGCGCAACAGATTGATTCCCACCAGCACATGAAACTCGCCCAAACGCAGGTCACGCAGGATCGCGATGCGCTCCAACGTCTCCACCTCCGAATGCAAATAGCGGACTTTGATCCCCAACTCCTTGATGTACTCTGCCAAATCTTCGGACATACGCTTCGTCAGCGTCGTGACCAACACGCGCTCGCCTCGATCTACCCTCAGCCTGATCTCTCCGACCAGATCATCCACCTGCCCGAGAGTGGGACGCACGTCTATTTCCGGGTCAACGAGTCCTGTTGGACGGATGATCTGCTCAACAACCTGTTCCGCATGTTCCATCTCATATTTAGAGGGTGTCGCAGATGTATAGATCGTATTCCCCATCACCTCTTCAAACTCTTCAAACTTCAATGGACGATTATCCAGTGCGCTCGGCAGGCGGAAACCGTATTCCACCAGAGTCTCTTTACGGGCGCGGTCACCATTGTACATGCCGCGGATCTGCGGCACGGACATATGGCTCTCGTCGATCACCAACAAATAATCGGTTGGCAGAAAATCGATCATTGTCCACGGATGTGTACCCGCAGCGCGACGGTCAAAGTGACGCGAGTAGTTTTCGATACCGGAGCAATAACCGACTTCCTTCAACATCTCCAGGTCATAACGTGTACGTTGTTCGAGGCGTTGGGCTTCCAGTATTTTTCCTGTCTCTTTAAATTGAGCCATCCGTTCTTCCAGTTCAGATTCAATATCAGTAATGGCTGCTTTTGTCTTTTCGGCATCAGTCAGATATTGCTTCGCTGGAAAGATGGCTATCTCTTTCGGCTCATCAAATATTTCACCGGTGACAGGATTGAACTGTGTGATCCGTTCCACTTCATCCCCGAAGAACGCGATGCGGAATCCCTTTTTATCTTCGTAAGCGGGGATAATTTCCAGTGTGTCGCCGCGCACGCGGAAGGTTCCTGAGCGCAACTCCATATCATTGCGCTGATACTGCGACTCGATCAAACGTCTCAACAAAGCGTTGCGGCGATATAACTCACCCACCTTCAAATTGACAGATCCTTTATTGAATTCTTCAGGATTCCCCAAGCCGTAAATACAGGAGACCGAAGCCACAATAATGACATCTCGACGCGAAACAAGCGCGGTCGTCGCGGCGAGGCGCAGACGTTCGATCTCTTCGTTGATATCGGTCTCTTTTTCGATGAACAGGTCACGGCGCGGAACGTACGCTTCCGGCTGGTAGTAATCGTAGTAGGAAACAAAGTATGAGACCGCGTTCTCGGGGAAGAATTCCTTGAATTCGGCATACAACTGTGCCGCAAGGGTCTTGTTGTGCGCCATGATAAGAGCTGGCTTCTGCAACTCTTGTATGACAGACGCAATCGTAAACGTCTTGCCGGTGCCTGTAGCGCCGAGCAAAACCTGATGTTTCATGCCTTGTCTCACGCCATCCACAAGTCCGCGGATGGCTTCGGGCTGGTCGCCCATGGGTATAAAGGGTGCTTGAAGTTTGAAGTCCATAGGATTGATTATTCTCTGTAGTTTTATTCTGAACGGGTGTTCTATTATAACACGCAAAGAAAAGACAAAGGCAAGAGTCTGCTTTTCGAAACAGGATCAAGCCTCGGCTGAGAATGAAGCGAAGCATCCAGCAAGAGTATAATCACGCAAGATCAAAGGAGTCGTTCATGAAAACTGTTTTGTATGTAATTGGAGTCCTTCTTATTCTGGGTGGCGGGGTTTGGGTGCTTCAGGGAGTCAATATTTTGCCTGGCAGTTTTATGACGGGGCAAATTCAATGGGCAATCAATGGAACGATCTCGATCGTGATTGGCGTGGGTCTTATCCTGTGGGCAAGGCGTAAATAAAAATACATGCCTGAGGATATCAAGATTGGCGACCGCGTTCAGGTTTTTTTAAATTCCAAAACGTGGAACAGTGAAGGTTGGTTCGATGGAAGAATCGTACGCATCGACCCTTATTCCGAGCATCGTAGTTTTTATTGGGTGGAGTTGGATGCAGATGCGCAAGCCATTCTAGGAATGGGGACAAAACTGATCTCTGTTTTGAATCCGAAAAATATAAAGAAAAGGTAAGATGACATCATCTCTCACTTTATTGCTTGACAAAGCCATCGCCTCGCGCGTGACCTTGTTCGACGCGGCTCACGAATCAGCCTTCCGCCTCTTCAACGGATTCTACGAAGGCTATCCCGATCTCGCCCTGGATGTATATGGGCATACTGTCGTCGTCCACAATTACGCAGACGACCCGAACCAAAACAAAGTTCTTATTCAAGAAACCATTTCATATTTACAAGCCTCGCTAAGTTGGCTACGCGCTGGAATTGTAAAGACGCGAAATGGCAATACACAGGATGAAAAACGCGGACAACTCTTCTTCGGCGAAAAGCCTGATACAAGAATTAAAGAGCATGGAATTTGGTACGCCATCGACCTGACCACGAATCAAGACGCCAGTTTCTATCTCGACACTTTCAACCTGCGAAAATGGCTCATCGAAAACATGAAGGGCAAATCTGTATTGAATACATTCGCATATACTGGCAGTCTTGGGAGTCGCCGCAATGGCAGGCGGAGCCAGCCGCGTAGTGCAAACAGATCGCAACCATCAGTTCTTGAATCTCGCAAAGGACTCGTATTCGCTCAATGGTTTCACTATTCATAAAGCAGATTTCATCGCGCAGGATTTCTTCCCCACCATTGCCCGCTTCAAAAGCACAAAACAATTCTTTGATTGCGTCATCATTGACCCGCCCTTCTTTTCCTCCACATCCAAAGGCAAAGTGGATCTGGAAAACGAAGGCACGCGGCTCATCAACAAAGTACGTCCGCTGATCAATGATGGCGGATATCTGATGACGATCAACAATGCGCTCTATGTCAGCGGGGAGGATTATATACAGATCACTCGAAGAGTTATGCAAGGATGGCTACTTGAGCATCCGTGAATTGATCCCTGTCCCGGAAGATTTCATTGGCTACAATCGAGTCGGCAAGCCCATCACTGACCCTGCGCCATTCAATCACTCCACAAAGATCGCAATCCTTGATGTGAGGCGGAAACAATGAACGGCGAGACCGACTTACAAAAACTCATACAAGGAATGGAACCAAACTCAATGAAGGCGAGTTCGTTTTCTGCACTGTGAATTCTCTTCAACATCTCACACTTAACCCTCTTTGCATGTTTCAGGAAAAAGAAGGCACCACGGTTATCCTTTCTAAAGAACAAGCAGATGAAATGCATCACTCCCCTACTCAGGTATTTATGCATGGATCACGTTGATCCGTCCACTCAGCTCTTGAGGCTGTTGGGTTAACCGCCGCGGTATCCAAAGCGCTGACCGAGGCTAACATCAGTTGCAATGTAGTCGCAGCATATTATCACGACCACATCTTTGTTCCGATCAAAGATGCGCAACGAGCAACGGACGCGTTAGTTAATTTATCAAAACAGGATAAGCCATGAGCGATCAACCGATCAAAATCGAGATGGAAGTACGGGACTATGAATGTGACATTGAAGGCATTGTCAACAACGCAGTGTACTTGAATTACCTCGAACATGCCCGCCATGCTTACATCAAACAAAAAGGCTTTACTTTCGCCGCGCTTACCCAAAAGGGAATCCATCTGGTTGTAACTCGCATTGAAGCAGATTATCTTTATCCCTTGCGAAGCGGAGACAAGTTTTATGTCACAGCAAGCATGGAGAGGGTATCGAAATTACGATTTGGCTTTTCACAGGACATCTTTAGGATGCCGGATAATAAACCCGTACTGCGCGCCAAAGTCATCGGCACATCACTCAACGCCGAGGGAAAACCAAAATACTTTGAGGAGTTGGACGAACTATATTAGAACAAACTGGGTTGCGCGGGGATATCCGGTTTGATCTCATCCCACGGCAAGGGCGGGATATCCACATCCTTCGCCACGCGCTGATGCAACTCTCTGCACAAATACGGTGCGATCAAATTGTCGGGTGAATGACAGAACATGAACACATCGGCGCCTGTTTTCATTTGGGATGAAAAATATTTTCCCCATTCTTCCAACAGCGGACGATTGATCTCCATCTCTGGATGACCGATATAACGGACGAACACAAAATCGGATGTACGCTTCGGGACTACGGGGACATCTGGTTTGCGCTCCCGAGCCTCGAGCAAACTCTCATAGCTTGATCCTGCCAAACTCTCATCCCCTTGCAGACTCCGTATCGGACGCGTATCAATCGTCACACGCGCCATGTTATGTTCAGTCAGCAATTGATCGAGTGCTTCATCATGCGGCGACTCGAACCAATCCAAGTGACGGACCTCGACGGCAAGGCGAACGTCTGATGCCCAGGCGGAGAGAAAAGCTTCCAGTTCGCCGAGCAGTTTCGGGGAAAAACGAGGCGGGAGTTGGAGGAACATCGGTCCGAGGCGCGTACCCAGTTGTCGCATCACATCCACAAAAGCATGTGCCCTGTCAATGTTATCCGTCAACTTCCCTTCATGGCTGATCGCTTTTGGAACCTTGGGACAAAAGCGAAAAGTTTCAGGCGTATTCGAAATCCAATTTTCGATGGTCTGCTTTGAAGGGACGGCATAAAAAGTAGTATTGCCTTCGATGGTTGTCAGGCGCCTTGCATACTCGCGAAGGAAGTCTGCAGGCTTCGTGCCTTTGGGATAAAAATTCCCCACCCATCCCTTGAACGACCAAATGGGACAACCAAGATAAAGCATGAAAACATTATAATGAAGAAATGAAAAAGTTAATACAGGCAATCGACTTCATCGAAGATTTTATGCGCTGGTCGAAGAAGCGCAAGGATATACGAGCAGCGGCGCTTGTCGGCTCGTATGCCAGAGAAGCCGCGACAGAAGCATCGGATGTGGATTTGGTCATCATCGTAGAAGACCCGCAGAAATACCTGACCCATACCGAATGGTTAAAAGTGTTCGGAACCATCATTACGCAAAAGATCGAAGATTACGGAAAACTCACTTCGCTCCGGGTTTGGTATGAAAGCGGACTCGAGATCGAGTATGGGTTTACAACGCGCGACTGGGCAAAGACTCCGCTCGACAAAGGAACAAAGCGGGTCATTAGTGATGGCATGAGGGTTTTGTTCGAAAAGGAAGTTTTACTCAGTCCGCACGAGACGCCCACGCTTCGATCTCAACGCGATAAACAGGGCTAGCCAACGCAGCAACATACACCAGCGTGCTGCAAGGCTTGTGCCCTTGTAACTTGGAAAGGATCACTTCACGCCTTTTGGCAGTATCGAACTCCCCCACCAGATACCAGTTGACTTTGATCAGGTCCTTCACGTCCATATTCGCCGCATGAAGGTTATGAAGTATATTCTCAAAAGCAAGAGAGAGCTGTTCAATGGGATCATCGGGCACTGTTCCATCTTCCATCATCCCAACCTGACCAGAAATGACCAACATGCGTTCATTTCCCTTGATCTCGATCTGATGGACATAGGAACCTACTGGCTCATGAATTTTCTGCGGGTTTCGGAATTCTTTCATGTATTATCTCCTGTGTTTAGTTTCTAAAATCCCAAAGGTTTATTGGGGTGAAGCCATGATTGAATCATTATATAATGATTCAATCATGGACAACAACTCACAGATGGAGACCAACATGAAACACGGAATCCCTGAAACCATGCAGGCGATACGGCTCGAAGAAGAGAATGGCAAACTACGAGTTCGCCAACTCCCCGTTCCTAAACCTGGGCACAACGAAGTGCTCGTCCGCATGGCGGCATCCACGATCAATCCGTCAGATATCGGGTTCATGTACAGCACAACGGGATATAGCAACCGAGCGCTTCCCGTCACCCGGGCATCGAAGGCAGTGGAACGGTTGTCGCCGCAGGAGATGGCTTTCTTCCAAAATTCCTTTTGGGCAAACGTGTTGCCTGCTCCAAAATCTCGAACGGCGATGGCACATGGGCGGAATACATGCTGACGAAGGCATCGCTTTGTATCCCGCTTCAATAAGAATGTCTCGTTGGAGCAAGGAGCAACCCTGGTGGTCAACCCGATGACCGCGGTGATCTTCTTCGACATCATCAAACAAGGCAGGCATCGTGCCTTCGTCAACACCGCCGCAGCGAGTCAACTTGGGCGCATGTTGTTGCGGATGGCGAACAAGAGAAATATCCCCATCATCAATGTTGTGCGGAGAGAAGAGCAAGCGGATTTGCTTCGTTCGCTCGGAGCGGAACATGTTCTCGTAAGCACGGATCCGACTTCGACCAGAAATTATCCACACTGACGCATCGCCTCAACGCGACCCTTGTGCTGGATGCCATCAGCGGAGCCTTTCACCCAGCGTTTGGTGGACGCGTCGCCACCGAACAGCTTGATCCTGCTTTACTCAAACCTTTCCGCATCACCTGCAAAGATCATGCCCAATTCCTTATGGAACTTCAACCGCCGTGTGGAAGGTTTCTATCTTGCGACTTGGGCATCGCAACATGGGATCTTGAAAATATTAAGCATTTCTCAGCAAGTGCAAAAACTGGCAAGCACAGACCTGCAAGTCACATTTCAAAAACGGATTCCATTATCTTCCGCACAGGAAGGATTGGAACTGTATCAAAACAATATGACCGCAGGCAAAATTCTATTGGTCATCGATCCAAATGAAGTTTCACTGAAATCAATAATGGACATCACTCAAACCCTCTACATCACGAACCGCAAAGATTGGCGAAACTGGCTGAAGAAGAACTACAAGACCGAGAAAGAGATCTGGCTGGTCTACCCCAGAAAAGCGACTGGCAAAGCGCGCATCGAATATAACGACGCAGTCGAGGAAGCCTTGTGTTTCGGCTGGATCGATAGTATCGCCAAGAAATTTGACAATGACCACACGGCTCAACGCTTTTCTCCACGTAGACCCAAAGCCAGCTACTCACAAGCGAATATCGAACGCTTACGATATTTGGTTGAAAAGAAAATGGTTATCAAAGAAGTACTCGAAACATTAGGCGATCTCTTGAATGAAGAGTTTGTCATTCCACCTGATATTCTGAAAGCGATCAAGGCGAACAAAAACGCCTGGAAGAATTTCCAAGCGTTTTCAGATTCTGTATGTTCGGATCCGCATCGCCTTCATTGACGGAGCGCGCAACCGCCCCGAAGAATTCAAGAAGCGATTACGTCACTTCATCGAGATGACCGAACAGAATAAAACCTTTGGCTTTGGCGGAATTGAAAAGCATTATTAGCACAAAGACTTATTGCTTCCATACGGTCAACAATATTTTGTTTACAACCAAAACAATCGTATAGATCCAGCCCAGGGTGGGTTTGCCGCTGGCAAAAAGGGCGAACGCGCCTGTAGAAAACAGGATCAGCTCAAGGGTCAGAAAAGAAGCGCCGCTCAGGGGGCGAGTCGCTTTGGGGGCAAGGAAAGTTCCCCATAGCACAGCGATCAAAACGGGCAAGCCAATCCCCAAAAGAATTTTCATCAGCCAGCTATTTTGAGTCTTGAATCCCCAATAGCCGACCGCAGCGTACATACATAATTCCAGTAAAAATCGAACTGCCAAATTCAACATTTTCAAAGCGCTCATTGCTCACTCCAATTTAGTTCTTCTGTAATCCAGCCACCAAAGCCGATACCAACCTGCGAAAACTTTCATCGCAATCCTGCGGCAGACCAAAACCGCCCGCCACTTCGAGTGTGGCAAATCCATGCACCATACTGCGGAAAGCACGCAAGCCGTGGACAGCATCCTCGCCCTGCAAACCAAGTGAAGCCATGATCGCAAAACCGACCTTCATCGCGCGCTCTTCCTCACGCTGGAGGCTTTCATCCTGCACTTGTTGATCACCCGACGAACGCAACGTGGACATATACAAGCCAGGATATTCCTTCACGTATGCACGGAACGCCTGTGCGACATCGATGAAAAGTTCCACACCACTCTTTCCCATGGCGGCATCACTCAAGCGATTGGCAAGCAACTTCGCGTTCATGGCATCCAATTCTTGTTGCAAACCAGCCAAACCGTTTATGTGGTTGTACAAAGATGAGTCTTGATGCCAAGA
>CAVSRF010000059.1:0-11339 GCA_963730175.1 uncultured Chloroflexia bacterium | reverse complement strand
CCTGGCGGCGCAGATAAATCCTATGGCATCCACGTGGCACAACTAGCGGGTCTACCTGCGCCAGTCATTCAACGCGCAAACGAGATCATGGCAGAATTGGAAAAGTCATCCGGGCGCGCCATGCGAATCAATCCACAAGCCGCACAACAGGCTTCGCTGTTTCCTGAAACCAGTCCGCTGTTAGATGAGTTGAAGGAAGTGGACGTAAACAGCCTGTCCCCCATCGAGGCGCTGAATAAGTTGTTCGAGTGGCAGAAGAAATATATCAAGAAATAAGATTTTATATACAACATGAAGATTCTAATGAACTGTACATGTATCTACTCGAGAAGTAACATCCTCTGAACGATAAATATAGACTGTATCTTTATAATAATAGTGGAAGCGTTCCAGCATAGGCATATTGGCATTAAAATATTGGTTGAATATAATGCGAAAAAGGTTCACCGGGGTTATATCGTTTGGAATGTTTTTTTTATCAATACCCGGAAGATAGTATGCTGCAAAAATAGAGAAGCGTTCCTTTAGACAGGTATTATCAGACGACCGAAAATCAGTTAATAACCCCGAACCATGGTCTGCTTGAATAATAATTATAGGGGGCGTTGTTGATTCTCTAAGAATAGTATCGACAAGATGTTCAATCTGATTATTGACGAACTGCACCTGACCAACATATCCGCGACGATAGTCTTCATCATCAAGAGGAAAGTCATTTGCTTCGTTAAAGGTAAATGAATACCCCGGATCCCGCGGGCTTCCATCTTTATTCACAACAAAAGGCGGGTGGGGTGAAATGATATGCGCAAACACGAATTTTGGACCAGGCAGGACAGCAATATTTGCAAGGGATCGAAATTGGTATAAATCAAGCTCGAGATGATTTCGATTTGATCGAACAAATGCAAAGTTCGTAAGGATTGGGCTTATTACCTCAAGAGGAGTTGCATGAAGAAAAACATTTTCAAAATCATTCAATACAATAGGCTTCATATGATAGTAAGCATCAGTTGTTGGATTATCAGTAATACTCCAATCGGTCATTATAGAAATCGATTGGTATCCTAGCTTTTCGAGTGTTGTGCGAACCTGGCTATGATCTATTAAGGGATTCATCAACCACCAGTAATAACTGTCCTGCAATCCCGGCGCAATCGAGCTAATATAGTCCATATTCAATGTCGATGGTACCGAAAGCGCAGTTTTAGGGTAGTTTGACCTACTCTCCTTTGGAAGGATAAATCCCTTTTCTTCCAAGGATTGCAAAAAAGTAGAGTTATCATAACCATAAAGTTCCTGAAGCATATCCGAACGAACATACCCATCCAAGACAATATAATATATGTCTGGTCGCATATCCACTGACATTGAATTCGCTAACAGAAGACTTTTCTTATCGTGAATAAGTCTAGTATAAGTCTTGGTTAGCATAACAAAAGCAGAGATGGGGGAAACACTATTAATAACCAGCAGAATTAAACCAACAAAATTAAGAAATAGACTTACTTGCTCCCCTGTTACACGCCTTTTTCGAGCATAGGAATACACGGACCAAAGTATATATACTACAATCAAAATTATAGTGACAAGCATAAAAAAACTAAAGTCTGAACAAACCCCGAGGATGAAAACAGTCAGCAACAGTCCGAACAGATTATGATCTTGAAACTTCCTTACGCCAAGTCTAATGCAAACAACAAGCAAGACCGACAAGAGCAACAAAATGCGGACTGGTTGATCCGGAGAAATAATTACTTCTCCACGCCGATATACAAAAAAAATGGATGAAAGCAAAAACAAGAATGGATGAAGGAACGGGTAATAAAAACTGCTACTTTTCATTATTCAATATCAGAATAAATATCTTCCTAAGACTCCCGACAATATTATCAAGAGCCTTAGGAATGAAACCTTACTTTTTCTTACCCTTACTTGCAACAGGCTTAACCTCTTCCACCATCGCCGGCGCCGGGGTCTTTGATCGGACAATCGCCCAAGCCAATACACAAAGCAAAACAGCTGAGACGATCAACCGAATTGCAATGGCGCCCTCATATTGTACAATCACGGGAGCAACGATCACAGCTACAAGGTTCACAACCTTAATCATTGGGTTCAACGCGGGACCAGCGGTATCCTTGAAAGGATCTCCCACCGTGTCGCCTACCACACCAGCTTTGTGACGTTCGGAACCTTTACCAAGATTATTCTTGGGATCTTTGGGTTCGTCTTCAATCAACTTCTTGGCATTATCCCAGGCGCCGCCGGAGTTATTGAGGAAAACCGCCAGCAACTGACCGGAGACAATGATGCCCGCCAGAAAACCTCCAAGCGCTTCCACACCCAACATCAATCCAACAACGATTGGAGTGACAATACCGAGCAACGCCAGCGAAACCAATTCCTTCTGTGCGGCGGTTGTAGAGATATTCACAGCCTGTTTGTAATCAGGTTTGATCTTGCCTTCAAGCACGCCCAATTTGAACTGGCGGCGGACTTCCAGTACGATCAGGGAAGCCGCGCGGTTTACTGCCTGAATAGCAAACGAAGAGAACAACCACGGCAAAGCGCCACCGATGAGCATACCTACAAAAATCTGAGGAATATCGACGCGGATACCAATGGATTGAATTTGATCAGCAACAGCCACGCCCAAACTACTCTGAGCGCGCGAAACATCAACCAAGAACGACCCAAAGAGGGCTACAGCAGCAATCACAGCAGAACCAATTGCCACACCTTTTGTAATGGCTTTGGTTGTATTACCCACTGCATCAAGATCAGCCATGATCTGCTGAGCATCTTTTGTTGCTTTATCTGTTTTGCCTGACCAAGCCATCTCACCAATACCGTTGGCATTATCAGAGATGGGACCAAACGAATCCATCGCCACATTATTACCTGTCAAAGTTAACATGCCGATACCAGTCATGGCAACGCCGTACAAAATAAATGTTGCGCGTTCCACACCAGTTACATCAGGGATGGTGCCAAAAATACCGATGGAAGCCACAATGGTCAATGCAATCACAATCACGGACCAAACGGACGATTCAAAGCCAACTGAAATCCCGTTCAAAATAAGGGTCGCAGGACCCGTATCTGCGGCTCTTTTGATGTCGTTCACGGGAGACGCCTCGGTGCCTGTAAAATACTCAGTCAAGCGGTCAATCATAATCGCCAGAATGACACCAACACCTACAACTGTCGGCAAACGCCACCAACCACCCCATGCATCCATTTCAGGTGATCTCAAGTAGAAAAAACCTGCGACATAAAATAACACAGCGGAGATCCAGGCAGATGTCACGAAGCCACTAAAGATCGCCTTCATGGCATCGCCAGATTTACCGGTTTTACCAGCTTTTACAAAGTAAGTACCGATGATGGATGAGAGCACACCCACACCACGAACGATTAGGGGGAAGACGATCCACTCGAGGCGGCCGGTAATGTGCCAGAGAGCCAGACCAAGAATAAGTCCAGCAACGATCGTAACTTCATAGGATTCGAAGATGTCGGCAGCCATACCAGCGCAGTCACCGACATTGTCACCAACGAGATCAGCAATAACAGCTGGATTTCTCGGATCATCCTCAGGGATGCCTGCTTCTACTTTACCAACCAAGTCAGCGCCGACATCTGCCGCTTTAGTGAAGATACCACCGCCCACACGCATGAACAGCGCTAGCAGTGTGCCGCCGAAACCAAAACCGAGCAAAGCATCGGGAGCCGCAACACCAAGAATGATAAAGATGATTGTTCCGCCGAGCAAACCGAGTCCATCAGTCAACATACCGGTGATTGTTCCAGCACGGTAAGCGATGCGAAGCGCCTCACCAAACGACCTCGTGGATGCTGAAGCGACACGTACATTGCCTTCGATTGCCATACGCATGCCGATCTGACCGACTGCGAGCGAAAAGCCTGCGCCCATGATAAAAGCCAATCCACGCGCAATACCGATCCACAATTTAAGTTGGGCATCGTTCATGTCTGGGAAGCGTAATTGCGCTTCGGGCGAAGGTGGAACAATATAAACAGACAGGAACAAAACAACGGTCAAAACAGCAATTAAAGGCAAAATGGAGCGAAACTGCTTCTGTAAATAAGCATTCGCTCCATCTTTAATCGCGTTCCAGACTTCCTGCATTTTTTCGGTGCCTTTATCTTCGCGCATAATTTGTGCACGAAGGAAGACCGCGTATCCTAAACCAAGCCATGCAACACCAAACACAGCCCAAATTGCGACGATCTCCAGTTGGGTAAGTCCCATTACTAACATGTAGGTAACTCCTCCTGAAAAATTGAAAATATAGGCTTGCACCTATTAAACATAAGGATTTTACAGGTGCAAATGGGATGTGTCAAGAATAATGAGTCATGACCAGACGTTACATTACTCATCTATTTTTGTGTTGACAGTCCGCCTCTAATTTGATAATATCTATCCAATTCAGCTCCAAAAGGAGAAAAAATGTTACAGGAACTCGAAACTAAAGTTTTTACAGAAGTTGATACTACATCAATTACGTTGTCCACAACAGCTGCAGACGCCGTGAAAAATATCATTTCCGAGCGCAATCTGGAAGGTTATGCCTTACGCGTATATGTCGCTGGCGGCGGATGTTGTGGCGTGAATTTCGGAATGGCGCTTGACAATAATTTCCGTGATGTTGATACCACCTTTGAAGCCAACGGTGTAAAAGTGGTTGTTGATGAAGTTTCCATTGATTACTTGCGTGGCGCAACAATCGATTTTGTCAATGATCCGGTTCGCGGCGCAGGTTTCGCAGTGGACAGCCCCAACATCCAGTCACATGAACACGCTGAAGGCGGATGCAGTTGTGGCGGTTCTTGCTCTTGCAACAACTAATTCTCAAAAAACTTTAGGTAACAAAAAAGACCGGAAACTTCGGTCTTTTTTGTTACCTGCCTCTCAAGTAAGAGATGACTGCCCCGAAAAAACCAAACAATCCCAAGCTAAGAATGAGTAGTCCGGGAGGGATACCGCGACTCGCATTGGAACCCGGTTCAGTAAATGAAGGCAACTCAAGAGGCGGAGGAGGCGTAAATGTCGGCAAACGAGTAGGGGTCTGCTGACCGATAAAAGCGGCTTCAAGGGTCGGATTGAGCGTGGGGGTAGAAAAGGGCGTAGGTGTTGGAGGCACATCCACAACAGGAAGGAATGCCCCAGGAGATAAAGAAACATAAAGGGCATACACCCAGGCAACTGAGCCGGATATCCCTGGATAATAAATTTTTATCCAATCATCTTTATCTCTGGCACGCCCAAGCGCAGGAGCAATTTCATTGGAGAGCAAAACACCAACTGCAGGGTAATCGAATGAACTCGGTCCAGCATACACAGTTACCTGCTGAAGACTAGTATCCACCCTAACCGTGGGTCCTGTAGGTGTGCCTGTAACTGTTGGAATGGAGCCCGTTGGCTGTTGTGCAAATACAATATCATTCGCCGGATTGACTAATCCCGCAAGCAACACTACAAGCAGAACAACGCTCCATAACACTAATTTTGTAATGCGTGCCATAAGGGTTATTGCTTACGCAAGATAAATGAAACAACCAGCCCAAGCGCGCCAATCAACCCAAGGCTTACTACAAGAATACCTGAGGGGATTCCAGATGGACGCGACGCAGTCTCCTCTTCAAACTTGGGAACATCCAAAGGAGGAGGAGGTGTAAACGTTGGCATACGTGTTGAGGTCGGCTGAAAATTAAAGGCAGCAGCCAAAGTTGGGTCAACTGTATTCGTAGCAAGAGGTGTCGGCGTTGGAGGAGATTCAACAACAGGAAGTTCGCCGCCCGAAACACTCACGTATTCTGCATACACCCAACCAACACCATTCGGTGCAGACGGGAAGGAGATCTGAACCCACTCATGCCCTGAGGAAACCCCAAAAGCCGGAACAATATCACCCGGCTTTAGTTGACCAATACGATCTGGATAAAGAACCGTACTGGGTCCACTTCGGACATTGATATCCTCGGTATATATAACTGTAATAAAAGTGCCTGTTCCCGTTGGCGTCGACGCATCCTGATAAGCATCAACCTGCCTCGGCACAAGGAACATCGCCACACCTGAGACTGATACCGTAAGCAACCCTAGAGAAAACTTAAACCAAAATCTTTTCATTTACGTAGAGATTCCATATAAGACGAAATACGACGACAAATTGTCGCCGCTCATAAAAGGATTATAATCGAAAACATGGACAGGCGAATTTTGCACGGAAACATCCAACCAAACGATATTGCACAGGCCTTGCTGGGAGAATTTAATCGCGGAAACTTGCACGCACAGGTCATGGGGCAGTTAGACAAACTGGCAGTCCAAATTGCCACACGCATGGGGTCACAATCCGGTGGGCAAACGGCACTGACCGTTACGATCGAAAAAGTTGAAGATGGGATCATGATAGAGATCGGGCAACAAGCCTGGCTCGGTGTGGCGGCAAGTTTGGGTCAAACAGCCATTTCCGCACTCCGGAATCCATTCAGCCTGATCGGCCGACTTGATGATCTGGCACAAGACATTGAGAATATGCAATTGAACGAAAAAGTGTGGAAAACGATAGATCAAGCTGCCGCGGCAATGGGCGCTTCACACGAACTATCTGAACGGCTAAGGCGCATTATATGTGAATACTGTGAAACGCCCAACCCTTTGGGAGAAGGATCGTGTATTGCCTGTGGCGCTCCCCTTGGAAACGGTCGCCCTACTTCCTGCCCCAACTGTGGGTTTGCAGTCAAAGCTAACGAATTTGTTTGCCCCAATTGCAATCAGAAAATGTAATAATAGGAGATATTTTCAGTTTCTTTTAAAACTGCAAGCTTGTTATCTTGCGGTTTTTTCACCTCACACCTATAATTCCACCATCAAATGGGCGCACTGAGGCAATCTGGATGATGTCAAAATTAGATCAATTGGAGGCAAAATTACAAGCGCTGGTAGAAAACCAGTTAACGTCGATTCTGCCGGGTCTCAAGAACGAAGATCGAGTTATCCAAAAACTTGCGTCGGCTTTGAAACAAAACATTGTCGAACATAAAGATGAAAAACTGGTTGCACCAAATGTGTTTACCTTGATCGTAGGTAACGATTCGGCTCCGCTGTGGCGTGAGCCTCGTGCCATAGAGGCATTAAAAAACATTATCAGCTCAGTAGGCGGGGATGTGGGGCTGAAGTTCGAATCCCAGCCAACCATCACAATAACCACAGATGATTCTTATTCACCTGAGGAAGTAAGCATAATCGCATCACATAAATTGGAGCCAGTAGAGGATACAAAAGGAATGGCAACAAAAACACAGAACGATTCGGAATCGAACAATACGATTCCCGAAAATGCCTTTTTGATCGTTGAAGGGGTAAAGGTTCATCCGCTCAAAGAAACCGTAGTAAACATTGGACGCAGGCTCGAAAACCATCTTGTAATAGATGACCCGCGCATTTCCCGCAACCATGCTCAATTACGTGCCATTAAAGGACGTTTTGTCCTCTTTGATTTAAATTCCACCGGCGGGACATTTGTTAATGGGCAACGCACCAGCCAAACCGTCTTATATCCGGGTGATGTGATCTCGCTGGCGGGAGTTTCTTTGATCTTTGGGCAGGATACCCCTCCCCCCCGCCCGGAACTTCCCGAGACAGATCGGCTATCTGAACACGAAGCCGACCACAGTGAAAGACCCACCGCCACGCTTGAGAAAAAAACCGTGGAATCAAGAACTGACAAATTCAAAAAGACTGAATGACTGCGATAGTTGCCATCAGCCTGCGAATACTACTGGCAGGCGTGCTTTACGCTTTTCTAGGGTGGATTCTGGTGACTCTCTGGCGGGACATCAGGCAACAAGGTACCCTTTTAGTTTCTCAAAAAAAGCCTGGCATCCATATAAATGCCAAATTGGAAAACGGCAAGGAACACCAGTATCACTTCTGGCAAACAGAGATTATGATTGGCCGCAATACGAATTGCGACATTGCGCCGATCGATGACGCTCTCTCAGCACATCACGCGCGCCTTTCCTATCACCACACACAATGGTGGCTTGAAGACCTTGGTTCAACAAATGGGACGTTTCTAAATAATAGCCAAGTGACCCTCCCCACAGTCATCACCACTGGCGATCAGTTCAAATCCGGGAACACCGTTTTTACCATTCAAATCAGCATCCCTGAAGATGAAACTTAAAACTGGAGGTCCGTTATGAACGAACATGTGACCATGGCAGTCATCGGAGGCTCGGGATTATATGAAATGCCGGGCATCGAAAACTCGCATGAATACGACCTGGATACGCCCTTCGGCAAGACCAGCGCACCGATCATCGTTGGTACACTTGAGGGTAAGCGTATTGCCTTTTTGGCGCGACACGGAATCGGACATCACATCACGCCAAGTGAAGTTCCCTATCAGGCAAATATATATGCACTCAAATCACTTGGCGTACAACGGATCATCAGCATCAGCGCTTGTGGATCATTGAAAGAAGAATTCGCGCCTGGGCACATCGTAATTCCCGATCAAATATACGACAACACAAACAATCGCCCACGCTCCTTTTTTGGGGAAGGCTTTGTCGGTCATATTAGTGTGGCAGATCCATTTTGCGACGATCTCTCTGGACAATTGGAATCAGCCGTCAGCGAGGCAGGAGGCGTGACCCATCGCGGCGGCGCGTTCATCACCATCGAAGGTCCACGTTTTTCAACGAAGGCAGAATCCAACGTGTATCGCTCGTGGGGAATGTCCATCGTTGGCATGACAGCATCGCCGGAGGTCTTCCTCGCGCGCGAAGCGGAGATCTGCTACGCAACCATGGCACATGTCACAGATTACGATGTATGGCACGTAAGTGAAGCGCCCGTAACCGTTGAAATGGTAATCCAAACATTAAATAAAAATACAGCGCTCGCTCAAGAAGCTGTGCGCATTCTTGCAAAGAATTTAAAGCCTGAAAGGGACTGTGAATGCGGTCATGCCCTGTCCACCGCCCTGATCACACGCAAGGATGTAATCCCACCGGCAACACTTCAAAAGCTTGACTTGCTTATTACCAAGTACATGTAAACACAAACAAATGAACAAGTTCACTCAGGACCGCCTGCTTAAACTGGCGGCTGGTTTTCTCTTCTTACAAGCCCTACTTATTACAATATCACCCGCAGTTTGGGAACGCACCTGGAACGTGACCTACCTCTGGTCACAATGGGTGGCTTTCGCATTGTGGAGTCTTTTCGCATATCTCGCACACCGCTACATTACCAAACACCTGCCCGATGCCGACCCATATTTATTTCCGATCGCCGCGCTTATAAGCGGATGGGGAATGCTGACGATATGGCGGCTTGATCCTGGGATAGCGGGACCGCGCCAGGCGCTTTGGTTTGCCGTCAGTGTAGTCATTCTTATCTTTGGTTTACGACTTACCACGCTTGAATTCCTTCGCAGATACAAGTACGTCCTCCTTTCGGCAGGCTTATTGCTGACAGCCCTCACCCTGCTCTTTGGGACCAATCCGGGGGGCGTTGGTCCACGCTTATGGCTTGGGTGTTGTGATGTTTATTTTCAGCCGTCCGAACCACTCAAACTCCTGCTCATTACCTATCTCGCCGCGTACTTTGCAGATAAACTTCCATCGCGCCTGCGCATCATACATCTCCTTTATCCAACATTGATTTTGAGCGGCATCGTCATCATGCTCTTGTTGGCACAACGCGATCTCGGCACGGCGTCCATCTTCACTGCACTTTATGCGATCATCATCTACCTTGTAACAGAACGTAAACGCGTACTTTTAGTCAGCGTTGTTTTACTTCTGGTTGTCAGCACTGCGGGTTATTATGGCGTAAGCATCGTCCACGCACGCATTGATTCCTGGCTAAATCCATGGAACGACCCGGGCGGCAGTTCGTATCAAATCGTTCAATCCATGATCGCAATCGCGAACGGCGGCATCGAAGGGCGCGGACCGGGATTGGGGAGTCCGGGATTCGTACCTGTCGCATCTTCCGATTTTATTTATACGGCGATTGCGGAAGAAACGGGTCTTTTGGGGACTTTGGGCCTGCTTGCCCTCTTCGGCTTGATCATCGCTCGAGGCTTTCGCGCCGCACTCCGCGCACCGAATATCTTCCGCAGATTTGTTGCGGCTGGTATTACAACTTACTTTGGCGTTCAAACCATTTTGATCGTTGGCGGCAACCTGCGTCTCCTGCCACTGACGGGCGTCACCCTTCCATTTGTATCGTATGGTGGTTCTTCACTACTGACATCCTTTATTGGATTGCTGTTTCTCCTTATCATCAGCAACCACCAGGATGAGGAACCCGCGCCCTCTTGAACCATCAACCTTATGTTGTATTAAGCGCACTCCTGTCACTTGGAATCTTTGCCGCCGCCTTGGCGAACGGCTGGTGGGCAGTAGTGCGCGGACCCGACCTGCTCACCCGCTCAGACAACCCGCGTCTTATCGTTGAGGAACGTTACGTGCCGCGCGGCGAATTATTGGACAGATCCGATAAACCGATCACTACAACCACCGGCGAGATCGGGTCATACGAGCGCTATTACAACTATCCAGACCTCGCCTCCATTACCGGCTACACTCACGGCATCTACGGGCAGGCTGGACTTGAAGCATCATTGGATGACTACCTGCGCGGCACAACAGGCAATCTCGCATCCAGCATTATCATAAATCAACTTCTCTACGGTATGTCGCCCCATGGGTTGGATGTACGTTTGAGTATAGATTTATCTCTGCAACGCCGCACAGATGAAATAATGAGTGGTCATCACGGCGCGGTCATTTTACTCAACACACAAAGTGGAGAGATTCTTGTCATGGCATCCCATCCCACTTTCGACCCCAATAAATTGAATGAGCAGGGTGCAAGCCTTGCCACAGATCCGGAAAGACCATTGATCAACCGCGCGACATCAGGTCTCTACCTGCCAGGCCCGATTATGAAACCGTTTGAAACATCGTTATTCGGCGACCAGAGATTGAATGAAGAGCAAATGCAAAAGGTATATGAAACGTTCGGCTTTTATAAAGCACCCCAATTGAGAATGCAGGTTGCGCCGCCCGCTTCATCAACAGAAGTGGATAATCTCCACGTTACGCCTCTACAGATGGCGCTTGCTTCTGCCGCGTTGAGCAACCATGGAGTTATCCCTGCGCCGCGTATTGCCATGGCAGTTAACACGCCGGGGAAGGGCTGGGTATCACTACCGGCTTTGGGAACGCCCATCGAAGCGATTCAACCCTCGGCTGGAGATGAAGCGGCTTTATCCTATCTGACT
>CAVSRF010000058.1:0-168332 GCA_963730175.1 uncultured Chloroflexia bacterium | reverse complement strand
CGCTGGGGCGGGCGTGGACTCTGCTTGGGAGCAGAAAAAACTCGAAGCCAGAATAATACTCGAAAACCGCGCAAACTCCCCAGCGTCCAGTGCACCAGAAAAGAGCGGGGGGCTCATTTTTCACGCCAGAAACCGTCCAGTCCATGAGCGCTAAGTATACTCCCAAGCGACAGATCTACAAGCCGTACACAGCAGTGGAGGTTTGCCGAGCAGGCAGCCCCAGAGGTGCACCGTGGTTACCGGTCCAATTGATTTATACACTGGTGGCGAGGGAGGGGGTGAAGGACCCCGATGAGGAAGCTAATCCCCATAAATGACCGGGTTCTGTCCATTATAAAGAGCAGGAGTAAAAGATGAAGAAAAAGAAGAGTAAACGGACGAAGGGGAATGGAGGAAGCACGACCCTTTGAAGGGTTGAGTAAAGTGCATCAGAATGCAGCCGGAGTAGACATCGGTGCAACAGAGATCGTGGCATGCGTATCAGGGGGAGATGAGGTCCAATTGGTGAAAGCCTTTGGGAACTACACGGTGGACTTGCATGCGATCTGCGAGTGGTTTCGCAAGCATGAGGTCAAGACGGTGGCGATGGAAAGCACCGGGGTCTATTGGATCCCGCTGTTTGAAGATTTGGAGCGGCAAGGATTTTAATTGCTGCTGATCAGTTCGCGTTCGTTGCGGAAAGTAGCCGGGCAAAAGACGGATGTGGAAGATGCACAATGGATCCAGACGCTGCACAGTTATGGACTGCTGAAAGGGTCGTTCCGCCCGCAGGCAGATTTGGTGGCGTTGCGGACATTGCTGCGTCACCGCGCGCAATTGTGGAACATCGCGCACCACATATCCAGCATATGCAGAAGGCGTTGTTGCAAATGAACATCCAGTTGAGCCAGGCGGTGACGGATGTGACAGGAGTGACGGGGCAAAAGATCATCCGCGCGATTGTAGCAGGGATGCGAAAGCCGGAAGAATTGGCAACATTACGGGATCCGGGTTGCAAGCACAGCGGAAGAGGAAATTGCGAAAGCACTGACGGGAACATGGCGGGAAGAGCATCTCTACGTGTTGAAGCAATCCTTGGAGTTGTACGATTTCTACACAGAAAAGATAGAAGCCTGTGACGCAGAGATCAGTCGTCAGTATGGAATGACACGCCCAGATTGGGCAGGCGGGGAATTGCCAGTGGTACCAGACAAGAAGCGACATGCTCACAGCAAAAATGCGCCGAAGGCTGCCAGGGAAATCCGCGAGCATTTGTATCGGATCAATGGAGTGGATTTGAGTCTGGTGGATGGGATGGGGGTGTCGCTGGCGCAAACGGTGACAATGGAAGTAGGAAGCAACGTCGGGGAGAAGTTTCCGACCGAGAAGCATTTCAGTTCATGGCTGGGGTTGGCACCCAAGCACGATATTTCTGGGGGCAAGGTGTTGAATAACAAAACACTGAAGACCAAGAACCGGGCAGGGCAGGCGTTTCGCATGGCAGCCAACTCGGTAAAGAAGGCAGACTGTCCATTTGGAGTGTTGTACCGACGGTTGCGATCACGCTTGGGGCCAGCCCAGGCAACGGTGGCAACGGCACATGCAATAGCCGGGTGGTGTACAAAATGCTGAAGTACAAAGTGGAATATGATCCGCTGAGTGTGAACGAATATCAAAAGCAGTATGAACAGCAGCAGGTCAAATACATGAAGAAGCGGGCGGCAAAGTTCGGTTATCAATTGATACCTGCCTAGGAGCAACAAAGAATTCCTCCTTGATTGGCGTCTGAGGGCAAGACGCCCGCTTTGCGTTTAATTCTCTGCGAGATTTTTGATACTTTTTCGGTTGTGAACTGAAGGTGAACGTAATTCCCTATAGAACAGCGCCCCGAATGTCATCATCTGGGGCGCTCCTAATGGAATGGTTTCTGAGGACACGGTATTAGCCCGCGCACCTTGCCTAGAGCACTCGTTTTTTTGAATAAAATATTTAGCACTTTGTTACTCAGGCGGAACTACAAACCAATCTCGTCTCGCAAGGTCTTTATACATTTGTAATAGGAATTTTTGGTGAGTTTATCCAACTCTTTCTCGACAGCCCATCCTATCTCTCTATAGCAAAAACTATCACACCAAAAAGCATATGCTTTGAGTTTCTTTGCGGCGGCTGTTGCTGATTCGGTGTTACCTTGAATTACCTCCTTTAATCCTTGTGCAACAAACTCATCAGTTTTTTGTTTTATTGAAAAAGGAATTGATACAACCAAAAAGATGCCAAATATTAGCGAACTTATGAGCCAAAACTTATTCATATACTTATTTGCTGTTCGGAGTGCTCTAAGACCATTTCGGAGGAAAACGAAGGAAGTGGCGAAAGGGATAAATCCAAGTATTCCAATTAAAACTGGAGTAAAAAGGATGCTAAATGGCAACATAGCAAGACCAATTGCTATCGCAAAAAGCACACCGTATAAAAATATTCCCGCTATCAGCCCGTTTAACCGTTTAATTTGTGTTCCGAATAAAAACCATATTCCTAACACCAAAATTCCCAAACCTATTGATGTGTAAGCAAATACTCGAAAGCCGTACAAGTAAGGACCGAAAGTATCATCAATATGGAACACGAAAGGGTCAAATATGGGACATAAAATAGGTGCAATAATTCCTATTGTTATGTCAAAATAGATTTGGTGTGGTGTTTCTGTTTTCTGGAAAGATGCCTTGCCAAAAATTGCTCACATTATATTTCTCTCCGAAAGAGCGGGCTAACTTGGGGATAGCGGCAACCATCCGCATAACTCGCTTATGGACGGCAATGTGCCGTCTAAAATCCAAAGCCGTTTGGGGTTTATACAAGTGAAAAATCCGATAAATTAATTATAGTACCCTGCATACATAGGTCAATATGCAAAATATCACCAAAGCACCTGTTCCAATCCGTGGACTATCATCCGCTTATCCGCTTCAATATCCGTTACCCAATCACTTGACGCCCCTCTCTCCACCCGCTATAATCTGCCCGCTTGACTGGAAAACTGTAAGCAAGAAATATATTAAGGAGTAAGTCAAATGGCACCACAACCAAAACGCAAACACTCAAAGGGACGCCGCAATAACCGCCGTGCCCATGATGCCTTGCAACCCCGTAATCTCACATCCTGCTCGAACTGCGGTTCCATGCGCCTTCCGCATACCGTCTGCGCCAACTGTGGATATTACGAAGGACGCGAAATTGTAGAGATCAAGAAAGAAAAGAAACAAGAATCGTAATCTGAAGATTGTTTCATAACGGGTCGTGACTAACACGACCCGTTTGTGTTTTAATGGTCATGGTAGGGGCGGAGCATTGCTCCGCCCCTACGAAATTACGGAGGCTCAATGAACATCAACCCACAAACCACAGCATTCATCTTCCCCGGACAAGGCTCGCAAGCCGTTGGCATGGGAAAAGACCTCGCCGCACAATATCCCACTGCCAAAGCGCTTTTCGATGAAGCAGATTCCATCCTCGGCTTTTCCCTCTCTCGATTAATGTGGGATGGACCTGATACCGAACTCAATGAGACGGTTAACACACAACCGGCTTTATTCATCCATTCGATAGCCGCCTACCGGACGTTCTCGCATCTTTACCCGGACTTCAAGCCTGCTTCTGTTGCCGGGCATTCGCTTGGCGAGCTATCGGCTCTCGCGGCATCTGGAGCCTTATCCTTTGCCGACGGACTTCAAACTCGTCCGCACCCGCGGCGAATTGATGAAGCGCGCCGGAGAACTCAACCCGGGTGGCATGGCTGCCATCCTCGGCGTGGATATTCCTACGCTGGATAAAGTCTGTGCAGAGGCAAGCACAGCCGATGAAATCGTACAAGTTGCCAACGATAATTGCCCCGGGCAGGTTGTCATCTCTGGACATCGACCCGCGCTGGAACGCGCCATGGAAGGAGCCAAAGCTGCAGGCGCAAAACGTGCCAAGGCTCTTGCTGTAAGTATTGCCGCACACTCTCCATTGATGGCATCCATTCAGGAAGAATGGAATGCAGCAGTGGATGCGTGCCCCATTCAAACACCTGCCATCCCTGTGATTGGAAACGTTCACGCCAAACCGATGCTCGCGGCAGATGAATTGCGCGCCGACATCAAAGCGCAGATGCAGTCACGCGTGCGTTGGACCGAATCCGTGAAGTTAATGCTTGGGAACGGAATCCAGACCTACGTCGAGGTGGGAAGCGGGGATGTCCTCCTGGGCTTGATCAAGCGTATCGATCCAGCCGCAGTTCGGATGGCGTTGGGCAATCCGCAGGATTTTGATAACATCAAATAAAACCTGCTATACTCGCAACATGAGCGAATTGGAAGAAAGACTCCATCGTGTGATGGGTAACATAACTGGTAACGAATCGCTTGCCGAATCGCTGGATGAAAGCGCGGCGAGTGAGTTACTTTCGTGGGGACAATCGACTGTAAAAAATATCGTGGATGCAACAAATGGCTTGGACGACGAAACAGCAGAAGAACATATGGCGCCCCGCTTGCGCGCATTGCGGTTGATGATGCGTGCCGTCGGACGTTGGACAGGCGAAGCAAACAGTTTGGACGCAGAGTCTCGTCTGGCGTTATGGAATCGGATTGATGAACAGGCGCGTGTTTTGTTTGGCGAGTCTTTTGTATTGCCATCCATGGACGAAGTGATTGGACAATTGCCGGCTAACGCGAATGCACAACAAATTGTGATGTGGTTGAAAACTTTATTTGACGATCGGAAATCGAAAGGATAGCTTTATGCCGCGCAAAAGTGCCATGTCGAAGACACAGGGTGGAATCATTGGATTGCTGGTCGTTGTCTTGTTTGCCATTTGTGGAATATTTTATTCGCTGACCGGAATTGATGTTGGCGAGGTTCTCTCTGGATCGCCGACACCTTCTCTTGTGGTCGCCTCTACGCTTCCGCCTGCATTAGAGATTACCGAGACTCCATTTCAACCTGATTCATTGTTCCCGACGAATACGCCTGTTGTATTGGAACAGCCCACGGTTACGTTGGATGAGCCGACCGTTGTTCCTCCTGCACCCAGTTGGTGGCAGGTATATTTCACCGATCCGTTGAACGATCAATGACCCGGCACAGTGGCAGAATTCGATTGAAGGCAGGTTAATTGACCACATTAATGCGGCACAGACCAGTATTCATATCGCATCCTTTGAATTTAACCTGACGCCTGTTGCCGAGGCTTTGATCGCCGCACACAATCGCGGTGTGGATGTCCGTTGGGTCACAGATGATGAGAGTGGCTTGCTTGCAGACGAAGAACCTGGTCGTGGTCAATTTGCCATGCTGATGAACGCAGGTATTCAGGTCCGTTCAGATAATCGGACTGCGTTGATGCACAATAAGTTCTGGATATTTGATAACCAAATCACATGGACAGGTTCGACGAATATTACAGAGAATGGTGTTTTCAAGCAGGACAATAATACGATCGTTATCCAATCACCTGAATTGGCAACGATCTACGAACGTGAATTCCAGGAGATGTGGGATGGTCAGTTTGGTCCGAAGTCACCATCGCAGTTGGCTGACCAATCCACGATCATCAACGGTTCTTCCGTTTATGTTATTTTCACATCGGAAGATCATGCAATTGAAGAAGCAATTATCCCTCTTGTTAATACTGCGACCTCAAGTGTCCGTTTTCTTGCGTTTAGTTTTACAGATTATCCCTTGGCGGCGGCGATGATCGCCCGCGCGCAGAACGGTGTTAATGTCGCCGGCGTCTACGAGAAGGTGGGTAGTGATACGGATGCCGCTGAATTAAAAACCTTCTATTGTGCTCATGTGCCTGTCCGCCGCGATGGGAACCCGAGCTTTATGCACAATAAAGTGATCGTTGTAGATGAACGTTATGTGATTACAGGTTCATTGAATTTCTCGACGAATGCCGAAACGAGTAACGATGAAAATGTGCTCATTATTGATAACCCTGATATTGCAAAACTTTATATGCAGGATTTCGACCGGATCTGGAATTTGGGAACCGACCCTGAACCGGATAAGATTACCTGTCAGTAAGCGTTGAGTGAATTTTGGTATCCGTTTTTTGTGTCATGTGCCCCTCCGAATGAGTTTCAAAAGACCCTTTATTGGTTATTTATTAGCATCAAGGGAATTTTAGTGAGTTTTGTCATCTAAACCCCAAAGTTTTCGTCCATTATAATAAAAGTTTGTTTATAGTGAACTCAAATCCCAATAAAGGTCGTTCTTGTTTTAAACGAAAGGAGCTTTGGTTATGAATGAATCATCGAACGTGAGAACTCCCGCAGAATCAATTGCGCAGTCTCGAAAGGCAGATTTCAACCTTTCAAGTCAGGGTGTGTCTAACTTGCATCTTGCTTATTGGAATCTTGAGACTGAAGTTTTATATGAAGAGGCTATATTTCGCGGGGAGGGGGCTATGTCTGCGGGTGGACCATATGTTGCGCATACTGGAAAGCATACTGCCCGTTCTGCGAACGACAAATTCGTTGTCCGTCATGTAGATTCCGAGAACAACGTTTGGTGGGGTGTATATAACCGTCCATTCGATGCTGAAAAGTTTGACGCTTTGCACGCACGCATGTTGGAATATTTGCAGGGCCGGGACGTGTTTGTTCAAGATGTATATGCAGGCGCGGATGAACAATATCGTTTGCCCGTCCGTTTCATTACTGAGCAGGCATGGCATAGTATGTTTATTCGCAACATGTTCATATTGCCACAATCGCTGGATGAATACAAAGGCTTTGTTCCTCAATTTACAATCATTGGGGCTCCAGGTTTCAAGGCGAATCCAGCCGTGGATAATACGAACAGTGAAACATTCATTATTTTGAATTTTGAGAAAAAACTTGCCATTATTGGAGATACAGAATATGCGGGCGAACTGAAAAAATCCGTTTTTACTTTGTTGAATTACTTGCTTCCGCTTAAAGGCGTAATGTCCATGCACTGTTCAGCCAATGTAAACCCTGATGACGAAAACGATGTCGCTTTGTTCTTTGGGTTGAGCGGAACCGGAAAAACAACCCTTTCCGCCGACCCTACGCGCCGCCTCATTGGTGACGATGAACACGGCTGGAGCGATAATGGCGTGTTCAACTTCGAAGGCGGATGCTACGCCAAAGTGATTGGTTTGTCCGAATCGGCTGAACCGGAAATTTATGCGACAACCAAAAGATTTGGAACGATTCTTGAGAATGTTCCATTCGATCCCATCACGCGCAAGATCGACTTGAATGATGACTCGCTCACTGAGAACACGCGCGCATCGTACCCCTTGGAGTTTATTGCAAATGCAGTGCCAGAAAAGAAAGCCGGACATCCGAAGAATATTATTTTGTTGACCTGTGACGCGAACGGGGTGTTGCCTCCGGTAGCACGGTTATCTCCGAATCAAGCGTTGTATCAATTCATTTCGGGGTATACGTCCAAGGTTGGCGGGACAGAAGTCGGCTTGGGGAAAGAGCCGGAGAGTACATTTTCCGCTTGTTTTGGGGGACCGTTCATGGTTCATCATCCATCCAAATATGCTGAATTACTGCGTAATAAGATCGAACAATATAATGTGAAATGCTGGCTTGTCAATACAGGATGGGTGGGGGGGGGCTTTGGCATTGGGAAGCGTATTTCGATCAAATATACTCGCGCACTGTTGGCTGCTGTTTTGAGCGGCAAACTGGATGTTGTGAAATATAAGCAGGACCCCGTGTTTGGGTTTGATGTGCCGCTGACCTGTCCCAATGTGCCTGACGAAGTGCTTGACCCTTCCTTGTCGTGGAGCGATAAAAAGGAATATGATCGGCGTTATATGGAATTGGCAATACGTTTCAAGAAAAATTTTGAGAGATTTGAAGAGGGCACACCTCGTGAAGTGGTGGAGGCAGGACCCAAAGTTTAAATTGAGAAATACGTCTCGTCCTTGCATGATCTTTCATGGCGAGTTTGTTTTGGGAGCTGATTTAATACAGAAGAACGCTGATTTAGGTTAGTATAAGAAGGAATCGGCGTTCTTCTTTGTCCATAACCCAAAGTGAGTTATTAATGGAACGGGAACAAGCTGACGTGTATTTCCGTTGAGGGATGTGATGAAAAGTGCGATAGGGTATTTTCGTAAAAATAGATTGAGGTGAATATGTACTTCCTGAAAAAGTCTTTGATTGTTTTGTTGGTTGGGATGTTTCTGGTCTCTTGTGCGGGCCAGGAGACAACGGCTACCCCCACATCTGAATTGGATGCGATTTTAACGGCTGGTGTGGGAACTCTCGCCGCCTCCATATTTCAAACGCAGACTGCTTTGGTCCCCCCGGCCACTGAAACGCCATCCCCTATTCCGACAAATACGCCAATTCCTGAGATAACACTTCCTCCTTTGTCGACACAGGCGGTTGTTCTCGTGAATACGCCATTGATTTTTGTGACACCAACGGGTACACAATATACTGCAACGGCGGACTCGTCCACATTAGCATACGGATGCAATAATATGGCTTTCATTAGGGATGTAACCATCCCTGCGGGTACCGTATTTCAACCTGGCGAAAGATTTACAAAGACCTGGCAGATTGCGAATACAGGGACCTGCGATTGGGTGTATCTATATAGTCTTGTGTTCTCCAGTGGGGAGAGGATGGGTGGAAATCCATCCAGCCTTGGAAGAGTAATTCATCCTGGCGAATGGAGACAGATGGATTTGAACTTAAAAGCGCCTTCCACCTCTGGCACGTATACTGGGTATTGGCGATTTGGCGATCAATCTGGACATGCGTTTGGAGCCACACTGGAAGTCTCCATCGTGGTTAGCTCTCCGACAAAGACGCCGGTACCGACGGCAACAGCTACCACTATTAGCTATCCTTAGCGGTGGTTAATTTTCTTTGAGGTAAGAATCCAATATGGGCTGGCATCAAGCCTATCCATGCCTCAGTGCAGACCATGTTTCTTAGCTGTTTATAACTTAAGGCGCACTCTCCCAGATCTGATATTCAGAGTTATTGAAGATTAGAACCCAATCATGTTGTTCTTTTAGAACTATCTATAAAAGAACGATATCTTCTTTTCATGACCACGAGATATTGAGGAGAGCTTCCGGTGTTTTGAATGGCCTGCTCGAGGCATTTCATGTCCGCATTTCTCCCACATTCCATGCTGGCATAAAGTCCGGTTCTGAGTGAATTTATATTGCCATTCCATTCAGCCCCCCAAAAAGCAAAGAGAGGGGTCCGTTTCGCTAAGAATGGGAACCACTCTGCTTCGTGATGATCAGCCAGGATTAAGTAAAGACTTTCTGCGGCTGAGTTTGTTTTGATATATTCAGCTGTTTCCAATAGTGGTGACGTTAAAGAGGGCTTTTGGCTTAGGATGGATTGCAGTCCATTGATATATATTGCGCCGACTATTATCGCTGTCAATCCATAGGCAGCCAGAAGGGATAAGCGCTGGTAACGCTGAGCGAGTTTGATAAGCTGTGTTGCAATGCCATAAATGGCAATTGCCGAAAAGATACATCCCAACACGATAATGAATCTTCTGCTTTCCAAACTAAATAACGGCGTGATAATACATGCCGATAGAAGAAACCAGCGTTTTTGACGGATGCCATATGCCAGTCCAATCAACGCCATGCTCGCCAGCACGGGCTGTTTAACAATTTCACTCAAGCTGATGGAGAATATATTGAAAAGCGATGTAAAACCGTTCGAGGTTTTAAAGAGCGAGAGAGTATCGTGAGAGCCAAGGGCATTCAAAAAAACGTGCCAGCCATGTCGATAAACAATTAATAACACCCAGGGAAGTGATACAAGAGCGGCTATACTGCCAATCCAAATGGCACGCGTCCAGATTTCCTTTTTGGAGTTTACGATGACCCAGATTGACGACCACAGTACAAAGAAAAAAGCATAGGACAGGTGGGTCAATACGGTTAAGCCTAGTAAAACGCCCGCAAGAATACTCTCCTTTTTGGAGTGATATCGGGTGGCTCGAACGAAATAATAGAAAAAAAATAATCCCAGGGTATAAGCCAAGCCGCGCACTATGCCAGCGGCCCACGTATGGCTGGCGTATAAATACGGTGACGAAGATGCCAGCACGATGGTGATAAGTCCTATTGCTTTGGAAGCGGTTATTTCACGGACGAGTAGGAAGAGAGCCAGCAAGGCGAATGCGCTGAGTAGCGCTGGCAGAAAACGAATATAGGACCACAAGGGTCCACCCATTTTCAGGTTCAATGCCAGGAGGTACATTCCGAGGGGAGGAAACGCGGCTGGAACACCTCCTGAACCATAAAACTCAATCTGCATTGGCAGTTTGAAATTTTCGTTGGCTATTTGTTCTGCGAACTGTGCATACATTCCAGCGTAGCCAATTGGAAATGAATACTTGATCGTATTGTAAAAAATAGGAAACAGGCTTAGTGCAATAATCAACAGCACACCAGATACTTGAAAAAAAGCCGGTTGTTGTGGAAAAAATTTAAATTTTGGCATGAAGGCGTATTTGTGATTGGTAATTTGTTGGGTTTGGGATTTTGTCGAGGCAGGTTGTAGTATGGAAAACGCTTGAGCATATTACACACCCGAATGATATACTTCCAAGCATTAACTCCATGGAAAAAATTATAGCACCAAGTATCCTCTTATGAATATTACACTCGCCCTCGGTGGCGGAGGCGCAAAAGGCAATTCGCACATTGGCGTTATCCGTCGTCTTGAACAAGAAGGTTTCGAAATCGAAGCGGTCGCTGGAACAAGTTTTGGCGGTCTCGTAGCGGTCTTTTTTGCGTTGGGATACTCTCCTAATGAGATCGAAGAAATATTCTCCTCGCTCGATCAATCACAACTATATGGCCATTCGCCAGACGAAGGAGCTTCGCTTCTGGGCTTGGCTGGCGTGACAAAGTGGTTAAACTCCATTATCGGAGAGCGTACCTTTGCCGACTTGAAAACCCCCTGTATCCTTACATCGGCAGACCTGAAAAGTGGACGTGAAATTCTTCTTTCCGAAGGCTCGCTTGTCGACGCAATCCTTGCCACAATAGCCATACCGGGTATCTTCCCTGCAAAACACATTGATAGCCTTGAACTGGTCGATGGTGGATCGCTCAACCCTGTCCCTGTTGCCGCGGCACGGTCGCTCGCACCCAAGCTGCCGGTTGTGGCTGTTGTGTTAACCAGACCAATAGGCGTTCCTGCTCAGACGTGGAATATCCCGTTGCCCGAATACGTTCCTCATGCCCTCCTCGAACGTCTCAGTAAACTACGATACACCCAGGCACTGGATGTCTTTTTGCGCTCGCTGGATATGGTCACGCGTGCCGTGACGGAGTATCGTCTTGAAGTGGATAAGCCTGAGATCATCATTCGTCCGCAAGTGACCGATATTGACATACTTGAGCGCGTCAATGTCCATGATGTTGCGCGAAAAGGTGAAGAGGCGGTTGAAGCAATCTTGCCCGACCTGAATAGATTATTTGCGTGGCAGAACCGCCTTCGCCGCGTGATTGGAGTTTGACCTGTGAAAGACCTGCGTAGGTATTCAAAACAGACGAACGTGCGCCTTGCATTGGGCGCGTTCATTATGCTTTTTGTTGTTGGTGTCGGTTTGATCTGGCTTATTTATGGAGGCAACGCGGCGGGCATGGGGTTCATCTGTATGCTTGCGGCGTTGTTCCCCGTTATTCTTATCCTCTTCGTCTTCGTCGCCATGGAATGGATTCTTAATCGTGTCCGACCCAAGTAATACATCCCTCGTCACATTCAATGATTGGACTTTGCGGATTCGAGAATCATCGCATCCGCACCCCCGACTTCTATTACTACTTCACGGACTCACTGGCGACGAAAATTCGATGTGGGTTTTCGCACGTGACTTACCTCCACATTACTGGATGATCGCTCCGCGCGCGCCGCATCCTGCAGAACCATTCGGCTACTCCTGGCGCCCGCATCCTTCTTCGACTTTTGGCAGGCCCAGCCTCGAACAACTTTTACCCGCGGCTGAGGCATTGATTCGCCTCATTGACGAGTATCAGGCATCGGCTAAGATCGAAGCGGGTCTTGAGCAAAGTCGTAGGATCGATGTCATGGGATTCAGTCAAGGCGCGGCGATGTCCAATTTGCTGGCATTCCTATATCCCCAGCGAATCCGAAAAGCAGGAATCCTTGCAGGATTTGTCCCCAGCGGGTTAGAAGAGTTTGTCACAAAGCGTCCATTGGAAGGCAAGCCGTTCTTCGTCACGCATGGCACGAAAGATGAAATGGTGCCGATAGATCGTGCGCGCGCTTCGATGGCTTTGCTCGAACAAGCCGGTGCAAAGTTGACCTATTGTGAAGATGAAGTTGGGCACAAGGTAAGTGTAAATTGTATCCGTGCGTTGAAAGATTTCTTTGCAGATTAATGGCTTCTAACCCTAATGTTGACTTGCCTTTTGTTTGCAGTTATCCTTGTTGCTCTTGCGCTGACTGAATTCTCAAAGATGAAGCGCACATATAAATAATAAATTTATGGTGAAAGAATGAATCAAAAACTGTCTCGTCGTGAATTTCTAAAGTTATCTGGTGTTGGTCTTGCTGGTTTGGGAGCGTTGGCGTTCAAGCCTTATCGGTTACCTAATTACGATTATTTTTCCAGCCCCAAGCGGTTGCCTCAATTTCCGTCCAGCCCGATCATTGGGCGCGTTCTTGAAAATGACATTGATCTTCGCAATAAACCAACCAATGATCCAAACCTGAACACGTCCCTTGCCAAACTGCCTGCTGACACACTTGTGGAATGGAATCGGCAAGTCGTTGGGAATGTGACTGGCGGGTTGAACAACCAGCGTTATGTAGAGACCCCCCAGGGTTATATCTATGCTTCTGTGCTTCAACCCACACGTAACCTTCCGAATACGCCTATTACAGAGATGCCCGCCGGCCAGCCTGGTTTTTGGGCTGAAGTGACAGTGCCCTATGTTGAACTGGCGCATGATGGCGTTGTTGCCTCACCGTGGTTGAAGAGTAATATGGAACATAATTTTCCCCGCGTTTATATTATGGACAGGTGGTGTGGCTCGATCAGATCCGCACAAGTAATGGATTTGTGGAATATCGCTGGAATGAAGACGCAGGACATGGGTATGGCTATGGCGCATATGGTGAATTCTTCTGGGCGGATGGCGCGGCTTTCAAGATATTTACTGATGAAGATGTGGCGCCCATTAGTCCGGATGTAGACCCGAACGATAAACAGATCAAAGCTGATCTTGATTATCAAACCCTATCCTGCTATGAAGGAAATACGGAAGTCTATTTCTGTCGTATTTCCAGCGGAATCAATTATGATTTTACAACCGGACAGATCAGCGACAAACTGGCTACCCCTGTGGGAAACCTGTTGACCCATTGGAAGATATTCTCACTCAACATGACTGCTGGCACCTTTCAATCGGGATATTCCACGCCGGCAGTACCCTGGTGTACGATGATCAGCGGCGATGGGGTTGCCATCCACGGCGCATTCTGGCACAATGCTTTTGGTGAAAAACGCTCGCATGGTTGTATTAACGTTACGCCTGAAGATGCAAAGTGGATCTTCCGCTGGACAACACCTTATGTATCCCTTGCTCAAAGTGAAGTTCGTGTCTCTCTCCCCGAGCATGGCACGATTGTAGTCACTTCCGAGATCAAGCTGTAATTGCAGTATCTCAGGGCTTGGTTATTATTGGTTTGTTTGATAAAAGGAGTTGAATGGATTTTGCAAACATCACGATAGGTCTCGCATTTCTGGCAGGGCTGGCTTCCTTCCTTTCGCCTTGTGTCTTTTCACTCGTCCCCGCATATATCGGATATTTGGGTGGGCGAGCGGCAGGCGGCGAAGCCACAGAAAATAATCGCTTTGTCACGTTCACACATGGACTGGCATTTGTTCTTGGTTTTAGTTTTGTCTTCATTACGCTTGGAGTTGCCAGCGCTTCGCTCGGTCGTTTGCTGTTCGACCTTCGCTTTGTTCTTGAAAAAGTTGGCGGGATCGTCGTCATTATCTTTGGTTTGCATATGATCGGCGTCTTCCGCATCCCGTTTCTGGAATACGATACGCGCGTTCAAACTCTCCCCGATCGCAAGTGGGGATATCTCTCCTCGGCGCTGATGGGTGTCTTCTTCTCAGCGGGATGGGCTCCCTGTGTGGGACCTGTCCTTGGCGCGATCCTGACTCTTTCTATGAACGGCGGCTCTGTCTCAACGGGAGTAGCGCTTCTTTCCTCCTATTCAGCCGGACTTGCCATCCCATTCCTCATCGCCGCTTTGGGCGTGGGCTGGGTCTCAACCACCTTGCGGAAATATGGTAAGGTGATGCATTATGTTGAAATTGCCATGGGTGTCATTCTTGTCATCGTTGGCTTCATGCTTTTTACCGGTATCTTTGAACGTATCGCACAGGCAGGTCAATTCTTTTGGATCGATTTTGGAATTTAATGATAACCATCACCCTCTACACTCGGAAAGACTGTCACCTCTGCGACCAAGCCAAAGCGGATTTGGAAGCGATCAAGGATAAATATCCACATCGTCTTGTAGAAGTGGATGTGGATTTAGACCCCGCCCTTCAGAAAATGTACGGTGAACAGGTCCCCGTCATCGAAGTAGGTCCCTACAAACTCTTAGCTCCATTCGACAAGCAAAAATTGATGATGACCGTCGGTGCGGCAAGTGATCGCCGCGGACAGCTCGACAAGCTTGGACGTGAAGACCACCATGACCGTCTTGAGCGTGGGTCACAGATCAGCCGCGGCGACCGTGTCATGTATTGGATTTCGCGGCACTACCTGGCGTTACTCAACATGCTTATGCTGTTCTATTTTGGTTTGCCAATTCTTGCGCCGGTGTTGATGAAAGCCGGTGCGACAACTCCCGCCAACATTATTTATACTGTCTATAAGCCTCTGTGTCATCAGTTTGGGTTCCGGTCATTCTTCCTGTTTGGCGAACAGCCCTATTATCCGCTTGAAGAAACGCACATGAGCGGAGTTATCTACTTCGATCAAGCGACGGGAATTTCCGATCTTCATAGCCCAATTGGATATGGCCGTCTGGATGCCCGCGCGTTCACAGGCAATGAAGTGGTAGGATATAAGATGGCTCTGTGTGAACGTGACATGGCGATCTATTCTGCGATGTTTTTGTTTGGTCTGATCTACTCGCTTACCGGTCGCCGCATCAAGCCGTTGCATTGGATGTTGTGGATCGTGCTCGGAATGGGACCCATTGGTTTGGATGGGTTCTCGCAACTCTTCAGCCAAATGGAATGGTCCTGGCTCACGCCGATCCTTCCTTATCGCGAAAGCATCCCATTCCTGCGAGTGTTGACTGGTGCGATCTTTGGATTCGCAACAGCCTGGTTTGCATATCCCGCCATAGAAGAGTCGATGTCTGAAACACGTCAATTCTTTGTCAAGAAGTTCGCCGCGATCACACAGAAATAATAAACATCAGCTCTGGAATCCATCAGCTTGCTGGTGGAAATACGTTAACCTTTGAGGCGGATATACTCAAAAAACCTTTACAGAGATTTTATTCTATGCCTTTTACCCAATATAACGAACTCCAATGCTTACAGTTTAATAGTTTACAAGCCCATCATGGTATTTTCACTCGTCATGGCGGTGTGAGTTCGTCTCCCTGGGATTCGCTCAACGTTGGCGGAACTGTAGGCGATGACCTGGAGCGTGTTCGAGAAAATCGTCATCTATTGTTCAATGCCATGGGGCGGCCCGTTGAATCCATATTCGATGTATGGCAGGTGCATGGCGCCGATGTGGTTTGCGCCCGTGCTCCGCGCCCCGAAGTTAAATCTTATCGGCAGGCGGATATTATTCTGACAGATCGTCCCGAGATCACGCTCTTTATGCGCTTTGCAGATTGCGTCCCTATTTTGGTACATGACCCATATAAAGGCGTAATTGGTGTTGCGCATGCCGGATGGCGGGGAACCGTGCAAGATGTAGCAGCCGCAACCGTCCATTCGATGCACAAAGAGTATGGTTGCGTTCCCGCTGATATTGTTGCCTGTATTGGTCCATCCATCGGACCCGACCATTACGAAGTAGGCTCGGATGTAATTCTGCAAGTTATGCAAAAATTTGGAGATGATTCGGAGCAATTACTTAAATCGCATAATGGGAAGATACATTTTGATCTGTGGACGGCGAATCAACTCTTATTAACCCGTGCTGGCGTGGGTCAGATCGAAGTTGCCGAAATTTGCACAGCGTGTAACATAAATGATTGGTTCTCTCATCGAGCAGAAAAAGGAAAAACCGGTCGTTTCGGCGCATTGATTTCTTTGTCATAACCTCATAAAATAACGTTAATTCATTTGGCGTCATTGCCTATCCGCTTTCATCATCCGTTTATCCGTTTCACATCCGCTACCAACATGCCAAACCTTGTTGACACCATTCGCGAAAACTACCTCCATACGCTTGATCGAATTGCCACTGCCGCACGCAAAAGCAACCGTCAACCGGATGATGTGCGTTTGGTTGTCGTCACTAAATCACAGCCGCTCGAAGTTGTTCAAGCCGCCATCGAAGCGGGGCGCGTATTCTCGGCGAGAATTACCCTGAAGAAGGTGTTACGAAAATTCAATCTATATCATCGCAAAGTGCGGTAGAATGGCACATGATCGGTCATGTGCAGAGCCGCAAAGCTCGTCTCGTGGCGGATCACTTTGAACTTTTACACTCCTTGGATAGCCTCAAACTTGCTCAACGCTTGAACCGTTTTGCGGCGGAACGGAACCGTGTTTTACCCGTTCTGCTCGAGTTCAACGTGGGCGGTGAAGAGAGTAAATCAGGTTGGGATGCATCAAACGAATCTCAATGGGAAAGACTTCTTCCCGAACTCAATTTGCTTTTGGATTTACCCAACCTGGGCGTTCGCGGATTAATGACCATGCCTCCTCTGGAGGCTGATCCTGATCAAGCGCGGCGCTTCTTTCAACGCTTGAGGTTGTTACGTGACCAATTAGCCTCTCACTTCCCCCAGGCAGATTGGCGTGAGCTATCCATGGGCACCAGCGCAGATTACGCTGTCGCAGTGGAGGAGGGCGCGACCCTCGTCAGAGTAGGAACAGCTATTGTAGGCGCACGCAGATATAAATTGGAGAATGAAGCGCAGTGATTATTCTTGCACAGGTTATTAGCACGTTGTCCCAAATCCTATATTGGCTTGTGATTATTTCGGTCATCCTGTCCTATTTTATGGATCCGTTTCATCCCCTGCGGCGCGGTATTGATAACATTGTCGAGCCCATGCTTAATCCCATTCGCCGCGTTGTTCCGCCTATGGGCGGGTTCGACTTCAGTCCCATCGGTATTGATCGTATTGATTCAAATCATATCCAACCTTATCATTCGTATGATAACTTGAGGTGAAACCATGTCTGATCGAAAATTTCAAATGCACGATGGTCAAAAAGGCTCTGCGCTTGCCGTGCGCATAACGCCGCGCGCCACTCGGAACGAGATTGTGGAAGTGCTTGATGATGGGACGATCAAAGTGCGCATTGCCGCGCCGCCTGCAGACAATGAAGCCAACGAAGCGCTGATCGTATATCTTTCTGAGATATTGGGCGTGCCTAAATCGAAACTGGATATTGTTGCAGGTGCAACAGGGCGCGATAAGTTGATCTCGGTCGTAGATATGGATGTGGAGACTGTTCACCAGCGCATCCTTGCACACTTGGGATAATCATTGACATATAAAAATTCCCCGAACTCATTCAGTTCGGGGAATTTTTTGTTAACTGGTGACACTACATATTGTCATTCTGAACGATAGCGAAGAATCTCTGAGATTATCATAGAGACCCTTCGCTATCGCTCAGGGAATCATGGTTTAGTGGTTAGGACGGGTTAATTGTTTGGGCTGTACAAACTGCGGTAGGTACTGAATATCTCGTAGATGTATCGGATGTAATCGCGTGTTTCCTGAAAACGTACGACCTCGAGGAAAAGGTCTGGGTCGTCGTTGGCAAGATCGTTCCAGACAATGGCATTGCCAGGACCTGCATTGTATGCGGCAAGACTGGCGTAAATATTGCCTCCCAATAATTTGCGGTTTTTATCCAAATAATATGCGCCAAAGCGGACACTTACAATTGGGCGATACAGATCACCCGAGTCATATATGGGGGGCCAGTTGAGTTCTCTGGCGATCTGTTCGCCTGTGTCGGGGATGATCTGCATCAAGCCGTGCGCCCCTGCCGTTGAACGGACGAACCCCTCAAAGAGACTTTCCTGTCGTATCACGCTGAACATGAACAACGGATCGAGTCCATATTTTTGTTCTTCGTTGATAATCAAATCATGGTAATACAAACCATAGCGGAGGTGGTTGAAGTATGCAGGGGCGGTAAGCGATGCTGATTGGCTTTCTAGCCCGGCGTCTGTCAGCACATCACGGGCGGCGAATATCGCTGAACGATAAAGTCCAATGCCAATCAGATGATTTGCGAGGCGAAAACTTTCCTCAGGGTTTGAGCTGACAGACTCTCTCAATGATTCAAATTCAAGGCGCGCTTCATCATACATGCCAAGCTCCCATAGCTCGGTGCCGCGAACAAAGCGTGGATCTTGTGCGAGCACTCCGGGACCACTCAAATCTGTATCGGCTGGCAGGTTGAATTTGACGCGCAGCCAGGTTTCTGCCTCTTTTCGTTCCTGTGAAAGGTCGGGGTTCAAGTTGACCGATGGAGGCGATTCAAAAGGAGCGCGTTTCATGATGAGGTCGCGGGCGCGCAGGCTGTAATAACCTGTCGGGTCAACAGCTTGTCCCTGTTGCCAGGATTCTTCCGCCGAGGTGGTTTCGCCCAATTTTTGTTGCGTGATGCCGATCCAGAGATAGGCGCGAGCCTGGTCTTCCGGCTGGGATGCAAATAGCAAGTCACGTTGGAAGGTTGTCAGCGCACCGGAGAAATCGTTGAGGCGATAGCGGGCAATGCCTGCCAGAAAAACCGCCATTGGAACCTGTTCGTTTGCGGGATATTCGATTGCCACGCGTTCCCAGATTTGCGCGGCGTCCTCCAGCCGATTATCGCGTTCCGCCACCCGCGCGGCAGTCATCAGAAAATCAACCGCTGATGTGGAACCAGGTACGGTCGCGACATAATCAAGCAGGGTCTTTTGCGCTGTGGCGTAATCTCCTCTGAGCCGCCCATTCGAGAAAAGCCTTGTCGTCCCAAGCCTCTGTCCAATGTGGATTGCCTGGGTAGCCTTTGATGAACAGGTCAAACTCATCTATGGCTTCCTGTGACCGTTGTGTTTCGCGCAGGATCAATGCGCGGTAGTAATGTGCCGTACCGTCATTGGAAGGGGTTGCTTTGAGATATCTATCCAGCGATGCCAGCGCGACATCATATTGGGCGGCGTAGTAATCCACCAGACCGCGGTCGAGGTCGCTGACAGCGATGTTCGCATCCACGAGTTCGACGAGGGACAGGTATGAATAATACGAGAGCGGATAATTTTGAACGGCGTGCAAATACCGTGCATAGGCTTCGTCGGTCTGACCAAGCTCTTTGTGGGCATTGCCGGCGAGATAATCCATTTGCGCCTGGATATAGCCGTTTGTTGTTGAGGCATAGATTTGATCGTAGAGAGTCAAGGCTCCAGCGTAGTCGCCGAAAGAGGCTCGGGTTTGGGCAATTTTGATTTGCAGAGTCAAGCCATCGTCCAGGCGTGAAGCGTTGAGCGCGGCGGTATAGGCGTTCAGTGCGTCCGAATAATCCTTTGCTTCGGTGAGCGCGTCGCCGCGATATTCCTGTACGTAGGCATCCAGCACGCCGGGGATGTGAGTCATATAGGTGTTGTAGGCATCCGCCGATTGTTTGTATTGACCGAGACCGTCATAAGCCTGTCCCATTAGAAAATAGGCGCGCGCGGCATATGTGGATTCGGGATAATCGACGGTGAGGTGGTTAAGCGTATCAATAACTTGTTGATAGTGACCATCTGCCAGGTCTGTGCGCCCCAGACCCCAGAGCGCGGCGGCTTGCAGGGCACGGTCGGATGAATCGTTTAATACCGCGTTATATTGTTCACGCGCCATGTCGTAATCGCCATAGAATAATGCCTGGTCGCCTGAAGTCGATCCGTGCAACCGGGATGGGTGTTGGGAATGGAGTTGATGTTGGCGGCGGCAGGGGGGTCGGGCTGGGACCTGCTGTGATGGTTGGCGTGGGTGTGGGCGCGGCGGTTGGAAGCGCCTGACATGCAGTCAGCGCGAGAATAACCCACAATATGATCAATCGTTTTGTTGAATTCATATAAATCTTATAATGGATGACAAAGGGAGTGTCAATCAATTTACTTATTCTGCTCTCAGAGACTTCTTTTTTGGGGCACGAACAACACAATTGAATGGAGAAATATCTATTCCGCTTGAGGCGGCGTCCTCGCCGCCGGGGACGGCGACGAGAGCAATTTTGGGAGAAATATCTTTGCTGTAAAACTATTTAACGGGTTTAAGGAAAGAAACGTTCCCCTCAAACGAGCGCTTTTTCCTGAATGGACTTCGATATCTCGGCTACGACTTTGTGAGCATCCTCTTCCTTTTCAAAGCCGCTGGTCATGATCGCCAGCGCATAGGGTTCTCGACGATCGGGAAAAACCACACCGAAGTCGTGATAGAGTTTGTTGTCCCAACCCGTCTTGTGCGCCACCTTATATTCTTCTGGGAGACCGGCGGGAATGCCTTCGTTAAATTCCTGCCCGCGGATGATGTTGATCATATCCTCGGATGCATCGAAGGATACGACCTTTCCCTTTTGGAGCAATCTTGCAATCTGCATGAGACCGCGCGCCGTGGCGCTGTTGTTCAACCCATGTGTGATAGCTTTTTTATCTTCGACGCCGCGCAGGACTTGTACGTCTTCAATGCCCAACTCTTTGAGCAGAGAGTTGACACAAACCACACTGACTTTCTCGATGAGGATGTTGGTGGCAAGGTCACTGCTCTTCACGATCATCAAACGGGTGAGCTCGTGAATTGTGACAGTTGACCCAAGCTTGTCGTACAGGGATGTGTCGGAATCTTCCTGCGAGTTGACCGAGAACATGCTCCCATCTACAATGCTTTTGAATAGATTGACAACCGGTAATTCGTCGTCATGCCAGAAGAGTCCTTTTTCCACCTGATTAAAGACTTCCATCATTACCGCCACTTTGATGGTGTTAGCAGGATGAAATGTCTCGTCGGCGTTGATGAAAAGTTCCTGACCTGTGTGATGGTCGTGGAAGGCTACTGCGACCGACTCGCCGTGAAGCTCAGGGATGATGGTTTCGGGGTCAATCATGATGCTATTGTATCAAATCCCTTTGACTACAACCATTGAAGTGTCATTATGTAATAAAAGCGTCTTGCAGGATTTTCCTGCAAGACGCTTTGTGCCTGCGTTACTGATTTACGAGCCTTCGAACTTGAACGAGACTTTGAGTTTGGTGCGATAGGCTGTGACCTTACCGTCTTCCAAAACCATATCCAGCTCGACGACTTCGGCAACACGCAGATCACGCAGTGTTTGTGATGCACGCTCCATAGCAACTGAAGCGGCTTTCTCCCATGACTCGGTGCTGGTGCCGATCAATTCGATCACTTTATATACACTGTCTGCCATTGTTCTCTCCTTTTTGTCTGGGTGGCTTAAAACACTATACAATATTTTCAATGGCAATACAACTATTTTGTCTTCATCCTCACGTCGACTGCGATCGAACCTTTGCTCAACACGCGCAAGGGATTGATCTCGATCTCTTCAATGGTTTCGTTTTCAAAAGCAAGCCACGATAATTTGACCAAAACATCGACAACTGACTCTTCGTCAGCAGGGGAGATGTTGCGAAAGCCTTGTAGCTTTCTACCCGCCCAAGTCTTGCGGATCATATTCTCCGCCTCAGCCTGATTTAGCGGTGCTAAAGCGAAAGCCACATCTTTGAGCCCTTCCACCTCAACGCCACCTGAGCCGAACATCATCATCGGTCCAAACTGTGGATCGCGTACCATGCCAACGATAACTTCCTGCCCATCAGGAACTTGTTGTTGGATATAAACTCCATCAATGCGCGCCTCAACTTTTGAAGTTTTGACTCGTTCTATGATCTGCGCGTAGGCATGTTGGAGCGATTTATCATTTTGAATGTTAAGAGCTACACCACCAACATCTGACTTGTGCAAAATGTCAGGAGAAGCGATCTTCATTACAACAGGATAACCGAGTTCGTTCGCTATGATTACAGCTTCGGTTTCATTGCGTGCGAGTTTGATGGGCGCTGTAGGGATACCATATTGCGCGAGGAGTTCATCAAGGGAAGAGCTAACCACTGAGTCATGGAAACTGGGAGGTTTTAATTCCTTTTGTGTCTCCATGGTTAAGAATTCTGCTCGTCTTACAAGTACACTTAAAGCAGAAGCGCAGTGTTCAGGGAAGGGATAGGTAACAACCTTCGAGACATTAAATAAGTCACGCGCCTTTTCGATAAAGTTTGACCCGATCAGTGTAGTGAGAACGGGTTTGTTTGAATTTTGGATGATCGGGATGATCAAATCAGCCACAAACTCCGCGGTGTATAAGGGTGGCGGGAGCAGGATAACAATCACACCATGTACATTATCGTCATCTAGTAAAAGTTTTAGACAGTGAGCATAATTTTCGGGTGAAGCAGAGGCGATCATATCTACCGGGTTGTGGATGGCTGCCGCAGGGGGCAGACTTGCAGATAACGCGTTCAGTGTGGATTCGCTCAATTGGGCAAGATGCAGACCAAACGTCTCGAGTGAATCGGCGGCGATCACGCCGAGACCGCCTGCATCGGTTAGGATTGCAATATCCCGCCCGCGTGGCAGTGGGCATGACTCCAACGCACGTGCCCAACTAAATACTTGTTCGATTGTATCCGCTCGCAAGACACCGGCTTTCGCAAAGGCGGCATCAAATGCGGACTCAGCGCCTGCCAACGCGCCTGTATGTGATGAAGCCGCCTTTTGCCCAGACTCGAACCTACCTGCCTTCAACGCGATGATTGGTTTTATTTTGCTCACTTCCCGTGCGGTGTTGACGAACTCCTGCCCGTTTGAAACACTCTCCATGTAAAGCACGATAACATGTGTGTGTTCATCCGCCGCGACCATGGGCAGCATATCTGTCTCATTGACATCCACCTGATTGCCAAGGCTGACGAGGCGCGAAAAACCAAACCCTTGTGTACGCGCCCAGTCAATGATCGCGGCGCAGAACGCGCCTGAATGAGAGATCAATCCAATTCCACCTGCATCCGGCATGGGCGGTTTTAGGAAGGATGTGTCAAGTGGCAGGTGTGTGTCAATGGCGCCGATACAATTAGGACCCAGTAGACGCACACCATGTACGTGCGCCATGTTGAGACATTCTTGTTCAAGGATCGCACCTTCTGTGCCCACCTCGCGAAACCCAGAAGAAACAATGATCGCAGCTTTGATCCCGCGTTGACCGCAATCTTCTATGATTTTAGGTGTGACACTCGGAGGGACAATGAGGATTGCAAGATCAACAGGGTCAGGGACCTGCGTGAGACTCGTATACAGGGGATGCCCGAACAGTTCGCCTTGTCTCTGGCTGACGAAATGGATCGCGCCTTGATATCCACTTTGGATGAGGTTGCGGGCGGCACTATAGCCTAATTTTTCAGGGGATGTGGACGCGCCGATAATGACAACCCCTTGCGGTTTGAAGAAGGGAAGCAGAGAGGAGTCCATATTGGAATTAAACCACTGCACGACCTGAATGAACAGGATAAAGGTCACAATTTGATTTTGTGGCTTTCCTGGACTTCATCGCTGATTCGCAAAATTTCACGGTGACTAAAACAACGGTTTGACGCAGTAATTCCCATACAGGGTTTTTAAAGCATCCCCTAAATAGTCCTGGAATCGATTTTTATTTTCACTATAACGACCCTTCAGTAAGTCCATTTGAAAGCCGACCATGCCGATGCGATTTCCATCGCTGGGTTTTTCGCCCGCGAATTTTTTATTCAAATATTCCTTTTGGATTTTATGGTAGTAGGCTCCCAAAATCAACACGTCGCTTGGTAGGGGAAATACATAAAAACATACCTTTTTTGTTTCCAGGGACAAGTAATATCTTTCGGTGTAGCTATTTTCGCGGACATGTCCATTGCCATGGTAAACGTCCTCGTTGAATTCATCCAGGATTTCCCGGACGGACCCTTTCCATCTATCCCATAACTCTTGTGTGGCTTCCTGACTTAGGTCTGCGAATCTCATAAATTTCCGCCATTGAGACCATAAACGAATCGTATTTGAATTTAAATCGTTGACTAAATTACACTTTTCCCACGGGGTTGTACTTCGTTATTAATACGAATCCCCGTGATTTATTGCCTGGGGAGAGTATAGCACAAATCTGTCAGTTCATATTTTGCGGAAGGTTACATGTCAATCGTAGGGGCGAGCCGTCCAGCGCTGACCGTAACCCTGTCGGGCGGGACGGTTTTGCCATTGTTCGCACCTGCTGGCATTAACGGCTCGACCCTATCCGTTATTCCACGCCCTCCACCGTGCTCCTCACATCCTTCAAAATCCCCTTGGTATCGCATTTGACCAGTTCATCGAACAGACCGCAACACGGACTTTTCACCATCCCCGCATGTGGCGCAATCTTCCGCGCCTTCCTGAATATCTTCAATCGCATCGGCACACTGTATTTTCCTTTTGTCCTTTGTCTTCGGTCCTCCATCGGCGATAGCCAACCCGCACAACGCCAACCCCTTCGCATCCAGCGCATCATAATACTCCGTCGTCTTGGACAGGATCTCATCCGCCTGCCCGATCGCGTGGACAAAGGCTCCCCGTGCCGCGACCTCATCCCCCTGTCGCAAAGCGATGATTCCGTGCAGGGCGCTGGCATTGTGATTGTTTTCTGGCACATCATATTTGATAGACTGCTCAATACATTTCCGAGCAAGAGATAAATCTTCCAATAACAAATAGGCTAAACTCATGTCGCAATGCACTATTGCTTTGTAATTGTGGTTGAGAAATTTCGTCCCCAATTTTTGCACTTTGTATGGCAAGCTCAACCGCTTTTTTGTAATTTCCGAATTCGATTTCAACCCTTGAAATTTTAATAACCTAAAACCTTCTCCATATCGATAAAATCTTTCTTTTGCAATCATAAGTGATTTTTCGAAACATACTTTGGCTTGTTCTTGGTTATCTAAATCACTATAGTAACTTCCCAGAATACTTAGATGAACTCCTTCCTCATTTCAAGCGCACCAATTTCTTGGGCAATTTCTAGCGCCTTCTTGCGATATTCAATTGCATGTTCGATTTGCCCCAGCGCTGAATAACAAGAAGCAAGTCCTCCCAAGCGAGTGGATTCGCCTAACCGATCGCCGATTTCGCGAGCTATGAGCAATGCTTTTTCATAGTACTCGATGGCTTTGTGTCCATTACCCATGGCAATATATGCATGTCCAAGATTGCCCAATGCACCTCCCTCATGAAATTGGTCGTTTTCTTGGATAGCTAGTTCGAGAACTTTTTCGTAATGCATTATTGCAATCTGAATTTTTTCAATATTTTCATTTGCAATTCCAAGATTGCCTGCACTGATTCGCGGCAAGCGTTTTATCAGAAATCTTTCCTTGTAACTTCTCGTGTAACTCAATCATCAAGCGATAATGTCCCCACAGGAGCAAGTAATCAAAATCAATGTCAGTCAACACATCTGCGGCGGTATCGTAATCACTAGCGGCACAGCGCAGGTCAAATTCCGCCAGTTGCGCGGTGAGGTCGTCCAGTTTTTTCCATTCCGCACGGGGTTTGCGGGCTTGGGCAAAATAGTCGGCGGCGCGAAATTCGTCAGAGCATATCGTGACCAAATTGGCGGTATGTGGAAAGATCTATCTAATTCTGCAAGAAAATTCTCGTCTTCAAAGATACCTTCTTGTTGCATTTTCTCCACGAGTGAAGCGTCCAATTTTTGAAATGCCATTACCGAACCAATAACTATGTTGGCATTTTCATTTTGTACTGCTTGATTGAAAGTGTCTTGGTTTTGAAGTAGGTCGGGATATTTTTTCAAGCAAATCCCACAAGTTCTCAAAGAGTTTCAAGCCACCTTTTTCTATTGCTGTATCATCGGAACTTCCCTCTGGAATTCAAGTTGTAAGCAAACTCCCGATCCACAGGATGTAAATAAAACCGTCTGCTCTCCTTGCGGGCAAAGTGCATATTCGCCAGCCGCTGCAAGATGGGCGGGTCGTCCATCGCGGGAATGTCAGCGCGAGCAGGTAATCCACGGCGGCGGGCGTGACGGGTCGGTTATAGACCGCCAGCGCCTGCATCACCTTTTGCGCGTTCGTGTCCAAGCGGTTGAAGGCTTCGCCCACGTAAGCTTCCACTACATTTTCTGGAATAACGGTAAGTCCAAAAGTTCCTTGAGCGTCGTGAAACGATCAGAACGAAGCGCGGCATAAAGCGCTTCGATGGCGCGTGGTAAACCAAGTGTACGTTTTACAACAAGGTCGAGTAATTCATCTCCAGCGTTCTTGATTCCAACGAGGTTGTTTCATCCATCAGCACGAATGCTTCCTTGGCGTATTCTGGTGCTAATCCTAAATCCAGATGTAAGAGACGTTGTCTGGCAGGCTCATATAGGTCGAGTTTTTCTGCATTGATTCGTGAAGTAATGATGAATTTTATTGGATGATGAGGAGCCTGTAGTACTGCCCTAAGTGCTTCGTCGAGTTCCAGAGTCTTTTATATTTTTTCCTTCGATATCTATAACATTTTCAAAATTGTCCAGCAATACGATGACCTGCTTGAAATCTTGAAAAGCTGCAGTGAGCTGAAAAGTATTTGACGCGGTAGATGTTTGTGGTTCCTTGTAAAGTGTAGAAAGCTTCGCGGATATGTCGGAGGGCAGTAACAAACACAAATCAGCAAACAAATTAGCGAAATTGATTTTTCGCAAACCTGTTTCGGCTTAAATAAACAATACCATCTACCTCGATTTTGCCATGTTTTTTCCCAAAGTTGTCGGGCAGGGTTCCATTTTCGATGTGTTTGAGTAGGCGACAAACCATGGCGGTCTTTCCTGCACCACCACGCCCGACAATGGTCATAACGCGTTGCGCATCATTTTTTAGGAACAAAATCGCCTGTTCTGTTTCCATCTCCCGATCACGGAAGTAATTTTGTGCAATGCCTGGCGGTTGGTTGATAAATCTTGACGATTTGGTGCTGATAACTGGTTTCTCAGGTTTTCGTTCACGTTCCAATCCGGCTTCAATGTTCTTTAGAGTTTGTTCTGCTGCCCTTTTGGGATCCGCAACAATTTTTTGTTGTGCCTCGATTTGTTTCTTTAATTCATCAATCTCACCTTGAATACGAGGCTTTTCTTCTTCATGTGGTGTGCGTTGAAAGTCCCTATTTGCTTGTGATAAACGGCGATCAAGCTCTTCAAGGATTCCCTCTGGTTCATCCAGTCGCCCGATTGCTGTTCGTAATTGTGCAATGCCAAAATCAAAGTCACTGGAAATATCAATGTGCTAGCGGTTGTTCAAACGAAATGGAATTTCTGCCTTCTTATCTTTCAATAGGCAGATGACGGGCTTTTTATATTTCAAAGCCCATGTCCACTCTTCTTTGCATGTTGAACCTTTAGCAGTACTGTCTGGTGTCATGACGAATACAAGACATTTGCATCCCTTGATCGCATTTGCAAGTTGGTCATCCCAATCCACAATGGACGCGTCCATCTCGCGTTTATCAAACCAAACCTTGATATTTGGATGTCTGCCTTGTAATTCATCTGCGAGTTTGGTGGCAAAGTCCAACCCATCTGCCGCAGAATAACTGATAAAACAATGTCCGTCGGTCATGGAATCCCTCTTTCAAGTACTTGAAAACAACCTTGGTTTAACTTGCCCTATTATAACCATCAACTGAACTTATTCTCCAACTCCTTCCTCGTACCTTGAACTCAACCATGTCACTCCGATGACGAGCAAATCCACAAATACGAGTGCCGCGGCTTTGCGAAGAAAGGACAATGGCTTAAGCGAATCCAAATACTGGATTTCGGCTGGAGTCAATTGAACTGCATCTTTAGCAATGCGGGATTGGATGGCGTTGTAAAGCAGGGTCTCGTGGTTATGGTGAATGGACAATGTGTAAACGCTGAAAACCGCCATCAAGAAAAAGACCGCCGTGATGTTTGTGCGGATATTGCTTCTGGCGGCAAGCCCTTCCTTTGTCATCACAAAACTGACTACCGCGATCGCCACCACGATCTGGAAATTCCAGATATCAAAGTAGCGTTGCGCGTGTCCTTGTAAGATCGTGATCAATTCCGCATAAGCCTGCATGAGTTTCTCCAATCGTAAACTTGCCCTGAGCCTGTCGAAGGGTCGCCAATCCGAAATCGTAAATCGGACTACCACCTCTCCCAATGCACCACTTCCTCCAGCGACCTCCGTCCACCCTTCTTCGGCGCGGCGGATAACTTCTCCTCGTCCAATGGATACCCAAACGACAGTGCGATCCGCACATGCCATTCGGCAGGGAAGCCCAATATCTCCCGTGCCTTCTCATGCTCATACAACGAAGCCGGAACGGAGCCGACTCCCAACTCCCATGCGGCGAGTTGCATGAACGCCGCGGCTTGACCTGCGTCGAACATGATCTGGAATTTTCCATCAGGGTCAGGTGTGAGAATGGCAACAGCCAACGCCGCGCCCGCGAGATGTCCCGCCCATTGTCCGCATTCGGATAATGCTTTGAGGATCGCCTTATCTGTTATCGCAATAAATTGCCACGTCTGTTCGTTCTTCGACGATTGTGACCTGCGTCCCGCATTCAAGATCGCCGTCACTATGTCTTCAGGCAAAGCCTTATCTTGAAACTTACGAATTGCCCTCTTCGTGCGAATTGCATCTGATACGTTCATGAAAGCCTCCATTACATTGCGTGAGTCGGAGCGTAGCGAAGTCGAAGTCGGCGATTTTCAACCACACATTTCAAGTTGGCATGGTTACGATGGTTTCGATTCGCTTCGTACTCACCTCGCAATGACTTCTAATACTCCGAGTATAATTCAAACAATGGACGAACAACTCAAATTCAAACCCTTCGGCATCTCGGCATTGATACTCATCATCATCGGCTGGGGCGGTTTGTATTTCCTCCTTACGCAAACCTATCCATATATCTGGCCCCGCTGGGGCTTCTTCGTCCTTACCCTGATGGCGATCACCGGCGTGCTCCTGCCCATCGTCTACTTCTTCCACAAACGCTTCCCCGATGAAAAGCCCGCCGAAGCGAATATCATTGTCCGTCAGGCAATGTGGTTTGGCGTCTATGGCGCAACCCTCGCCTGGCTTCAACTCGGACGCCTTGTCACGGTCTACGTTATCCTTGGCTTGGCAGGCGGGCTGATTGCCATCGAATACTTCATGCGCCTCCGTGAAAAATCACATTGGAAACCTCCTGTCCAAGATGAATAGCCTCCGCGACCTTCCGTCTGTTGAACAATTACTGCAAAATGCGAACTCGTCTCATCGACGCGTATGGTCGTCCGCTGACTCTTGACGCGCTCCGATTGACATTAGACGAAACCCGCGCACGCTTCAAAACCGACCCCGAAACTGCTCTGCCATCAACTGACTTGATCCTCACCCAAGCCGAATCCCATCTCTCCGCATGGACGGCTCCAACTCTCCTCCCAGTCATCAACGCCACCGGAGTCATCCTCCACACCAACCTTGGACGTGCTCCATTGTCCAAAGCAACTATCGTGGCGATGAATGATGTTGCGTCCAATTATTCCAACCTTGAATTTGACTTGTCCAACGGTAAGCGTGGCTCACGATTAATTCATGCCGAATCCGTATTACAAAAGCTGACAGGTGCTGAAGCGGCGCTTGTTGTCAACAATAATGCCTCTGCAGTGTTGCTCGTACTATCCGCTTTAGCAAACAGGAAAAGCGTAGTTATTGCCCGTTCCCAACTTGTTGAAATTGGCGGCGGCTTCCGCGTACCAGACGTGATGAAACAATCAGGTGCAAAACTGGTTGAAGTGGGTACCACCAACAAGATCCGCTTATCCGATTACGAATCCGCTTTTGAGAATCCGGTTGCCCTTGTGATGCGTGCGCACCGCAGTAACTTCAAGATCGTTGGTTTCACCGAAGAACCCGAACTCAAAGATATTGTGGATGTTGCTCACAAAGCGGGCGTTATGGTCGTTGATGACCTTGGTTCAGGTGCCTTGATCGACACCGCAAAATACGGTCTCGCCCACGAACCGACCGTACAAGAGTCGCTTGCGGCGGGCGTGGATTTGGTCTGTTTCTCAGGCGATAAATTGTTAGGCGGACCTCAAGCGGGAATTATCATCGGCAAGAAAGAACTCATCAATAAGATCAAGAAGCATCCGCTGGCGCGTGCTGTCAGAGCCGGATAAAACTTGCCTGGCGGGTCTCACAGCCACACTGACGCATTATCTCAAGGATGAGGCGGAGAGGGAAATACCCATCGTGAGGATGATGTCCTTGACGCTGAATCAGGTCAAGGTCCGGTGTGAGGCGTGGCGGGAGGCTTTGGGGCAGGGAGAGGTGGTTAAGTCCGAATCCACTGTGGGCGGAGGCAGTCTGCCTGAAGAGTCCATGTCCACTTTTGTATTGGCGTTGAGTGTCAAGTCGCCTGATAAATTTTTGAAAAAACTTCGAGAGGCGAATCCGCCAATCATCGCAAGAACTGAAAATGATAAGGTTCTACTTGACCCACGCACGGTGTTGGAAGAACAGGATATGAAAATTATCTCAACGTTAAGGAGTTTGTTGTGAAATCTGATCTTGACGCACTTATGAAAGAAAGAAATCTTGATGCCATCATGATTTTAGGTGATGCTGAAAATAATCCGCCGATGTATTATTTTGTGGGTGGCGGACATGTAAGCGCCGCTTTACTTTTGAAAAAACTGGGAAAAGAGCCTGTGTTATTTTATAACGACATGGAACGCGATGAAGCCGCCAAAAGCGGATTGAAGACACGTTCGTTCAATGATTATCCGTGGCAGGATTTTATGGAACAGGCAAACGGCGATATGCAAACCATTGGTGCGTTACGCTTCCAGAAGATCCTTACTGAGTATGGCTTGAAAAAGGGTCGGGTTGCCATTTATGGTAAGGTGGAGTTTTCAAACTCATTTGGCGTGATGACGAAGTTGATGAAACTCATGCCAGATGTTGAGTTTGTTGGTGAGTCTGGAATGAATTCCGTTATTTTACAGGCAATGGAAACGAAGGAAGATGTGGAAGTGGCACGCATCCGTCAGATGGGCGCGGTGACCACGGAAGTTGTGGGCATGGTGCAGGAGTTGCTTACCTCATCCGATGTGCGGAGCGATGAAGTTCTGTTGAAGGAGGACGGCAGTCCGCTTACCATTGGCGATGTGAAAGGTAAGATGGCTCTCTGGCTGGCGGAGCGCGGTGCGGTGGATTCGGAGGGTGTCATTTTTGCGATCGGTCATGATGCAGGTGTTCCGCATTCGGTTGGAAACCCGGACGAACCGATCTCGTTGGGCAAGACCATCGTCTTCGATATTTTCCCTGCTGAAAAAGGCGGCGGATACTTTTACGATTTCACGCGTACCTGGACTCTGGGATATGCCACTCCCGAAGCACAGGCAATGTACGATCAGGTTCAGGAAGTTTATGACAAGGTCATCGAAAACCTTGACCTGAATGCCGACTTCAAAGATTATCAGTTGATGACGTGTGAATACTTTGAATCAAAGGGACACAAGTCTCCGCTTAATTCAAAGAACCCCATGGATGGATATGTCCACAGTTTGGGGCATGGCGTCGGCATCAACATTCATGAGCGCCCGGGCTCAGGTTTGCAGTCTGGTGACAATAATATTCTCAAGCCTGGCGTTGTCATTACCATTGAACCCGGATTGTATTATCCTGAAAAAGGAATGGGGTTCCGCATCGAGGACACCTATTGGGTGAGCCCGGATGGACAGTTCGAATTGCTCGCTGAATATCCGTATGATTTTGTTTTAGAAATGAAGAAGTGGAAGAAATGAAACCCGCCCGTATCCTTGCCATCGAATCCTCCTGCGATGAAACCGCCTGCGCCGTTCTTGAAAACGGACGCGCGCTTCTTGCGTCGACGGTTGCGTCTCAAATGGAGATGCACGCCCGTTATGGCGGCGTCTTTCCTGAGGTGGCGTCACGTCAACATGTGCTGAGTATCATCCCTGTTGTCGAGCAGACTCTTGCGCAATCCAATCTCACGCTCAAGGATATGGACGCGCTTGCCGTTACGCGTGGTCCCGGTTTGGCGGGGTCGCTTGTCGTTGGCATGAACATGGCGAAGGGGCTTGCTCTCGGAACCGGTCTGCCTCTGGTCGGTGTCAACCATCTTGAAGGACACATCTATTCGTCGTGGATCTACAACGCGGGCGACTCGATTCCCGTTGAGCCGCAATTTCCGCTGATGGCTTTGCTCGTCTCTGGCGGACATACCGAACTGAATCTCATGACCGATCATTTGACGTACCAACGTCTCGGCTCCACGCGGGACGATGCGGCTGGTGAGGCTTTCGATAAAGTAGCGCGCCTCTTGGGGCTTTCCTACCCGGGCGGACCCTCCATCCAGAAGGCGGCAGAGAGCGGTGACCCGGATCGCTTCAAGTTCCCGCGTGCCAAACTGGATGGCAAATATGATTTCTCGTTTAGCGGACTCAAGACGGCTGTGTTGTACGAAGTCAATGACCTGAAGAAAAAATCCAGTGTGCTTCCCGTCAATGATATTGCCGCGTCGTTCCAAAAGACAGTTGTAGAGACGTTATTCGATAAAACCATGCAAGCCGCACGTGAATATGGAGCAAAGGAAATTTTGGTCGCAGGCGGCGTATCAGCGAACCGCCCCTTGCGGAACATATTCCAATCTCAAACGGAGTTCAAAGTCAATATCCCCGCGTTCTCTTTATGCACAGACAATGCCGCCATGATCGCTGCGGCGGGATATTATCGTTACGCGCTCGGTCATGTCTCTAACTTGGATATGGACGTCCAGCCGACGTGGCCCTTGTCGTAATGGAAGACAACAGACAGAGGACCAATGACCATGGTCATTGGTCCTCTGTCTGCTTTTAAAAGCCAAACCGCCTTTGGCTTGCCCAAGCCGCAGACGGTTTGATAGGAGAATGCAATTCCTATTATAGGCTCACACATGAATGAAACCTGAAGTCATCTTTAGAGTTGGATAAGAGAAAATCAGGAAACAAAAGCCTCGAAACAAACTGCGTAGGTTTGTTCGAGGCTTTTATGAGGAGGAAAATACATTCGCCATTATGATATGCGAAGATGAACATTCAATGAACAATAATAATAATGGCATGAGAATTTTCTGCGAATGAGAACCCTATCAAATAGTCGAAAATATCTGTTCTGCTGAAATAGGACCCACGCGTAGGATCGTTGGTTGACTTGTTGAGCAATCCACAACCGTGGACGGAACGCCTCCCGGCGTCTTGCCTCCGTCAATGATCAATTCGATGCGTCCGCCCAATTGAGCAAAGACTTCCTCTGCGGTGGACGGATTCTCTTTACCTGAAATATTCGCGGATGTCACAGCCAGGGGACCTGCAAAGCGCAAAAGGACGCGGGCTATGGCATGGTCTGGCATCCGCACGCCAACGGTGGATGTGGCAGAGATGGCTTCGGGGAGAGTTGGATTTTTTGGGATGATACAGGTCAATGGTCCGGGCCAGAAGCGGGAGATCAAGTCTTCTTGCTGCATATGGGAAATTCGCTCACAACTTTTTCCGTATCTTTGATTTCTCCGACAAGAACGGGGATCGCTTTTTCGATGGGGCGGTCTTTGGCAATATAAATTGACTCAACTGCCTTACCGTCGAATGCCAAAGCGCCAAGTCCATAGACCGTATCGGTGGGAAAAGCAACGAGCCCGCCTGCGCGTAAAACGTCCAGTGCTCTGGATGATCATAGTTGGATCTTGTGCGGAAATAATATCGGTGTTCATGGTAATTCAATTTCCAACAGGCGGTCGCGTCCCGTCAGGTCTTGGTGCAATTGGACGTTTGCATTTGGAAGCAGTTCGCGTGCGAGTTCTGTGGTTTGTTTGCCGAGAGTTGCTTCGATCTCCAATAGTATCAAGCTATTGCGTGACATCCATTTTGGAGCTGACCTTCAGTAATTTGCGAAAGAGATCAAGACCATCTTCACCGCCATCGAGTGCAAGGGTTGGCTCTCTTTTGTAGATGGTCAGGTTGCGTAAGGTTTGCGTCGGGATGTAAGGGAGGTTGGCACACAGTAGGTTGATTGACGATTGACGACTAACGATTTTCGATTGATCGGGGAGCAGGTCGCATTCCATGAACTCAATTGTACCGTTCACGCCATGCTTAATCGCGTTTTGTTGTGCAACTTGCAATGCTTTTGATGAGATGTCTGTGGCAAGAATTCTTGCATTAGGAATATTGACAGCTATGGAGATCGCAATCGCACCGGAGCCGGTGCCTATATCGGCAATGGTTCTTTTAGCAGGAAATTTCTGTAACCATGCGATTGCTTTTTCAACAAGTAATTCTGTTTCTGGGCGGGGAATTAAAACATCGGGCGTGATGTCAAAGTCCAAACCAAAGAATTCCCAGTGACCCAACACATAGGGAAAAGGCTCTGCCCTTTTCCAGTTCCGTCAGTGCCTCATCCAGTTGCTTTTGTTGTTCGGTTGTGAGAGTTATTTCGGGGTGAGCCATTACCCATGTGCGCGGCTTTTTGATGATATGGGCAATGAGGACGGACGCGTCCAGGGCGGGGGTATCGCTGGTCGAGGCGAGACAGTTTGTGATGTCCGAAAGAAGCGAGGTTTTCATCCAGCGCCTCGACTACGCAAGCTCCACTTGGCGCGAGCTACTCTTCATCAATCCCGCTTGCGGCAAGGCGGTCCGTTTCATCACGTGTTGAAAGCTCGTCAATGAATCCATCAATTTCACCATCCATGACGGCGGGGAGGTTGTAGTTGGAAAGCCCAACGCGATGATCGGTAACGCGATTTTGTGGGTAGTTATAAGTACGGATCTTTTCAGAACGTTCGCCGGTTCCCACTTGTGAGCGGCGGTCTGATTCAATCGAAGCACGGCGTTTTTCTTCTTCCATTTCATAAAGACGGGCACGCAAAATGCCAAGTGCTCGCAATTTATTTTGTAGTTGTGAACGTTCATCCTGACAGGTGACGACCATTCCAGTGGGTATGTGCGTCAGGCGTACGGCGGTTGAGTTCTTTTGCACGTTCTGTCCGCCTGCGCCGGAGGAACGGTAGACTTCGACCTCGATATCGCTTTCAGGGATTTCGACTTCCACTTCATCCACTTCGGCAAGAACGGCGACGGTTGCCGTGGATGTGTGGATGCGTCCCTGCGCCTCGGTGGCAGGGACACGCTGTACACGATGCACGCCTGATTCGTATTTGAGCTTCGAGTAGGCGCCCTTGCCGCGGAGTTCAAAGATCACTTCTTTGTAGCCGCCTATACCGATGGAGCTTTCCGACATGATCTCATTCTTCCAATGCAGTCTGTCTGCGAAACGTGTATACATGCGAAAGAGGTCGCCGGCAAAAATGGCGGCTTCATCCCCGCCTGTCCCTGCACGGATCTCGACAATGACGTTTCTGTCGTCGCGCGGGTCTTTTGGCACGAGCATACCCTTGATCTTTTTTTCAAGGGCTTCGATCTTTGGGGTCAGGTCTTCAATATCTGCCTCTGCCAATGCCACCAATTCCGCGTCACCCCCTGCCTCGAGAATTGCTCGTGCTTCGTCCATGCTTTTCATTGCCTGACGATATTCCCGCGCCTTTTCAACGATCGCTTCCAGATCGACGCGTTCCTTGTTGATCTCACCCGCGCGTTGATAGTCACTGCCTACTTCGAGCAGTTCACTGCCAAGTTGTTCATATCGTTCTTCGATGCCTTTGAGTTTGTCGAGCATATTTCCTCTTGTAGGGACGGAATCACTCCGCCCCTACTTGTAAATACAAAATAAATGCACAGACCCTTTACTGTGCGGCGTGGATTATACCAGTGAAGGATATTTTATTTGCTGGCTATTGAAAGGATCATTGAGAGAACCAGAATGACCGAGAATACGATAAATACGACCTGCAGAGTTCTGGTTCTTCTTACATCCTGACTTGAGTTTTGTTTTGCTTGAACTTTTTTCTTTGATTTTTTACTTGCCATTTTCCACTCGCAAATTAATGTGTTTGTAAAACGCGGTCGCCATCGCTTTTTCAAGTTCGTCTATGGTAACCGGTTTCATTACGTAGGAATCCGCCCCCAATTCCATTGCCTTGTCTACCATTGTATCTGATGATTCTGAAGAGAGCATTATGATGGGAAGTTCTTTTGTATGCTCGCGTCGTCTAAGAAACTCTACCATATCCAGGCCGGATACTTCAGGCATGTTGATGTCGAGAATCAATAGATCGGGTTTTTTGCCAGAGACAAATAATTGTGCAGCAGAGCGGACGTTATTAAAAGATGTTACATCACAATCAAGTAGTTTCAACATAAGCCCTATTGCCAGGTTCATTTCTTCGTCATCATCTACTGTCCAAATTTGTCTCATTCCAAATGCGCCTTTATCGAGTGAGCTGTGTCTTCTGGTACAACGACTTTCAAATCTTCGATCGTAGCTTCCCTAATCTTATCCACAGAACCGAAATGTTTCAAGAGGGCTTTGCGGCGCGCCGGTCCAATGCCGGGGATGGAATCCAGTTGCGAAGCCATGCCGATCTTCTGTCTCTTTTTGCGATGTGCCGTAATCCCGTAACGATGCGCTTCATCACGAATGCGCTGGACCAGGTAAAGTCCCTGTGAATGACGCGGCAACAACAACGAATCTGACTTGTGCGGGAAGAAGATTTCCTCTTCGCGTTTGGCAAGTCCCACCACTGGAACCCTATCCAGCAATTCGTACTTCTCAAGGACTTGTACTGCGCGCCCCAACTGTCCCTTGCCGCCGTCAATGATGATGAGGTCTGGCAGGAAGGAGAACGACGCGTCCGGCTTGGACCCGGGACCTGCTTCTGTTTCCTGGCTTGCCCGCCAGCGACGGAATCTACGCGTGAGCATTTCCTCCATCGAAGCAAAATCGTCCGGCGCACCGATCACGCTTTCGATGTTGAATTTTCGATATAACTTTTTATCCGGCACGCCCTGTGTGAACACAACCATCGCGCCGACGATGGCCGTCCCTTGTGTGTTGGAAATATCATAACATTCAATTCGATTTGGTGGCTCGGATAACTTCAAACTTTGCTGTAACTCGGCAAGAGCCTGTTCCTGTTTGTGCGCATCCGCCTGCCATTGTGCGCGCAATGCGGTCAATGTTTCTGTGGCATTCTCAGTTGCCATTTGGACTAACTCTTGCGGCTGTCCATCTTTGGGAACGAAGAATTCCACCTTTTCGCCGCCGCGCTTCGAACGCAGCCACTGACTGATAATCTGCGCCTCTTCAAGTTCCTGGGGGAGCATCACTTGCTGAGGAACGTTAGCGGCTTCTGTATAGAATTGTGTGATGAATTGCTCCATTACTTCATTGTCCGCCGCGTCCTCCGTGCCTTCAAGGATGAAGTACTCGCGTCCGATCAATTTGCCGCCGCGGATGAAGAATATCTGCACACAGGCTTCGCCGTCACTGCGCGCCATGGCAAGTACATCGGAATCGAGATAATCCGTTGCAAAGACGATACGCTGTCTTTCGATGATGGACTGAATGGCTTTGAGTTGGTCGCGAACTGCGGCGGCTTTCTCGAAGCGCATTTCTTCGGACGCCTTATGCATGTCCTGTTCGAGCCGCTCGATGATGCCTTCGCTATGTCCGCTGAGGAAATCCATCAGGTCGGAGATCATTTGGCGGTATTGGGCTTGGGACGCCGCGCCAATACAGGGGGCAGTGCACAGCTTGATGTCGTAGTAAAGACACGCACGTTTGTCCATCCCGGTGATCTCACGGTCACAAGTCAGATAAGGGAAAATTTTCCGCAGAACGTCCAATGTCTGATAAACCGCCCAGGCGGAGGTGTAGGGACCGAAATAGCGTGCGCCATCGTCTGCCATTTGCCGAGTGACAGTCACATGGGGGAAGGGTTCGTTCCAGTGGACTTTGATGTATGGGTAACGCTTGTCGTCCTTGAGGCGGATGTTGTATTTGGGGCGATGCTTCTTGATGAGATTCATCTCAAGGATAAGCGCCTCAAGCTCCGACCCGACAACGATCCACTCGATATGCGCTATATCGCGCACGAGACGGCGCGTCTTTGCGTCATGGCTTGAATCCGCATGGAAATACGAGCGGACGCGATTTCTCAAGTTGATGGCTTTGCCCACATAAATGATCTTCCCCTCGGCGTTCTTCATCAGATAACAACCGGGCTTTGTAGGTAATGTGGCGAGTATGCCTTGGATATGTTCGGAGATTTCCATGGGACGTAATTTTACCGCTTGTCTTATTGTTTTTGAGTTTTGAAGTTATATGTAGTTTGCTGTATAAATTGTCATTCGATCTTGGTGCAGTGCTGTGTGCGTTACAAATACCCCTTTGTACTATTGTTGGATTTACTTGTTGTATTTCGTAATAGTTTATGCCATAATCAAGCAAATCTATTCTTTCGGAGGAACTTATATGAACGATGAAATGAACGCCCCCATGTCTCCCGTACCGAACGGTCCCACACCCTTTTATCAAATATGGATCAATGCGTTAACGAAACCCAGCGAGCAAACTTTTGCTGATATGGCATCTTCGCCTAACGCAAAATCAACTACCGCATTTTTGTGGGTGTTTCTTGGATCTCTTGTACAGTTCTTTTTTGCATCACTGGTTCAAAACGCTTATATGCGACAATTGATGCAGCAGTACAATGTTGGAGGAGGAAGTTTAGGAGAAGGTGTCGGCACCAGATTGATAACAGCTGTTTGTGGCGCCCCAATTGCGGCTCTGATCTCAGTTGTCTTCTTTGCGATATTTGTGGGAGTGATCCAGTTGGTTGCAAAAATGTTTAGCGGGCGCGGTACATTTGACCAAATGGCATATACGTTTGCCGCAATTGCTGCCCCTTTTGCGGTGGTCTCCAGCATATTAACCTTACTTGCTGCAATCCCACTTGTTGGTCTATGTTTCGGCATTGTCAGCTTGGTGGCTAGTATTTACGTTTTGGTACTGGAAGTGATGGCTGTTAAGGGTGTAAATCAATTTGGTTGGGGACAAGCGGTGGGTTCGTTCCTTCTTCCATTCATTGTTCTTTGCTGCTGTCTGTCGGTTGGTGTAATCGGCATTTTGCGTGTGCTTGGACCAAGAATCAGTGATACCTTTAACCAGATTAATCAAGGTTTGACTCCATAAGACCACTTTATCTTGTTGTGTAGCATGAAAAAAATCTCATACTAATTGGTATGAGATTTTTTTGTTTGAAAGCATGGTTCTACTATGGAAATGCGAAGCATGGACATAAGAATCGGGCAATGACAAATGCAAGGACGATCGCGAACAACCAATTCCACTGCAATCCTTTTCCAGGGAAAGAGAGTCGGTTTTTCCACTTGTATCCTTGTACCGCTGACTTCCACAGCCTTGCGTGCCACTTCTGCGAAATATCTGGTGTCGGGTGAAGCATTCTGCCCGTTGAAGATGGAGATGAATTCACCTGCCATTTCACCCGCGGTTTGATAGCGCATATCAGGGTCTTTGGCGAGTGCTCTATCGAGCAGGGCTTGCACATCCATGGATACGCCCTTGATGGGCGGCGGCGGCTCGTTGATATGTTGCATCAACATGCCAAAGGTGGTCTCTGCCTGAAATGGAACGACCCCGGCGACCATCTCGTACAGCATGACGCCGAGAGAATAGATGTCCGTGCGGCTATCCACTTTTTCGCCGCGCGATTGTTCGGGACTCATGTATGTCGGCGTGCCTGAGACGGATCCGCTTGTAGTGTGGAGAGTTGAATCCAGGAGGCGGACCAGCCCGAAGTCGGTGAGAATCGGTTCCACGTCCAACGGAAGAGTATGCTCGATGTTGATCTCTTGTGATGGAGAGTGCAGGAGAACATTGGCAGGTTTGATGTCACGGTGGACAATTCCCTTGCTGTGTGCGTAATCCAATGCACTGGCAATTGATCGAAGCAATTGCGCCACAATAACGATGGGAATGCGTTTGTCACGGTCGTGCAGGCTTTTCATATAATCCGCAAGTGTGGGACCAGGGATGTAATCCATGATGAGGCAGGGTGTTTCGTCCTCGACCACATAATCCATCATGCGGACGATGTTTGGATGACGCAATTCTCTGATGACATCCGCTTCACGTTTAAAACGGGCGAGTTGATGGATGTCGCGTTCCAATAAACCCCTCATTACTTTTATTGCCACCAGTCCATGAGTTTCGTGCATGCCCGTATAGATCTCTGCCATGCCTCCGCGGGCAATCAGGTCCTTGATCTCAACTTTTCCTAATTTTTTTCCTGTCCATTCGGGCATGTAAAAATTATAACCGAGTTCGGATATGCGCCGTGTATAATCCCCTGAAACTATCAAATACTTACAGCGAGGTTAATGTGATTCGATCTTTGGAGATTGAAGCTGGAGATTTACTACATCAACGTAATTTGCGACTGGCGCTTGCCGAATCCTGCACGGGCGGTTTGATCGGGAATCGGATTACCGATGTGCCCGGCTCATCTGAATACTTTATCGGCAGTATTGTTGCATATGCCTACGAAGCCAAGGTGGCTTTGCTTGGCGTTTCATGGGACACCTTGAATACTCTTGGAGCAGTAAGCCGCGAGACCGTCCTGGAGATGGCGCACGGCGCTCGTAAAGCACTGAATACGGATATTGCCGTATCTGTCTCAGGGATAGCTGGTCCCGGCGGCGGGACTTTGGACAAACCTGTCGGCACCACCTGGATCGCGCTGGTTGCCAAAGATGGGGAATGGGCGCGCGAATTCCATTTTCAAGGCGACCGCGAGCAAAACAAATCCTCCGCGGCAGATGCGGCTTTACAGTTGTTGTTGGATTATTTACAAGGGAAGTTGAAAAAGTGACAGTCACTTTTAAGGTGACTGTCACTTGATTTGTAACTATGCCTGAGCAAAAGTATCGATCAGTAATTTGAAGTTCCCGCCGACGGGATACAAAATGGGACAAGTGCATCCGCGCTTCTTGTATTCCTCCACTTTGGCTTTTGCCTCAGCAGGTGTCCCTGAAGCGGTGATGCGATGGACCAGATCATCCGGCACAAGGTGTTTCGCCTTGTTGATCTGTTCTTTTGTGGCGGGCCATCCCAAAATGGATTGAATCTCTGTAATCACATCTTTTGAGACCCCCGATGCCTTGGCAATGTGCGGTTGCTGTGCAAGGTATTGGCAGAGCAATTCTTTTGTATATTCGATGGCTTTATCGTGATCTTCATCCACGGAACAAACGATAAGTTGTGGGCGGTCAAAGTCGTCCATTTTACGACCCGATTTGTTCAATCCCTTTTCGAGCATTTCCATTGCCTTGTCGTTATATTCAGGCGGGACACAGTAATTCAATACGGCACCATCTGCAATTTCCCCGGTTAATTCCATCATCAAGTCGCCCGTCGCGCCGATCATGAGTGGAACATTACGCGGCTCACGACGACCATGTACAACATCCAGTTCGATCCCGTCCACATGGTGGAATTCGCCGTGAAAAGTGACGCGCTCCATGTTCAATAGTTTTCGTAAAACTTCAACTGTCTCGCGCATGGCAAGAAGCGGCTTCCGTCTTTCGATGCCAACGTTCTTTGCCAGCGGATCCCACCAAGCGCCGATTCCGCAAATGATTCGATTGGGAGCAAGATCGTCCAGTGTAAGCAAAGTCGCCGCGAGCAGACCGATATTCCGCGTCCAATTGTTGATGACGCCTGAGCCAACTTTGATCTTGTTAGTTACCGCCGCATAAGCCGCCATTGGGACAATCGCGTCGCGCACCAAGCGAGACTCTGCCTGCCAGACGGCTTCAAAACCTTTTTCCTCAGCGTATCTTACATAATCCAACCCATCACGCAGGTCGTGTGAATCCTGTAGGTATAGTGCTACGCGTCTCAGTCATGGCATTCTCCTTGTATTGAGTTAGGTGGTCGCCGTCTTTTCGAGACTTCGAATAAGCTCAAGGTCTTCCGGCACGTCCAAGTCTAACCCAAGTGAAGGCAAATTGACAATTTCCAATCTGGCGCCCGCCTTTTTTACAAGCTCACAATGCCGCTGAAAAGAACTCCCGCCAAAATCATAATCGATCAAACCAGCGGGCGAGATCAACAATGCGTTCGTACCTTTTTCGTGTCTATCTGGGGCAATGACAACAACAGGCGGCTCGCCAGCGTGACTGATCAATGTCAGCACATCTTCACGTGTAATCAATGGAAGATCGGCGGGCAATACCAAAACACCGCGCGTTGCATACACCTGCGCAACAACCGTTGCACGCTTGAGTGCCGTGTTCAGTTCCGGTTGACCCTCCTCCTGCACCGTCTTTGCGCCGTAACTGCGCGCAAGGGTCAGGGCATTTGGGTCGCGACTGACAACAAGCACCTGCTCCACTTCCTTTAGATCGGTCAGCGTTTCCAGTGTATGTTGCAAAAGCGATTGATTGAGTTTTGTTCGCTCATCTTCGGATAAGGCTCCAGCCAGGCGCGACTTACCGCGTCGTAAAGGCTTCACGGGGACAATTGCCCAAATGGTCATGGCTCCATTCCTATAAAGTGCAGAACATCATTTGCAAGTTGAATTCTATTATCAAGACTGGACATTATAGTATTAGTTACAAGAGTCCGCATACTCAAACCCCTCACACTTTCGGTAAGTTGCGAATCGATCTTGTCCAACACAAACCCTTCTACTAAATTGCGATAATGATTTGCCACAGCCAACGCTGATGGCTCAATCCCTAATTCGCGATACATTTTCGCCGCCGGTCCTTTGATTGTTTGTCCACCAATGATTGGAGAGACGGCATAAACAGGCTTTTCAATTTCTGGAAGAATCCTCAAGATTGGATCGATGCTCACCCACGGATTCGATGGACAAATGACGACTGCATCTGCTGACTGGATCGCCTCTCGCGTCCCCGGAGCTGGTTCTGCGGAATCAGCCCCATCAAATCTGAATCCTTTTACGCGCGGCTCACACCTTCGATGGACGAAATACTCCTGAAAAGCGAGTTCACCTTCATCGGTATCAACGATGGTTCTCACAGGCTGGTCAGACATGGGAAGAACTGTATGTTCAACTCCCCATGCCTTGCAGAAATCTCTTGTGATTTGGCTGAGTGAATTGCCTTCTTTCATTCGCCGCGTTCGCTCAAGATGAGTTCCCAAATCCTGGTCGCCCAAATTGAACCATGCGGGACCTCCAAGTCTTTTTGCATTCTCAATAACCTGCCATGTTTCGTTGACGCGTCCCCAACCTGTTTCTGGATTTGCCAGTCCTGCTAGTGTATAACAAACCGTATCCAGGTCGGGAGAGATATACAAGCCATAATGCTCAAAGTCATCGCCGGTATTGACAATGATAGTGAGTTCTTCAGGTTTGAGATTTGAGCGAGTCCGTGTGCAAGTTTTGCGCCACCAACTCCGCCCGCAAGTGCAACGATTTTCATTTTTAGTAAACGTTACCGCAAATGCTACATAAGTTTTTGATTATGGAACCACATATAACTCACAATGTAAGTCCACCAGTTACGTTTCACTGTTGGCCGAGGCGGTATTTGTCAAGTTGGACAGATTTTTGTTTCCCTATTTTTCGATAAATATAGTAAGCTGGTTGCCAATATGCGTAAGAAAGCATACTGCAAAGTAATTGGAAAAATAATAAAATATCACCAATGTTCCAAGTGCAAAGCTCAAACAAGCCACGATTATCCAGAAGAATGCAACGAAATTAAAAAACTTCTAATGCCAGATTGGCATAATATTCTTGTCCATTTCATTTTGTTTGTACATTCATGTGATTACGTTCTGATAATGAATAACATCTGAAGACTTTCTTTCCCTTACTTCAGGAATATCAGTTGGATATCCAACAAAAAACATGGCTTGTGGCTCCCATGTTTTGGGTAATTCCAAGACTTCTTGAATAGTCTCTGGCACAAACAATGGACTGCACACCCAAACGCCACCCAACCCTTCGGCGTGTGCGGCGAGGAGGAGTTGCATCCCCGCGTTGGCAACGGATTGGGTTGCCATCAAATATTCGGCTTTGCTTCTTTTCTCGTCGGGGTAAATGTCCATGTCGCTCATGTCCAGGCAAAGGATGATGAGGACGGGCGCAGCAAGTATCCTTTCGCGCGAACGAGTTATTCTTTTTTGAATTTCATCGTGGGGGAGTTGGTCTTGTTCAAGATCGTGTTCAAATTCAACTGCCATTGCATCGGCTAGCTTTTCTTTGACAGATGAATCTGTCACTACGGCGAATCGCCAAGGCTGACGGTTGTGTGCGGAGGGGGCGAAGGTTGCAGTGGTGAGAATATTTTGTATAACGGAATCAGGCACTGGGTCCGGTTTGAAGCGGCGGACCGAGCGTCGAGTCCGTAGAAAGTTGTGGAGGTTAGTTGTGTTCGTCAAAGTGAATTGGTTTGATCTTAAAGATGATCCGCTTTTGTGTTTCGCGATACGTCCAGGGTTTGTTATCGTATCGGAGTGAAAGTTTATTGATGTGTTCATCAGCGCCCTCTGTAGTGTAGCCGACGACTTCGCCGCGAATGCCGAGGTAGCGATAGAGATCGTTCGGGTCCTGAATAGTCATCGCCACCTGTGGACGAGCCTTCATATTTCTGTCTTTCACACGCCCCTCGTTGGTGTTGATGAGAATATGTTCGCCGTCAGTATCGAACCAAACCGGTGTGACTTGTGGTGAGCCATCGGGCATGAGGGTGGCAAGATAGAGTATCGCTTTTGAATTTTCAATGAGGTCGAGAAATTCTTTTGGAAAGTTCATTATGTAAAGTCTACCAAATTTTTATAAGAGGTTCGTTAGCGGAATAGGTCTTGTTCTTTAGGGCGGATCAATTCTTTGAGCGAGCCATCACGCAGCGGATAGGGAAATCCGCGCACGTGGACAACCGGCGTGCCTTCTGCGGCTTGCCCCATCATCAATGATGCGGCGGCGGCAAGTTCATCTGCAACGCCAACTTGTGTGATCTGTAATTTGAAGCCGAATAGATCGGGCTTGCCGCGTAAGTCTTCGAGCGCGGGAAGCCCTGCCACCCCGATTGCGGTTCCGACTGTTCCGTTGCGCCAGGCGCGCCCGTGTGAATCGATGATCAGGATGCCGACTTGTTTTCCTGTTTTGGACTCGATTTCGCTTCGCATCTTTTCTGCCGATCGGTCTGGGTTTTTGGGGAGGAGGAGTACCCAATCTTCGGGGAGCGCTTCGTCTGCGCTACCGCTCCGCTCAGCGCGAGATAAAGGGGGATTCACGTTTGAGTGGTCTATGCCTGCGTTGGCGCAGACGAAGCCAAGTTTGTGTTCAACAATGATTGCACCGGGGCGTGTTCGGAAGATTTCATTGCTTTCTTGAAGGATCAATTCGACAACACGCGGGTCTTTTTCTGTTTGTTGAGCGAGCTCAATCGCGCGTTGTGATGGGGTGACTGTGGCGAGGTTGACCGCGCGTCCCTCAGCTTTGCTTATGATCTTTTGCGCGAAAACGAGAATATCATCGTTTTCGAGTTGTATTTTATTTTCCCCAAGTGCATTAACAACAATATCCGCCAAGTTGTCATCTCGGCGGATAAGAGGGATGTTTTGAAGAGGTGTGAGTGTGATGGACATGTTTTGATGCGATCAGTCATCAAGTAAACCGTAACCAGTGATTCTGATGACCAGGTTACTGTTCGCTGTTTACTTCTTTTCCACGCCCGTGATCTTGATCCCCGCATGTTTCGAGCCATGTTGCTTGTTGATATTGATGAGCACGCTTGTCAGCCCTTCGACGACAACGGAGTTCTCAATAGGACCTGCATCCCAACCAGTCAACCCGGCAGACTTCTACAATAGTCAACGCTTCGGCGCGGGCATCCTTGCTTGTGCCGGTGATAAGAACTTCGCATTCGATATCTATCATCGGTCAATAACAGTTCATAGGATGTGTTTTGGAATGCGGCAACAACCCGCACATCGTCGCCGAGTATTTCCTTTGCTTCCTGCGCGGCAGAACCAGCAGGAGGCATCTGGACTTTTGTTCATTGGTTTCATCGAGTGGAACAGTGGCGTCAATCAGCAGTTTGCCTTTGAGAGCATCTTTTACGCTCTCAAGTGTTTCGCGGTGTGCGGAATAGGGCACTGTGAGAACAACGATCTCTGCCAGTTGGGCAGCTTCCAAATTCGATGTTCCTACAACAGAGGATGAACCTTCCAATAATTGGATAATTTCAGATGCGGCCGTCACCGCTCGTTCGGATGAACGGGAACCAATCAATACCTTATAACCAGCCTTCGCCCAGCGGTAGGCAAGTCCTTTACCTTCTTTGCCCGTTCCGCCGAGTACGGCAATTGTTAATAACAGGGGTGCTTTTTCTTCTTCCATAAAATTCTCCTCTATAAAACCTTGGCTACTTCCATTTGATATCTGTCCCAAACCTTTGGGGCAATCTCGCGAGCTTTGGCTCCAATCTCTTTTTCGTCGAGTGTGAGCAGTTCGCGGTCTTTCATCAATACCCTGCCAGCGACAATGGTGGTCGTGACCATACTCTGCTGAAAGCCAAAGATAATATGCCACGGCAGGTTGCCAGCCGTCAATGGCGTGTTTGGATGATAGTCTACAAAAACGATATCTGCAAATCCGTCTGTGACCAATTGACCAATCGGCGCATCAGGAAAGAAAACATTTGCCAGCGCGGCGTTGTTGTAGACTGCCATCTGTGCCACGTCAAAGCCGCCCATGCGACGCGGATCACGGTGATGGACTTTATGCAGGAGATAGGCTGTTTTCCACTCATCCCACATGGAGTTGGAAAAACCGTCGTTTCCCAAACAGACCTGGATGCCTGCCCGCATCATCGATTCAATTTGTGCCACGCCGACGCCATTGTTCATGTTCGAGCGCGGCTGGTGGGATAGCCATGTTTTAGTCTCGGCAAGGATCTGCATTTCACGCGCGTCAAAGTGGACACCGTGCGCGGTGATAGTGTTTGGTCCGAGAATGTTGTGTTTTTGCAGACGGTCAATCACACGCAAACCAGATTTATTCAAGCTGTCGTATTCATCTGATTCATGTTCGGCAGTGTGGACATGAAATCCCATATTGTTGGGGACAGCCTGGCGGCACAAATCTAAAGATGAATCAGAAAGCGTCAGGCTGGCGTGCAAGCCAAAGGTCCCAGCGAGAAGCGGGCTTTTCGCTCGCATCCTGAAGCGCACGTTTTCCTCAATCCCTGCTTTCATTTTTTCTTCGCCATCTCGGTCCGTTACTTCGTAGCATAGCACGGCGCGTACGCCTGCTTTTTCAACTTCGTCAGCGATGATGTCGAGCGAGCCGTCAATGGCGTTGGGCGAGGCGTGATGGTCGAAGAGAGTGGTTGTGCCGTGTTTGACGGCGTCAACGAGACAGGGGAGCACCGAGTATTGGATGCTCTCCGCATCCAGCGACCGATCAAGGGGCCACCACAACTTTTGCAGTATCTCAGGGAAATCTTTTGGCGCGGGTCCGGGGATAGCCATACCGCGCGCGTAGGCTCCGTAGAAATGTGTGTGCGCGCAGATATTGCCCGGCATGACGTATTGACCGCCCGCATCAAGTTGTTCTTCGTTTGGATATTTTGCTTTGAGATTGGCGGTGGTGTCTATCTCGCGAATACGATCATTTTCGATATAAATCGCATGGTCGTCGAGTATGCGATTTTCTGTTTCCCACGTAACAAGCTTGGCATTTGTGATGAGCATCTTAACCTAACCCGAACTGATTGGGATGAGGAAGTTTAAATCCGTTTGCGGCGATCTCTTCAATGGCAAGGAAGGATGCTTCGCACACTTCGATATCTTCACCATACATACCGTTGTATAGCGCACCAATGATGCCTTCGCCTTCCATGCGCTTGAGGTATGGGAGGGCGGCAAGGCGTTCTTCGGTATTGCCGAGTTTGAACGCGCTTAGCAGAACATCGGTGGCAGGACCGCCTTTTGGAATGCCCATGCCCTGTTTACCGGCAAACTCGATGAGCCAGGGGGCTTCAGAAGGCGGGGCAAGTTTATGAGGCACACGCGGGTCGATCTTGCCCATTTCTTCGAGGTATTGTTTGGCAAGTTCGCGCACAGCCCATTGATCGTCTTCCACTTGCATGGTTTGTAAGATCTCAACCGCCCAGGGTTGTTCGACGCGTGCCAGTCCGAAGACCACCGCACGGCGGAGCATGATGTCTGGAAGCGTTGCGCCTTCTTTGAGCATGGCGTGTCCCTCGGTGGGGTCGTTTGCCATGGCTTCGGCGGCGGCGCGTCTGAGTTCTTCATCGCCTTGAAGGAGCGCGCGTGCAACCGCCTCAAGGGACTTGTCTGTTCCGATCGCGACCAAGGCAAGGCAGGACGCACGTCGCACTGAGCTGACTGGCGCTTGTAAAATTTCCTCCAGCATGGAGGCGGCTTTTAGATCGTGCATGGCTCCGCTTCCCAATGCCGCAAGCGGAATCACATCGAATGATCTTGAAGTCAACATCTGACGGAACAATGTTGCTGCACCCGGGTCGCCGCTTGTTACGAACGCCGCCATGGCTTGCGCACGCAGACTTAAGGGAAGCCCTTCTGCTTTTAGGATCGCCAGAAGACTGGCAAAGACTTTCCCGCGCCAAGGCGCTTCCTTGGGTGCATCTCTCAGCCAGCGTGCAATAGTAAACACCTGCGATTGAAGCGGCGGACCGGATTCCTTTAATAGAATATCTGCCACAGCCGTGGCATCGCCGCGTGCGGCTAAATATCTGAGCGAGAGCGTCTTGCCTTCCCAGTCTTGTTGGGCGAGCAGAGTTGCATCTGCATCGTTATCGCCGATTGCCTGTCCCGCCAGGTATCCATTTAGTACAGGGTGTAGAAACCTCATTCGGTTGTTGGCGTGTGAAACGAGCAGTCCGCTATCCACCATTTTGCCGAGCAAGCCATGAGTTGGTACCGCTTCGCCTGCTTTTGATTTTTTGATTTTTATCTTTTGTGACTCGGTCAATGGAGCAGGTTCGCCATCGTCCGTTTTGGAAACGGTCTCTGCGCTTTCAATTGGCTGGTTGTCATCCACAATATCATATTGCTTGACCCATGCACGCGCCTTGCTGGGATCAAAGATCGGTTGTGATGTCAATACGACCTGCATGGCGAGCAGTTCGAGCGCGGCGACGGGTGTTCCGCCGGGGGCAACGCGGCGTACGTGGGTTGCGATGGCATCCAACACGCGGGGACCCAGGCTGTCGCCTGCGTATGCGCCCCAGATTTTAAGAGTCAGCTCAAAGGGAGTCAGACCCGTGTTTTCGATTCCCAGCCAGGTATTCAACAAGAGCGGATCCACTTGCTCGGGTCCGGTTTGTGACCAGGCTTCCAAGGCAACCGTGCGCGACCATAAGTCACTCCATTGTTGAATGAAACGCGCGGTCTTGCGGGCATCCCATCCTATCAGCGCCAGCGGATGGAAACCAAGCCCAGCCAGCCCGTTGAGTTGGTTGACGCAACCTGTTGTGACGATCCGCAAATTGGGATAAACATCCAGGAGCGCCTTGAACCATGCGGTTACATCTTTTTGTGTTTGCGGATCTGCTTCATCAAACCCATCGATCAATAGCAATGCGCTTCCGCTCTTGAAGGCGTGTTGGACGAAGCCGCCCATGCGTCCAACATCGAAGACCGGGGCGCGTTCGCTTGCCGCGCGAATGACAATGCTTAATGGATCTTTTGATTCATCAATCGGGAGTTGCAAATCAGCAATATGATAGAAAAACGGTACAGCATCCTGACCCGCTTCAAACTGGACTTTGAGGTTGGCTGCCATCGAAGCGAGGTGTGCCAGTGCGACAGTTTTTCCTGCTCCCGCCGCGCCGACGATAACGACTTGTCCGCTCCCGGAAATAGCTTCGATCATGTTCAAGGTTGGTGCGCGATAGACTGCCGCCAACTCGGGCCAGGCGGGCATGTAGGGAAGTGTCTGTGAAATAACATCTTCCTGAATGGGAATCACACCCGGCTCCACCTGTGCCGGTGGGGCGATCAAAAGAGGTTCTTGTAAAATTTCATCCAATGCAAATAACGGAGCCGCCAGATGCATCCCCTGTGCGCGGCGTAGTGTGAGCCTGCGGTGATTGTCTTCCAAACCACTTGTGCGGCGAACCTGTGCCTCTTCGCGCCTGGTCCTTGCATCTTGGCGGATTTGGTTGAAGAGCGGCCGTGCGCGACCCATGAGCCAATAGAATACTATGCCGACAAAAAAGCCGACAACGAAAGAAAATGGATAGATATGAAAATCAATTCGCATACAAGATTCTTCCGCAGGTTGGGCAGGTGAATAACTGACTGGCTGAACGTGCGCTTTGTTGCAGGGATGCAGTAAGGGTCGTGCCACAAGCGGCGCAGGAGTTGTCGTTCAATGCGGCGACAGCTATTCCGCGTTTTTGTTTGCGTAGCTGATCGTACGTTTTGATCGCCTGCTCTGTAATATCGCTCATTACAGCGTTCCGTTCGGATTGCAGTCGTTCATAGTCTTTGTTCAGCGCGTCGCTTTCCTGGCTCAGGTCACGGTTCTGATCTTTCAGGTTCGATCTGACGTTTTCCAATTTTTCGTTTGCGGCTTGGAGTTCGTTTTCTGTCCCCTCGGCGTTGACCATTGCCTCAAGCTGACGCTCTTCCAATGTTTCGAGATGGCGCTTTAGCGAAGCGACTTCCATTTGCAGGTCTTGTAATTCCTTGGGGTTGTGCACCGATCCACTATACAGGCTGGCTTCGGTCTGTTCGATTTTTATACGCTGCTTCTCGACCTCGTCTTCGCTTTGCTTTAGGGCGTGCTCAGACCCTTTGTGTTTGCTTTCAGCGGCCGCACAGGCTTCTGTCGCCGCGCGCAGGGTAAGGTCATTTTCGAGCGTTTCGCGGATCGTTGTCAGGCGCGCTTGAATCTGATCTATCTGGCTGTCTACTTGTTGAAGTCGGTAAAGTCCCAGTGCGGCGCTCATAAGTTGATTATACCCTCAGGGTATTAAATATACCGAACTCCCTTACGGGGTGGGCAAGTTATAAAAATTGTAAACAGTCTGTGATAGTTGCGCAAATAGGGCTGAAACAGGTTCCCAGACCGTTTGCACAGGATGATACGCGTAGATCACTAATACATAATTTCCGCCTGGGGTATAGACAATGGCGGCATCGCTAATGTTTTTGATAACACCGGATGCCGGGTCGCTAATCCAGCCATGTTTATGTGCGACCTGTGTCCCTTCGGGTACGCCTGCTTCGATCAGAACCCCGATCTTGTCGGATGCAAGGTAGCTGATGATCTGCTGACAGACCTGACTGGTGATCTGACCTGGATACGCGGCGACCAGTGCTCCACCGCCAGAGCCTGCGCATTGATAAATATCTGCAAGCAACATGCCAATGTCTGAGGGCGTGGTTTGGTTGAATGAATCCGGATCGGTGAAGACATCTGTACGTTGGTTGGCAGGCGTGCTGATCTTTTGCAGAAGTGGACATGGAAATTGTGCACTGCAGAAAAAACCTGCAAGGAAGGTGTTATCTAGCCCGATCTTCTTCATATCGTCCGTTACGATAAGAGGACCTCTGTTGGGATCCAAACTTTCCATTAACCGGTCGGCTGGCGGGTTTTCTGATTTGCGGATCATATCCAATAGCAATGTAGATGCGTTTTCATCTGTCAATGCGGCGGGACCATACTTGATAAAATATGAAACCATGATCGGTATTTTGACTGTGCTGGATGCCGTGAATGACACATCTGGATTGACCGATATGAGCTTTTCCTTATCCATCGCAAAATGGACCTCCTGTCCGTTTTGCAGATCGAGCAGATAGACGCCCATGACGCCATCAAAACCTGCAACCGTGATGTTTTGCTGGAGCAGGATTTCAAGATTTTGCATTGTTGGCCGCGCGGCGGCACTGCGTTGAAACGAAAGTACGACTGTCCGGTTTGAGGGAGAGCGTAATGCGTCTTCGATCAATCGCACCGCCCGTTCAATATCCAAGGTCTGACCGGGCAAGCCGGGTGAAAAACGGGTACTGCCGGGAATGGGCTCTGCAGGGGTGGGCGGTTCGTCGTAGCGGGTGGCGATCTCGTTTTGAAGATAAGAAGTCAAACGGCTTTCGGTGATCGTTGCGCTCAAAGGAATCTGTACCGGCGTGGGATCGCGGTTCCAGAGGTAGTTCCAGAAATCCCCCCAGAAAGATCCGCCCGTTCGGGCAAGGTCAGCCGCGGCGATCATATTGTCCATATCCAATTCAAAGCCCACGACCGAAGGCTCTATATGAATGACTGCCTGTGTGTATTGCACTTCAATGGGAGACGAGTAGACTTGAAGAACGCGCTCCGATGCGATTTGTGGATTTACCCCTCCCACAGGCACACCAGCGATGGTCATGCCCCTTGGATAGTTGTTTCGTTCGCGGCTGTAACCGACCAGTGCGACGATTGCAATAACGATGGCAATGGACAAAAACGCGATGGAAATACCGCGTAGAATAGGTATGGAACTACGGTTCCTCACACTACCTCCAAAACATAATAAATATCAGAAAAAGTATAACATACTCATTTTTTACGTTTGTGCTAGAATAATTTTGTATATTAAGAGACCTAAAGGATTTCAAACCCTATAGGGTTTGAAAATTCCTTTTCAGGACGGACCATGCTTCGCTCTTTTCTTATCTATCTTTCCAAAGCCATATGGGCGCAGAAACTGGTTACGAGTTGGGGCTTTGCATGGTGGGCGGCATCCCGCTTTGTGGCGGGAGAGAATATGGAGGATGCAATCCCGGTTATCCGTGAGTTGAACGAAAAAGGTATCAATGCCACACTTGACCATTTGGGGGAACATACTTCCACTGCCGAAGAGGCGGATAAGGCAACAGACGACATCCTATTGATTTTGAACGAGATAGATAAGGCTGGGATTAAAGCGAATGTGTCCATTAAGTTGACTCAGATTGGGATGGGTTTGAACGAGGAAATTTGTCGCCATAATTTAGGACGAATCCTTGAACAGGTGAAAGCGCACGGTAACTTCCTGCGAATTGACATGGAAGACACTCCATATACAGACATCACCATTTCCCTATACCATTCCATGCTGGAACAGGGTTACGACGCAAACCAGGTTGGCTTGGTCATTCAGGCATACTTGTTTCGCTCTGAGGAAGATATACGCAAATTGTTAAAGAGGGCACTCGCATCCGACTCGTCAAAGGCGCTTATATGGAGTCGCCTGAAAAGGCATATCCCAAAAAGACGGACACGGACGCGAACTACGACCTGCTTACCAAGATTATGCTTGATGCCGCACACGAATTCGAGTCGGATACAATCAATCTCGATAAGCGTATTCCGCCCATACCCGCCATCGCATCGCACGATGACAAGCGCATCGCATTTGCGAAACAATATGCCGAAAAGATCGGGCTTGCCAGAACATCCATCGAGTTCCAAATGCTCTACGGCATCCGACGCGACTTGCAGGAGCAACTCGTAAAAGAGGGCTATCCTGTCCGTGTCTATGTTCCTTTTGGTGCGCAATGGTATCCGTATTTCATGCGCCGCCTCGCCGAACGCCCCGCTAATGTTTGGTTCTTTATTTCCAATTTCTTTAAGAAGTGATCTATCGCGCTGAGCGATAGCGCAGACGAAGCGGGGAGCGTTTATAATCCCCCCATGCCTCCTCTCGCCCTTGTCACCGGTGCCGCACATCGTCTTGGAAAAGTCTTCGCCTTGACCCTTGCCCGCGCTGGATATGACATCATCCTCCACTATCATTCATCGGAAGAAGAAGCGCTTCAAACCAAGGCGGAAATTGAATCTGTTTCGAGAAAAGTTTTCCTCGCCCAAGCCGACCTCACTGATCCTCAACAAATCCAATATCTAGTATCAAATATCGAACATCTTGATGTTTTGGTCAACTCCGCCGCCTTCATGCCCAGTGGAAATGTGGATGCGTTGTCCATCGAAAACTGGGATACCTCCCTTGACTTGAATCTCCGCGCTCCCTTTCTCCTTGCACAGGAATGTGCAAAGAAGATGAGCGATGGGGGAGTGATCGTCAATATCACGGATGTGGGCGCGCAAAAGACATGGAGTTGCTACCCGTCATATACGGTCAGCAAAGCCGCGCTTGAAATCGCTCACGAAAATCCTTGCTCGTGCTCTTGCGCCCAAAATACGAGTCAATGCCATTGCCCCAGGCTTTGTCCTGCAATCGGACATTGTCCCTGCTGAAGAGTGGGAGAGGCTGATCGGACGGATTCCGCTCAAACGTCCCGCGCGAAGCGAAGAGATCTCATCCGCATTGGAATTCTTGTTGAAAAATGAATACGTCACCGGGCAAACTATTGTCGTAGATGGGGGTTATTCCCTGATATAACTCACGCTTGTAGCGGAGCGGTCGCGAAGACGATCCGCGCGTTACTCAATGAGGAGCATCCCATGTCCGAAACAAACGATCTCGCAGACAAGTTGACATCCGAAGGCGAAAAATTCTATTCGTTATTCGCTGGACTTACGGACGATCAATGGAATATGGAAGTCTATACCGAAGGCGCAACATGGACGATACGAAACGTTCTGGCGCACTTTGTCACCTCCGAGCGTGGACTGGTCAAACTCTTCGAACGCATCCGTGTGGGTGGCGAAGGCGTACCTGAAGATTTTTCGATTGACTATTACAACGCCCGCCAACAGGAAAAAGCAAAAGACCTATCCCCGCAGGAGTTGCTTGAACAATACAAAGAAGTTCGCTCAGATACCGTCGCATGGACGCAATCCATCTCCGACGATGATCTTGAAAAACAAGGACGTCATCCATACCTGGGCGTCACGAAAATTCGTGAAATGTTGAAAACCTTGTATGTTCATAACCAGCTTCATTATCGTGATATGAAGAAGGTATTAAAAGTAAACATCTCGCGCTGAGCGGAGCGTAGCGAAGTCGAAGTGCATATAACCAGAAAACAAAAAGTTTTCATGTGACATGTCCTTCGTCTACGTCTCTTCGCTAACGCTCAGATGCTCCACGCAGGACGAAAAATGAATCTTCCTCCCTTCAAACTCGAACGATACTTCGCCAAATACGAATTCAATACACAATATCTACTCTGCTCCTCAGATTGTGAAGCCATGTCCATCGCGGATTTGCTCTCTCTCGAAGAAGGCGCGGCAGAGAGGTTTCAAAACGTTTGGCTGGGATACACCGAATCAACGGGAAGCCCTGCACTGCGAAAAGAGATTTCCAAAATCTACGAAACCACTCAACCGGAAGAGATTTTGGTGCACACCGGTGCTGAGGAAGCCATCTTTCTTTTCATGCATGCCGTTCTCAATGCTGACGACCATATTATTGTTCACACGCCTTGTTATCAATCCCTCATGGATGTGGCGAAAGCCATTGGCTGTGATGTGAGCTCCCTGGCAGGCGCGGGAGGAAAACAACTGGGCGCTTGACTTGGACGAATTGCGAAAACTTCTCCGCCCGAATACTAAGGCGATCATCGTCAACACGCCGCACAACCCGACAGGTTATCTCATGTCCCGTGCGGACTACGATGCCCTCCACAAATTTGTTCAGGAAAACAACTTGCTATTGTTCTTCGATGAAGTTTATCGAGAATCCGAATATGACCCTGCGACTCGTCTCCCCGCCGCATGTGACATGGGCGAGCACGCCGTTTCATTGGGCGTCACCTCCAAAACCTACGGACTCGCTGGTCTGCGCATTGGATGGATCGCCACGAAGAACAAAAAGATTTATGATGAGCATGGCTTCGCTCAAGGATTACACAACGATCTGCAATTCTGCTCCCAGTGAATTCCTCGCCGAAGTCGCCATGCGAAATAGACAGAAACTGGTTGAACGCAACCTTGGTATCATTAAACACAATCTGGCTGTGATGGACGAATTCTTCTCCCATCATGCGGATTTGTTCTCATGGATTCGTCCGCAAGCTGGTTCAATGGGATTCCCCAAGCTGCTCCAGGGCGACATTGAAGACTTTTGCGATAAACTTGTGAAGGAAGTAGGTGTCCTGCTCCTGCCCGGAACGATGTATGACGACACAGGTAATCACTTCCGCATTGGGCTGGGACGAAAGAATCTTCCGCAAGCGGTCGAGATGTTGCATGAGTTTGTCGTAGGCAATAATCTATGAAATATTAATGGTCAAGGAAGTTCTTTATTCTTGGTTGCCATCTGTTATGTTGGGTTGGTTACATGGATGGTAATTACAGGTATTGTACCGATATTGAAATACCTGTTTCACGAATCGTGCTTGAACCGTGGGATTACAGGTATAAAAGATATATTTATGTGATGCATGGAAAGAAAGCATTGCAGTTTGTTGTTTTTGGCAATTTATATTCCAGACTGTTTTTGTATTACTCCCGTTGTCTTTTGCCTTTTCCAACCAGACTTGCTTTGTGGGTTGGTATATCCCTGTGTATGGTTTCTGTACTTCTTATGTTTCATGCAGTGATTGGTGCTGAGAAAGACTTAATGAACCAGTTTGTTTGAATAGTGAAATATTTTATAAATGCCTTTCATGATGTTTTTTGTCTGTAACCTATCTATAGGCATATAACTAACTGTTAGATATATATATCAAATAGACAATAATCCCGAATGCTAAAACTTCTCCGTCCCTATCCACCTTTTCCTCGCCGCGCTGACCTATGCCTTCGGCGCGAGCATTGCCAAATACCTTGGCGTACCCTTCCGCCCGAGTACCTTCTGGCTCGGTTTTGTTGCGATACTCCTCGCGCAACTGTCCATGCCGCTTCTCTCTGAAGTATTTCGGCTGGATGTAGAACCCCTGCTCGAAAACGAGACCCGAAAAGAACGTCGGATCAGGCGCAACAACATACTTTACATCGCAGTTTCCTGTCTTGCGATATTTGTATTTATCGCACTCAATCTTTTCTTTAGCGGTGCACTCACTCTTCCATCAACACTTTTCCTTTTCTTGTCTCTTATTCTTGTGCTGGTGTATGCCCTGCCTCCGTTTCGTAACCAGGGCTTTGGCGAATTGATACTTGCCCTTCAACTGGCGTATGTCATTCCAACCATCGCATATACCTTTCAAGCAGGCGAGCCTCATCGCTTCCTCGTGCTGGCAATCCCTTTGACTCTTCTTGCCTTCGCTAACTTCATCATTGCAGATTTCCGTACCTTCGCAACCGACGTCAAATACCATCGCATCACTTTTCTCACTCGTCTTGGGTGGGAGCGTGTCGTGCCGCTTCATCATCTTTTTGTATTGCTTGCATACATTCTCTTCCTCACCGCGCCTTCACTCGGGCTTCCGCTTTCTCTCATCGCTCCCGCCTTTCTCACACTTCCCTTTGCTCTCTTCCAGATCTACCAACTCCGCAACATCTCGCTGGGTCTGCCTCCAAATTGGACTCTCCTCACCGCCACCGCCCTCTCCGTCTTTGGATTGACGACCTACTTTTTGACTCTTACCTTCTGGCTCAGATAAACTCATGCCTGAATTTCTGACTCTCCTCCCTCCAGACGAAGCGCGAGACTTTAATGCTCTCGCATCTTTCCAAGCAGGTAATTGATTCTGAATCTATAAGCGTTATCTCATCTTTGAATTGGATTCTCGCAGAAGACATCCTCGCACCGCATCCTCTCCCTGACTTCCAACGCTCCACCGTAGACGGTTACGCCGTCCGCGCCAGCGACACACACGGAGCATCAGACTCATTACCCGCGTATCTGACTCTTATTGGCGAAGTCCCAATGGGAGATTCACCTTCTTTTGAAATTTCACAAGGTCAATGTGCATTGATCCATACCGGCGGCATGTTGCCTAAAGGCGCGGACGCGGTCGTGATGATTGAATACACACAGACGGTTGTAGGGGCGAGGTCCGAAATCGAAATCTCCCGTGCCGTTGCCGATGGCGAAAACGTTATCCGCATCGGGGAAGATGTTGCACAGGGACAACTTGTCCTCCCCAAAGGAACTCTCATTCGTCCGGCAGAAATCGGCGGACTGCTTGCGTTAGGAATTACGTCCCTGCGCGTAGGCAGGAAGGTGTGGGTGGGCATATTATCAACTGGCGATGAGATCGTTGAACCCTCTCAATCTCCGCGTCCCGGGCAAGTGCGTGACATCAACTCATATACCCTCGGCGCGCTTGTTGAAAAGAGCGGTGGGGTGCCGATCCGCTATGGGATTATCAGCGACCAGTTTGAAGCGTTGAAAGACGCGGCGGCGAAGGCGCTATCCGAATGTGACATGGTCATCATCACTGCCGGCTCTTCCGCCTCCACAAGGGATATGACCGCCGATGTGATTCGTCAATTGGGTGAACCCGGCGTATTGGTTCACGGCATCAACACGAGACCAGGCAAACCGACGATTTTAGGCGTGTGCAATGGCAAAGCAGTGATCGGTCTGCCCGGCAACCCCGTCAGCGCATTGGTGAATGGATATTTGTTTGTGGTTCCAGTGATCGAAAAACTTTTGGGCGCACTCCCCAAACCCAAAGCAACCGTTCAAGCGACTTTAACTGTAAACCTTCCATCACAAGCAGGAAGTGAAGATTGGATACCCGTGCGGCTAATCGAAAATCGTAAATCGAAAATCGTAAATTATGATGCAGACCCCATCTTCGGAAAAAGCAACTTGATCTTCACCTTGCCTCTGCCGATGGATTGTTGCGCATTCATCCCGATGCAACGGGATGTTCGGCAGGTGAGATTGTAGAAGTGTTTTTGATCTGATAGACTTTTATTCATCTTCTTTGTCATCATCAAAATCGTCGTCAAATTCAAAGTCATCATCGAGGTCATCGTCTTCCAAATCTTCAGGGGTGATGATATTCAGATCAACGCGTTCATCTTCAAAAGCTGATTTGATTACATCCCACGCATCCTCCACCGCTTCCATTTGGTTGATAAAATGAATCATGTACGCGTTCACAGTGGGGTTGAAGGTTTTTGTGTTTCCCAGAATCTTTTCAAAACCTTTAATAACTTTGTTTTCCATCATGTCATTGTCTTCTGTCATCATATGCAAACTTTGCGCGGCGAGACCGCGCTGTTTTTCAGAGGCAGATGGGTCTTCAAGGATCATCCAAAGTGATGGCTCTACTTCCACGCCCATATCTGCCCAAATGTGCGGCAGGTGATCGGAGAGCCAGTCGTTTTCAAGGTCTGCGAGTTCTGCGATTGCAGGAGCCGATTCCCATGCCTGCAACGCGCCAAGCGCATGGATGGCATGCCACGGCGCCCAACTTGATTTGTCGGTGACCCAGCCGTTCAACAAACCTTTATCCAGCGCCATGCGTGTGAGTGCAGGGGTATATTTTTTCCAGTTCAAAAAGTCCGCTTCGTCTGCAAATTTGTGCGACCTGTGCAAATCATCGCCCCACTCGAGCAATTCGTTGATCGGCGCGGAATAGACGGCAGGTTGTGGCGCATTGAAATCATCAGGGCGTGATGGGATGGCGGGAGGCGTGATGTCCTCCCAGTCGCGCCAGCCGAAGAGCAGGGTCTTTTCATATTCAGCAAATGAATTTTCATCTTCCTTCCCTGTCATGGATGATTTGTAGGATTCAAACAGTTCATCCATCCCTTTGGCTGTGTAAAACTTCAAGCCCGCGCCGAAACGCGCATAACGCTGACGATACTCTCTATAGCTCTTCGCATCGTCGGCGACGAAAGTTGGCAGTTCCATTGTTTCGCCAACATTTTTTGTGGCGCGATCCATTTCCTCTGCGCCATATTTTCTGATCATCTCGTGAACCTGTGGACTGTCTGGTTTTACGCCCGTAACCATCAACATTATCAATTCCATGGAAAGTTTCTGCCGCAGTTGGATGATCTGTTCCCGTTCTTCAGGTGTTGGGTAGCCTGTGCGGTGTTTGAGCCATTCGATCTCAACGGTTCCTATTTGCTTTTGTGTGTGGCGTCTGCGTTTGCTCATTTCGGTATCCTCTTTAAAGACCTAGAATGGAATGTCATTATCGTCGATCTCTGGTAACTCGAAATCGTCGTCATCGCCGAAATCTTCTTCGTCGAATTCAAATATATCATCTGTTGCGTTGTCGTCCCACCAATCGATTACTGTCCCGCCGCTTTCGGGGTAATACGGGCTGACGAGAAAATTCATGCCATGTTCCCACGTTACACGGAAATCCTTCACGGTAAAGGTTTTCTCGGCATGGATGTCGTACAGTTCATCGGTCAACTTTGGAATGGGTGAAAACGGATATAACTGCGCCAGTACAAGTTCTTTATCTTCTTCAGGGATGATGAATTCTTCTACGCTTGCGCCGTTCGCAAAATACATGGGCTTTGTTTTGTACGGAAGTCTTTCTTCGATGGGTTGCTCGTCCATTTTCATTCCTGTAGTTTAACCTGTTTAGTGCAATGAAATTATTGCCACGGCAACTTATTCAAATCCACATTCCCACCGCTAAGAATGACTCCAACCTTCAAGCCACGCAGATCAATTTTCTTTTCCCACAACACAGCGACCGCCACCGCCGCGGATGGTTCGATGACGATCTTGGCGCGTTCCCAGATGAATTTCATCGAGTCGATGATGCCCTGCTCGCTGACGGTGACGACCTGCTCCACGTTTTGCTGAATAATGGGAAAGGTCAATGTGCCGAGCGATGTGAGCAATCCATCAGCGATGGTTTTGGGATTATTCGATGGAATGATCCTGCCTTCTTTCATCGAGCGATAGGCATCATCGGCCAATTCGGGTTCGGCGGCGATGACGCGGATACCGGGCTTGAGTCCTTTTGCGGCGATGGATGTTCCGCTCAAGAGTCCGCCTCCGCCGACGGGGGCGATGACGGCGTCGAGGTCTGGGACTTCGTCAAGCAACTCGAGAGTGGCAGTTCCCTGTCCCGCGATGACGCGTTCGTCATTGTAGGGATGAACAACGTTCGCTCCCGTATCCAGCCTGATTTTTTCCAATGTGCTTTCTCTCGCTTCGAGCGTTGGCTCACAAAACGTGATCTGACCGCCGTAGCCAGCGACCGCATCTTTCTTGACCTGTGGCGCGTTGCTCGGCATGACGATATAGGCAGGGATGCCGCGCAGTTTCGCCGCGAGCGCCAATGCCTGTGCATGATTGCCCGATGAGTGGGTGCAGACGCCGCGCTTCGCTTCGTCATCGCTCAACGAATAGACCGCGTTGCACGCGCCGCGAAATTTGAACGCGCCGACCTTTTGCATGTTCTCGCATTTGAGATAGACCTGTGCGTCGACGCGCTGATTGAGACTTTCATTCGTGATGACAGGTGTGCGATGTGCGTAAGGCTTGATGCGTTCTGCGGCTTGCTGGATGTGGTTGTAGGGTGGGGGGCATGGTATTCCTTGTATGTCATGCTGAGCGAAGCGAAGCATCTCTACCGCTGAAGTTGAGACTCTTCGCTCTGCTCAGAGTGACATATCGCTAGTATCCTCTCTCAAAATCAACTTGATGTTTCAATGGCTTGCCCTCAATATAAAGTTTGTAATTCTCGCTGAATAATGTGACCATATCTTCGGGATAACTCATCGCAGAGGTGTGAAAGGTTAGCAACAAATTCGGCGTCGTCCAAAAGGGATGCTCTTCGGGCAATGGCTCGGGTTCTGTGACATCCAATACTGCGCCCGCGATTTTATTTTGATTGAGCGCCTCCACCAAAGCGGACGCATCTACTGCGTTGCCGCGCCCAACGTTGATGAGAAGTGCGTGAGGTGGCAATGCGTTGAGCACTTCGGCGTTGACGATGCTGGTCGTGCCATCCGTTTTGGGGAGGACGACTACGAGGTAGTCCAATCCTTGGGCGAACGCCAGAATCCCCTCTCCCTGTGGGAGAGGGCTAGGGTGAGGGTGAAAATACCTGTCTACATATCTACTTGTCTCACTTGCCCTTGTATAACCCCAAACGTTCATTCTGAAATGCTTTGCTGTCATGGCGATGTGCGAGCCAATTGACCCGACCCCGATCAAGACCGAGTGTTTTGCCGCGCAACACGCCGCCGTCTTCATCATCCCATTGTTTGGCTTTTTGTGCTCGTTGCCTTTCAGCGATTCTCTTTTTGAAATACAGCATATATCCAAACACATACTCAGACATGGACTCGCCGAATACATTCTTTGCATTCGTCAGCGTGTAATCCCGCCGCAGGGACGAATCCATCAGGCGGTCGACTCCTGCTGAGGTCGTTTGGACCCACTTCAAGTGAGGAAGAAGCGAAAGCGCTTTCTTGATCTTGCCGGTGTCGCCGAAGACGATGTCACATTCGGGATTGAACTCAGTGTAAATCTCCAGATTCGGTAAATCTGCTTGTTGGAGAAGATCCAGATATTCTTTTGGGTCGTGTGTGGTGAGAAAGAGTTTTGGCATGGCGGCAATTATACCCACGCATCCTCTGCATAACGCAAAGAGCCATGCGATAAAGTGCATGGCTCTTTTATTGGATAGTTGGTCTTTTATTAGCGACGGACTAAGCCAACCAAGAATAGTAAAACAACTGCGCCGACAACAGCGACAAGAAAACTGGGAAAGTTAAAACCTGTAACTCCCTGTGCGCCGAAGAGACTCATGATCCAGCCCCCAAGAAACGCGCCGATGATGCCGACCACAATGTTCGCGATCGCGCCCATTTGCTTGTTCTTGCCCATGACGATGCTGGCGATCCAACCTGCAAGTGCCCCAAAGATGATCCATGCAATGATATTCATTTCTATCTCCTTATATCTAAGTGATTACTATTCAATTCTTACTCGAGCAGATGGTATCTGCTTCTATATATTGAAACCCTGAGACTTGTCAAAGGGTACGTCAACTTAGCGGACCAAGCCTGTTGCAATAGATCAATAGAACCGCGCCTCCCACAGCGACAAGGAAACCGTAAAGCGTAAAGCCTTGCGGTACTGTGATGCCTGCTATGTTCATGATGCCCGCGCCGACAAATGCGCCGAAGATGCCGATGACGACATTGGCAACTCCGTTCATTTTGCGGTTCTTGCCTGTGAGGATGCTGGCGATCCAACCTGCCAGTGCGCCGAAGATGATCCAGATGATGAAGTTGAGCATTTGTGCCTCCGAATAAAATTGTGAATGTAGCCAAATTATAAATCGTCTGACACAATCCTGCCACAAATTCATGATATGCTACGCACATGTCACACCGCATTCTTGTTGTGGATGATGAACCCTCCGTCACTGACCTGCTTGCCTACAATCTCCGCAAAGCCATGTATGATGTGCAAGCGGTGGCGAATGGGCGTGATGCTTTACGCCTTGCCCGTGAATACAAACCTGACCTGATCCTGCTGGATTTGATGATCCCCGAAGTGGACGGTCTGGATGTCTGCCGCGAACTTCGCAAGACGAGTGAAGTGCCCATCATTATGATTACAGCGCGTGGCGAAGAGATTGACCGTGTGCTTGGGCTTGAGATCGGCGCGGATGATTACATCACCAAACCGTTCAGTGTGCGCGAGTTGATGGCGCGTATCAAAGCCGTCTTGCGCCGCATGGAAAAAGATGGCAAAGCCGAACCGTCCACGTTATTGCGTGGACCTGGAAATTTGCTGATGGATGTCGAGCGGCGTTCTGTCGTTGTTGGTAATATGTCCATCGAGTTGACCCGCCTCGAGTTTGACCTGCTCCATCGTCTGCTGATCAACCCTGGGCGAGTCCTGACGCGTGAACGTCTACTGGAACAAGCCTGGGGCTATGAATATGTCGGCGATACGCGCGCCGTGGATAGCGCCGTCAAACGTCTGCGTGCAAAACTCCGCACGGCTGCTCCTGAAGCCGATTGCATTGAATCGGTACGCGGGCTTGGCTATCGGATCAACTAACATGCAAACCATTCGCACCCGCCTTTCCCTCAATTATCTGATCGTACTGTTTTTTGGTATGACCCTTGCTGGCGCATTGGTGTGGCTGGCGGTCGGCGAGCTTTATGTGGATACCCAACGTGAAAATCTTTTGGCGCAGGCAAAACTTATCGCGGCGAGCCTGCAAGACTCAACCCTCCCGGCGCAACCTGCTGAACCTTATTTGCAAACATCGAATGTAATGCCGGGCATTCATACCCGTTTGATCGGGGATAGCGGCGCGGTCCTTGTGGGGTTGCCTCTTTCGGATGAAATGATTCAACTGCCTTTGGGCGAACAGAGCGCTTCGATACCACCCGAAGAGTTGGTCCAACGCCCCGAAATTGAATCGGCGCTGAAAGGGATTCCCGCCACCTCGATTCGGCGAGTCGTTCGAAATCAACAGGTGCTTTATGCCGCCGCGCCTGTTCACGCGCAGCGTTCCAGCGGACAAATCACGGGCATTGTTTACATCGCCACTCCCTTGCCGTCAGGTGGCTTGCCAGCCAGGATGATCTTGCAATTGCTTGGCGCGGTCTTTGTTGCGTTGTTGCTTGCCGGTATTGCAGGTAGGTTGCTTGCCCGCAAGATCGCAACTCCGCTTGAGGGTTTAGCTAAAGCGGCAGTTGCCATTTCAAAAGGTGACCTCAAACAGGCAGTGCCAGCCAATAGCGACATCTCTGAACTTCACAGCCTCAGCCAGACTTTCAATGAAATGGCTGAAAGCCTGCATCAATCTGACGAAGCAAAAAAAGCATTTATCGCCGATGTCACTCATGAACTGCGGACTCCGCTCACGGTCATCAAAGGCACAATTGAGACTCTCGAAGACGGCGCTCTGGACGACCTCGAAGGACGAGGATCGCTGTTGAGTTCCATGATGCGCGAAACGGACCGCCTGATCCGCATGGTCAATGAATTGCTTGTGTTGACTCGTGCGGATGCAGGCGCGCTTAAGTTGAATATTCAAGACTTGGACTTAACCGAGTTGGCGCGTATGCGTTGCGAAAACATGCGTCTATTGGCTGAACGTCAATATGTGGAATTGAAGGTAGTTGGCGATTCGAATCTTGTCTCAGCCGACCCAGACCGCCTCTCTCAAGTTCTCGATAACTTGCTGGATAACGCCATCCGTCATTCGCCAGAGAACTCAACCATCACTGTCACGATTAAACCAAAGAATGATGGAATCGAATGCTCAGTTAGTGACCAGGGGGTTGGCATTTCCGCGAAGAGCCTGCCCTTCGTCTTTGAGCGCTTTTACCGTGTCGAGACATCTCGCGACCGAATCAGCGGCGGCACAGGCTTGGGGCTTGCCATTGTGCGTGCGTTGGTCACTGCTCACGGCGGGAAAATTTCTGCACAGAGCGTGGAAGGTAGCGGGACAACCATTACGTTCTGGCTGAAACGGACTTCCAACTGCCTAAAACCTGACACATCCCTGACACGCCATGGGAATATGATGTTGAGCAAGATACCACTTGCACAATAGGAGATTCCCATGAAACAGTTCTCAACCATCGTCAATACCATTCTCGCCTGCACGTTGATTTTCATCCTTTCCAGTGTCTACCTGCCAAATTTCAACGTTCATGCCGCCGCGCCTACCCCAACCACTGAACCAACTCAAAAGACTCAGCCTCCCACCTGTGACTCGACTCGTTCCATTCAAGTCAGCGGGGTGGCGGTGGTCAATGTGATGCCCGACCGTGCCCTCATCAAATTGGGAGTGCAATCAAACGGCAGGTCCGCAAAAGAAGCGCAGGCAAAAAACTCTGCCACAATTAGTCAGGTCACCAAGGCGTTGAAGTCGTTGGGTATTGAATCAAAAGACATCGCCACCAACTGGTACACCATTGAACCCTTGTATGAGGATTATGACTCGCTCAATATCAAAGGCTATCGTATCTATAACACTGTAGAGGTCACAATGCGTGATGCAGGCAAATCAAATGATGCGATCGTTGCCGCGTTTCAGGCTGGTGCTAATCAAGTAGTGGACGTTCAGTTTTACACCAGCGAACTGCGGAAGTATCGTGACCAGGCGCGGGAACTGGCAATGAAAGCCTCAAGGGAAAAAGCGGACGCCCTTTCCAGCGCCGCTGGAACTGGTGTCGGTTGTGTCCTGACCATCAATGAAAATACCCAATCCAGTTTTAATAGCGGAGGTTGGCGGTGGTATGGCTATAGCTCAAATCAAAACCTGATGACTCAAAATGTTATACAAAATGCAGTCCCATCGGGCGGCGGATCTTCCATGCTGGATAATGGTCCGCTCAGCGCAGGGCAGATCTCCATCCGCGCTGAGATCAACGCTTCGTTTGGATTGAAGTAAAAACGCGGCAAGAAAAATCGGCAGTCACAGTGAAGTGACTGCCGATACTATTCTCCGTTCCCCATTCACTACTTGTTTATCTTCGATCGTCGCATCCCGCTCAGGACCCACACCGATCCACTTCACTGGGACTCCTGTCGCGGCTTCGATCATCTTCACGTAGCTCTGTGCGTTCGCGGGCAGTTCTTCGAATGACCTGGCTTTGCTCAGGTCTTCCTTCCAGCCTTTCACGGTGCGATACACCTTTTCTACTTCATCCAGGTCGTAGGCATCTACATCGGTGTAGCGCACAGTTTTACCATCCATCTTATAGCCAACGCAGACTTGCAGTTCATCCAGTCCGCTTAGTACATCCAACTTTGTCAAACAGAGTTCTGTCATACCGCTTAACTCAGCCGCGGTCTTTACGATCTCCAGATCCAGCCAGCCTACGCGGCGGATGCGTCCCGTTGTGGCGGCGACTTCGCCGAATTGCTCGTAGACCGCGCTGTGACGGTCAAGGATCTCGGTGGGTAACGGTCCCGCACCGACGCGCGTGGTGTATGCCTTTGTCACACCGACCACGTTTGTGATGTAACGCGGTGGGATGCCAAGTCCCGCAGAAGCGGCGGATGGGATGGTTGTCGAAGCCGTCACAAATGGATAAGTTCCCCAATCGGTATCGAGGAAGGTTCCCATTGCCTGCTCAAGCAAAAAGTTTTTATTTGCTTTCAATCCATCCTGCACGATCGTGAACAACTCACGCAGATACGGCTTTAGTTTTTCATAATGGATTCGATACACATCGCGCACATCCTCATACTTCAACGCCTCTCCGCCCAATGCGACGATGATCTTATTCTTCAATTCCAATTGCACCTTCAAGCGTTCCTCGAACATATTGCTCCCAAAGTCCGTCCAACGGATGCCGTTGTAGCTGACCTTGTCCGCAAACACGGGACCGATGCCGCGGCGCGTTGTCCCTGTGGCGCCAGCGCCTTTTGCATCTTCGTACAATCCATCTAAAATCTTGTGATATGGCATGATGACGTGCGAGCGCGGCGAAACCCAAAAGCGTCCGTCAATGCCTACGCCCGCCTTGTTCAGCAAATCGATCTCTTCAAGCAAAACGGTCGGATCAACAACCACGCCGCCACCGATCAATCCCACCGTGTTCTGCGCAAAAATTCCCGATGGCACCAAATGGATTTTGAACGTCCCAAAATCATTGATCACGGTATGCCCGGCGTTGTTCCCGCCGTTGAAACGCGCCACATAATCCACGTGCTCCGAAAGATAATCAACCACTTTCCCTTTGCCCTCATCGCCCCATTGTGAACCAACTACTGCTATGACTGTCATGATTTCTCCTCTTATATACTCTGTTGGTTGAGTAGGGCGAAGCCCGTATCGAAACCAACATGTTTGATTCCAAGTTTTTATATTCTGATTACATGCTGGTTTCGATACGTCCCGACGAGCACGGGACTACTCAACCAGCGATTCTTTCTTAACCCATGCCTGCCCATCGCGTGGACGCTTTCAGCGTAGCCCAAACCTCTTTTTGCAAAGAGCAGATGTAGGCTGAGAGCGAGGCGGGTTCTTCATCCGCATGAAAAGGATGCGTAAGCATTATAATTCGGGCGACCCAAATCCAGAGGAGCAACTATGAAAATCCTGCAAGATACGGCTTTAACCTATGATGACGTTTTATTGGTGCCACAATACTCAAATGTGGATTCGCGGCGCGTCCTTTCGATAAAGACCTGGCTGACAAAGAAGATTGCTTTGCACACACCGATCGTTTCCGCAAACATGGACGTGGTGACCGAGAGCGAGATGGCAATTACAATGGCGCGTGAAGGTGGCATCGGCATGATCCATCGCTTTATGACGATTGCCGAACAGGCGCGGCAGATTGCGCGCGTGAAAAAGGCTAAGTCGTTCATTGTCGATAAGCCGATCATGCTTTCTGACTCGCATACCGTTGGCGATGTGAAGCGTGTGGTGGACGAAACCGGCACGGGCGGAATATTGATCTTGGATAAAAATGAAAAGTTGATCGGTATTCTTTCGACGCGTGACTTATTGTTTGAAAACGACGACGATAAATTGGTTACTGAAATCATGTCCACGACCGTGCATAGCGCCCCGCCCAACACTTCGCTGTCGGAGGCGGAGAAGTTGCTTCATAAGTATCGCGTGGAGAAACTGCCGTTGGTGGATAAGGACGGCAGGGTTGCAGGCTTGGTGACATTGAAAGATATTATGAAGATCACGCAGTTCCCCAAAGCGACGAAGGATGCCAAGGGACGACTGGCTGTCGGTGCGGCAGTAGGTGTGCGCGATAAGGAAATGCACCGCGTGGAATCTGCCTTGGAAGCGGGCGCAGATTGCATCGTCGTTGACATTGCTCATGGTGACTCGGAGCTTGAGGTTGAGATGATAAAAAACATCCACAAGCATTTTCCTGAGGCGCAGGTTATCGGCGGAAATGTCGCGACTGCCGATGGAACGAAGCGTTTGATCGAAGCAGGCGTTGACGCGGTGAAGGTTGGCGTGGGTCCCGGCTCGATCTGTGTGACGAGACAAGTGGCAGGTTCGGGTGTGCCACAATTGACAGCGATCATCCAATGTGCAGAAGCGGCGCGGGCATCGGGAATCCCCATCATTGCCGATGGCGGCATCCGCCAGCCCGGGGATTTGGCAAAAGCAATCGCCGCAGGCGCACAATCTGCTATGATTGGTTCGATGCTGGCTGGAACAGATGAAAGCCCTGGTTTAGTGATGACCCGTCGCGGGCATAAATATAAAGCCTCGCGCGGTATGGCATCGCGTGAAGCGAACATTGATCGTAATATGCGTGAAGGAAATGATATAACGCAGGATGAAATAGATGATTACGTAGCCGAAGGTGTTGAAGCCGCGGTTCCCTATCGCGGCAAGGCACGCGAGGTTTTGATCCAATTGATCGGTGGGTTACAATCTGGCATGAGTTATAGCGGCGCACATTCGATAGAAGAGTTCCAGCAAAAAGCCATCTTTGTGCGAATGACAGGCGCAGGCTTGAAAGAGTCGGGTCCACATGATGTGGAAGTGTTAGCGTAGTGAAGAAGTATTCGGTGGTTGAGTAGTTTCGAGCGATAGCGAGGAACGTATCGAAACCACCTGTAAGTGGAAAACTTTTGTAACAAAAATACTTTGCTTATCTGCTGGTTTCGATACGTCCCGCAAAAAGCGTGCGGGACTACTCAACCAGCGATGTTAAATGGTTATTTGATGTCTGTTTATTTACACGATATTCCTCTTCCAGAAGCACAAGCGCGCTTGAAGCAGGCTCTTCAAGATGCGGGGCTTTGGCGCGTGCTGGGGGCTGAGTCCATTCCGCTTGACGAGAATGCGCTCGGTCGCGTGACGTCCGAACCGGTTTGGGCGAAGGTGTCGTCGCCGCATTATCATGCCTCCGCCATGGATGGATTTGCAGTCCGGGCGATCAACACGAATGGAGCGATGCCATCTACGCCCCTCACGCTTCAACTCGGACCCGAAGCTGAATACGTGGATACAGGCGACCCTCTCCCTGATTGGGCGAACGCGGTCATTCCGATTGAGAATGTCGAGTCGCTGGATGAACTTGGGAATATCACAAAGGAGATCCGTGACCCCGCCTCCATTCGCATCCGCGCCTCCGTCACACCGTGGAGTCATGTAAGACCTTTAGGCGAAGATATCGTCGCGACACAGTTGGTTTTACCCGCGGGACATATTCTTCGCCCCGTTGATTTAGGCGCTATTGCCGCGGCGGGACATCAGGAAATCAATGTTGCACGCAAACCAAAAGTAGCCATTCTTCCAACTGGCACAGAACTCGTTCCGATTGGGAGCAAACTCAAGGCGGGTGATATTCTCGAATACAACTCGCTTGTCATCGCCGCGCAGATCAAATCCATGGGCGGTGAGCCGACGCGTTATCCGATAACAAAAGATGATTTTGATTTGATCTGTCAACGTGTGGAAGAAGCCGCACAGGAACATGATCTTGTTTTATTGAATGCAGGTTCATCCGCTGGCGCAGAAGATTTCTCTGCAAAGGTTGTTGAGAAACTAGGAACATTACTTGTTCATGGTGTTGCGGTAAGACCGGGGCATCCAGTAATTCTCGGGACCATAGACCGTAGACCAAAGACCGTGGTCGATGGTCCTCCGTCTATCGTCCCTATTATTGGTGTCCCTGGCTATCCCGTCTCTGCCGCGCTGACCATTGATATTTTCGTCGAGCCACTCATTGCAACCTGGTTGGGACGAAGGCAAAATGAATTGCCTACTGAAACCGCAACCCTCACGCGCAAGATCGTTTCTCCTCCCGGTGATGACGATTACGTCCGAGTGGCGGTTGGCAAAGTGGGAGAGAAACTTCTCGCCGCGCCGTTATCGCGTGGGGCGGGTGTTATTACATCACTTGTGCAAGCGGATGGGCTTGCTCTCATCCCTAGCGGCACACAAGGGCTTGAAGCAGGCGAAAAAGTAAAAGTCCATCTGTATAGAAGCAAAGCAGAGATCGAAAGAACCATTCTAAGTATTGGCTCGCATGATCTTACGCTTGACCTAATGGCGCAGTTCCTTTCAGAGCATGACCGTCGACTTGTCTCTGCAAATGTCGGCTCGCAAGGTGGACTGGTTGCGCTTCGTCGCGGTGAGGCACATTTCGCGGGGTCACATTTGCTTGATCCGCAAACGGGCGAATATAATATTTCGTACATTCGTCAATACATGCCAAATATTCCAGTGAAACTTATTGCGTTGGTTGGGCGTGAACAGGGTTTGATCGTGAAGAAGGGCAACCCGATGGGAATCAAAAGCCTGAGAGACCTCACCAACCCCGATGTCCGCTTTGTGAACCGGCAACGCGGAGCGGGCACGCGCGTCCTGCTTGATTATCATTTGAGTTTGATGACAATACCCCAAAGTTCTATTGTGGGCTATTCTCAGGAAGAGTATACTCATCTCAGCGTTGCCGCAGCAGTAGCATCAGGTCGTGCCGATTGTGGACTTGGAATCGCCGCCGCTGCGCAAGCCTTGGATTTGGATTTCGTTCCGCTCTTTCAGGAACGCTATGACTTGGTAATTCCGAAAGAATATGCAGAAGGCGACCTGCTTGCGCCTCTCTTTGGACTTTTGGCTGACTCCGCGTTTTCGAGAAGCCGTATCTCAACTGATAGGGTATGATGTGTCTGTGATGGGCACAGTGATTTTGGAGGATTAGTATGACCGAAGCATTGATTATTGACGATAACCGTTCCACAGCCGACGCGCTGAACCAAATGCTGGAAGTCTTGGGATATAAGGCGCGTGCAGAGTATGGTTCAAGCCCTGCAATGGCGTTATTGGGAACCGGGTTTACGCCGCGTTTCATTTGTTTGGATATCAACATGCCTGGCGTGGATGGAACCGAAGTTTTGGCATATCTCAAACGTGAGCCGCGTCTGATGTCTGTGCCGGTGTTTGTCATCACATCTGACGACCAGCCTGAGACCCGTAACAAGGTCATGAAACTCGGCGCGTCCGCGATGATCATTAAACCCGCCACGATTGACTCGTTGGAAGGCTGCGTTGAAAACTGCGAAGATCGCTTAGCTAATTTCTTTTCATTTGAAAAAACAACAACCGCCACCAGATCGTGGCGGTTGTTGTTTGTAAAATATATTATGATGAATAAGGTGTTCATAATGAAAAAAAGTTTATTCTTTATATTCTTCTGTTTGTTTGTGCTATCTGCTTGTGGTGGCGCACGTGGTTATTCAAACTCAAATCAAATCTCTACACTGGCACCTGTCCCTGCGGAGTATGCCGGGAAAACAAATCCTTTGGGTGCTGATGCGGAAACCGAAGGGGCAAAGGTGTTTCATACCAATTGTGAGGTGTGCCACGGAGTTGAAGGTCACGGTGACGGACCTGTTGCACAGTCTCTTGATCCGCGTCCTAAAAACCTCGCTCAACTGCAAACAGTTGCCTCTGATGATTACTTCTTCTGGCGCATCAATGAAGGTAAACCGGGGACATCCATGGTGGCATGGAAGGGTATTCTAAGTGATGAGCAGATTTGGCAGGTGATCTCTTTTGTCCGAACACTTAAATCAGCGGATTTTAAAACGGAGAAATAGATAAGCGGATGCTCCTGATGGCATCCGCTTATCTATTTCTCATCCGTTCTAATCTGTGTTAACGTTATAATTGCCGGCTGACAAGGAGAGAGTTTAATGCCAATTTCTGCTGGTATCGTTGCACCTGAGTTTGAACTGTTGGATGATACGAACACTCTGCAAAAGTTATCCGATTATCGGGGTAGGAATATTGTGTTGTATTTCTATCCAAAAGACGATACGCCCGGTTGTACGACTGAGGCATGTAATTTCCGCGACGATTATTCTGCTTACGAGAAAGCGGATGTTGTCGTTTTGGGGATCAGTCCAGACAATGTAAAGTCACATGTAAAGTTCAAGAATAAATATCAATTGCCTTTTCCGTTATTGGCAGATGAAGGTCATAAAGTTTGTGACCAATATGAAGTGTGGGGACCGAAAAAATTTATGGGAAAAGAATACGAAGGGGTCTTGCGTACAACTTTCCTGATTGACGAGAACGGAAACATCGTAAAAGTGTTTGAGAACGTGCGCCCGGCAGAGCATAGTGTAGAAGTGCTCTCAGCGTTGAATATCCCAGTCTAAGCAGAATCAAATACAAGTTTGGTTGCGAGGCGGTTTTTGATTCGAATAAATCGTGACAAATGTGGGAAAGTTTGGTAAATTAGAGCGGTTGTGGACCGGGGTGGGTCCCTGTTTGACTTTTTTTTCAGGAGAGAGAACGTATGCGACATTATGTTACTGCGGGAATTCTGGTTGTTGTTGTGGCTGTCCTTGCATATTTCGGGGTAAATATCATGTGGGTGATGCCTGTGGAAGCCAGTTTACAGGCACATACAATTGATTGGTTATGGAACCTGGAAATGATATTCATAGCATTTCTTTTTGCTCTCATTGTTGTTCCAATGTTTTATAGCCTGATCGTATTCCGACGCAGGAAGGGTGATACATCTGACGGGGAACACTTTGAAGGTAATATCAAGCTTGAGGTTACATGGACAATAGTTCCGTTGATTATCGTATTGGCTTTTGCCTATATTGGTGCAGGAAATCTGGCGAGCATTCGTCGTGAAGATCCAAACGCAACGGTTGTAAACGTAACTGCCAGACAATGGTCATGGAGTTTCGAATATCCAGGGACCGGCGTTGTTTCCAATGAATTGCACCTTGTCGAGGGGAAACAAGTTCTTCTTGAAATGACATCATTGGATGTGATCCATTCCTTTTGGGTGCCGGAATTTCGCCCCAAGCAGGACCTTGTGCCTGGTCGCACGACCGAGCTTCGCATTACCCCCTCGCTTGTAGGAGAATATAAAGTACGCTGTGCCGAGTTGTGCGGTACTTCGCACGCGTTTATGCTGGCTCCTGTGATCGTCTCTACACAAAGTGATTTCGATGTGTGGATGGGAGAGCAGGTTAAGCTTGCCGCCCAGGCTGCACAAACACCCGAGGGAAGTGGGAAGGCGCTGGTTGCGGCGAATGGTTGTGCGGCTTGTCATTCGATTGATGGCTCAAAGGGGATTGGACCTACCTGGTCAGGATTAGCTGGGTCTCAGGTTAAATTATCTGACGGGTCGGTGGTTACTGCTGACGATGCCTACCTGACCGAATCGATCAAAGCACCACAGGCAAAGCTTGTCGCTGGGTTTGAGGATCAAAAGATGCCTCTCTTCCCGTTCACTGACGAACAAATTGCGAATATTGTCGCGTATATCAAGACACTAAGATAAGTATGCGGAGGAACTAATAATATGGAAAGAAAAAATCCTTTAGGGAGAGGCTTTCTCTTCCTGCTGGTTGCCGGGGCGGTTGGATACGGAATTGGTCTGGGGCTTGATATTCTTGTATCGGGTCAGGTCAATTTTACAGGACCCGTCCCCTCAGCTTTTACACTCCTTTTTGGTTTTTCAGCCTTCTTCTTTGGGGTGTATGGCTACCGAGGTATTACCCGCGGTCTTGTGTTTCAGATGCTGGGTATTTTCGGCGGCGGATTATTTATCACCGCCATCCGTGCATTGATGGGACTTTCTCCGTTTGGAAAATTCCTGTTTAGCGAACCGGGTTGGGTGTTCGGCGCTTTTGTGGGTGACATCTCCTTCCTGGCTGGTGTTGGCGTGCTGGATGACTGGTTTAAGTGGGCGCGTGGCATTGATACACCTGAACATCATGAAGATAAACCGGGTTGGGAAAAATATTTCGGCGTTTCGGTTGATCACAAAGTGATCGGTATTCAATATACGATGACTGCGTTATTCCTGATCTCGGTAGGTGGATTATTTGCGTTGATCTTCCGCTCGGAACTTGCCCACTCCGGATTGCAATTCCTTACATTGGATGTGAACTTGTTTGGGCAAAATGGTCCGCAGTTGTACAACTCATTGATGTCCCTGCATGGAATGATCATGATCGTGTCCATTTTGCTGGGTGTTTCAGGGATCATCAATTATGTAGTTCCCATGATCATTGGCGCCCATGATATGGCTTTTCCGCGAATGAACGCTTTTGCATTCTGGATTGCGGTGCCAGCGGCAGTCCTTTTATTGATGGCTATTATCCTCGGCGGCTTCGACACAGGCTGGACGGGGTATCCGCCTCTTTCGGCTCGCGCTCCTGTAGGGGTTCAGATGTTCTTCCTCGGCGTATTCACAGCTGGGTGGTCTTCCATTTTGGGCTCGTTGAATGTCATTGCGACGGTTTTGCGTATGCGTGCCAAAGGGATGACTGCCATGCGCCTGCCAATTTTTGTTTGGGCGGCAATAGCCACGTCCATCATCGCGTTGACCGCCACGCAGTTGATCGGTCTTGCTTTCCAGTTGGTTATGTTCCAGCGTTTATTGGGAATGGGTTTCTTTGATCCGGCAAAAGGCGGAAATCCTGTACTGTTCCAACATCTCTTCTGGTTCTACTCGCATCCTGCAGTGTATGTATTCGTTCTTCCAGGATTGGGGTTGATCTCTGAGCTTTTACCTGTGTTTGTCCGCAAGCCATTGTTCGGTTATCGCTGGATAGCCATGTCATCGCTGGGTATCGCGTTGGTTGGTTTCGTAGTATGGGCACATCATATGTTTGCTTCCGGTATGAATGAATACCTGCGTGTGCCGTTCATGTATAGCACACTGCTTGTGGCGATTCCGACCGGCGTCAAATTCTTCTCGTGGGTGGCGACGCTCTGGCAGGGAAAAATTACAACCCCAACACCGATGCTCTTCACGTTGGGCGCTATCTTCGTCTTTCTTTTGGGCGGTCTTACTGGACCTCCAAATGCTACGGTTTCCGTGGACTTACACTTGACTGATACATACTTCATCGTTGGTCACTTCCACGACACGATCTTTGGAGGCTTTGTCTTCCCGTTCTTTGCTGCACTCTATTACTGGTTCCCGAAAGCGACTGGTCGTCGCATGAACGAGTTCTGGGGCAAGGTACATTTCTGGTTGATGACACCTTCGTTCCTTATCTTGACCTTCGGAATGATGCGCGTTGGACTCTTGGGTATGCGTCGCCGCATCGTGGATTATGATCCCGGGCTCGGCATTGATTCCACACATCTTATTCTTACGATTTGTGGTTTTATGATCGCGCTCTCGGTGTTGATCTTCTTTATCAACTTTTTCAATAGCATCAAGAACGGCGAAAAGGCGGAAGGTAATGTATGGAATTCCCGCTCGCCTGAGTGGCAGGTTCCATCCCCGATGCCAGCGCATAATTACGATGTGCCTTTTGAAGTGGTCGGTGAACCTTACGATTATGGTTTGCCCGGGTCGAAATATGTTGAGTTCATTGCCGATAAGGGCAAACATTAATAGGGGAGGCGGAATAATCAATGGTACACACACAAGAAAAATCTTCCATGTTGAGCCAGGGTGTTTTCATCTTTGTCTATCTGGCTATATTGACTGCACTTGAATTCTTCGTTGCGATCGCTTTCGATGCTATTCCAATCCTCGTTGTAATCGCCCTTGTTAAGGCAGGGTTGGTGCTCTATTACTATATGCACGTTTACAAACTGAATGCCGAAAGTGAAGGTGATGAGCATTCCTACGCCTACAAGACCGATACAAATCGTCTGGGACTTTGGCTGTTCTTGCTTTCTGATTCGTTTGTCTTCGGCGGTTTGATGGTCATGCGCTTGAATTTGCTGGGACTTACCCGTCCCAATTTGAATCAGGGACTTGGATTGGCGGTAACGGCTGTCCTGCTTATCTCCTCGTTCTTTATGAATCGAGGTGAAACGCAGATGTCGAACGGTGACCGTAAGGGCTTTCTCAACAACACACTGATTACCTTCCTTTTAGGTTTGGGATTCCTTATCGGCGTGATTTTTGTGGAATGGCGGTTTGCGGCTGCAGAAGGATTGACCCCCTCGTCTGGTACGGCTGGCGCTGCCTTCTACATGATGACAGGTATGCACGCCTTCCACGTTCTCACCGGTTTGATCTTCCTTGCCATCGTTTGGAACAATGCCAGACGCGGGTTGTATGACGAGAAACATTATCCTGTTGAAGCCGCCACTGTCTACTGGCACTTCGTGGATGTGGTGTGGATCTTCTTCTACCCTGCATTGTATTTGATCGGGACGGCTATAAAATAATTTGTAATCCAGTCTGAGAACATGATTAGAAATATAAAATCAGGGCGACTACAATTGTGGTCGCCCTGATTTTTGGGTGTATGATTGGTGCGCACTCCCAAAGAATATCCGAACGATGAGATACTGGCGGAGTGTCAATTTTGAAAATCAGGAAGTGTTATGGATAGAAGAATTTTTTTTGTCGGTCTGGGATCATTCCTGTTGATCGGGGTTGTTGCTGTTTGGACGATCTTTTTTGGCGGGTCAAGCAATTATCGCGGGACGACGTATGGGGAGCCTTACCCTGTCGCTCCTGAGTTTACATTAACTCGAGGAGATGGAACCAGCTTCCAGTTAAGTCAGATGCGGGGAAATATTGTCATGTTGTTTTTTGGATATACATCCTGCCCGGATATTTGCCCCACAACATTGGCAGGAACTCAAGCAGGCTTTAGGCAAACTGGATGAAAGCGATGCCAAACAAGTGAAGGTTTTGTTCGTTACTGTTGACCCCAAAAGGGATACACCGGAACGCATGCAGGAATATGTCAATAACTTCAATACGGATTTTATCGGGTTAAGCGGGTCGGAAACCGAATTGCAAAAGATTTGGAATGATTATGGTATCTACCGTGAGATTTCAGATCAATCAACAGCCCTGGGGTATATTGTGAATCACACGGCACGCGTAACCGTGATTGACCGAAATGGAAACATGCGAATATCATTTGGCACGGATACGCAGGTGGATGATATCGTTCACGACCTAAAGCTCATGTTGAAAGAAAAAGAGTAATATGCCCTCGAAAAAAGTTATGTTCAAAAAACTCTTCTATTCGATGCTGATCGGCTTGTTGCTTGGTGCCGCCATCAATGAGATTACATTTATCTTTCTGCGTGAGACAGCCCGTTCACCACAAGAGATTATTCTGACCATACCAGCAGGGACAGCCGAACAGGTTGCGCGCGGTGAACAGCCGCCCTCGATCCCGAATGACATGACCTTTGTAGTCGGTGATGTCCTTACCGTTAAGAACCAGGACGTTGTCGACCATAAACTGGGGCAGTTGTGGATTCCCGCCAATACATCGGCAAGTTTGTCGCTCGATCAGGAGGAGAGTCTTGCCTTTGAGTGTTCGTTCCAGCCTACGAAATATTTTGGGCTTGATGTGAAAGAACCCCTTACTGTTGGCACACGGATAGGAGGTATCCTCTTTTCCGGGCTTCCCATGGGAATTTTGATTGCCGTTTACAGTATGATTATGCCAGTGAAGAAAAAAGAACATGCTATTGCTTAAAGTGTTAACCGACAATGGTGGCTGACCACCCTGCTTGTTCTGATGGGAACCGCGCTTTGTGTTCGTCTCGGCATCTGGCAGTTGGACAGGCTTAGCCAGCGCCGCGCGTTCAATGCTCAGGTTGAAACCATGCGGACAATGCCTTTATGGAATTTGAACAACGATGGAACTGATTCTGTCGATAAAATGGAGTGGCGCGCAGTGCAGGTTACCGGGGAATATGATTTCGAGAATCAGGTTGCTCTGCGGAATCAATTTAACGGCAACCAATACGGATACCATCTATTGACCCCGCTTCTTTTCGACGGGAAGGCTGTTCTTGTCGACCGCGGCTGGATCCCCGCTGACGGCAACGCGACGCCCTCTGATTGGCGCAAATATGATGAGCCGGGCGCGGTAACGGTCACAGGGCAGATTCGGCTTGGGCAGACCAAACCAGCTTTCGGCGGAGTGGCTGATGCGCTGCCTGCGGACGGAAGTAAGCTTGCAGTGTGGAATAATGGCGATATCGAGATGATCGCGCATCAGATGCCGTATCCCATATTGAAGATTTATATTCAACCCAATCCAGTTGAAGGGGACACTGTTCCCCCAATCCCATTTCAGCCCGTGCTGGACTTGACAGAAGGTCCGCATCTTGGATATGCTTTTCAGTGGTTTACTTTTGCGACGATATTGTTCGTTGGCTATCCATTCTATTTGCGAAAACAGGAAGTACATACAAAATGACATATTCGCTCAAATCATCGTTTGCGAAACTCGTATTGGTTTTGTTTTTTGCAATATTCGTATTGACCATTGTGGGGCGTCTTTTGGTGCTGACAGGTGCAATTGCCTATTGCACCGGCTTCCCTTTTTGTGTTCCAACAAATCCTTTAGGCTGGTTGAAACAAGGACATATTATCCTGGTTGGTATTGCATCCATCTTGATGCTTTTCGTTTTTCGCAAGGCATGGACGCAACAGCGTGACCAACGCATATTGTTGCCTCTGACAACCATTCTTGGCGTGATGTTCTTTGGTCAGGCGCTGGTTGGTGCGATGCAGGTGACGCAATCTTATCCGGCTCACCTCGTTTTCCTTCACAAGCTTACGACAGTGGCGTTATGGATTTCTCTCGTGTTATTGGTTTATGCTTCGGGTGTTTTGGCAGTGGATAAGCAGCAGGATCTTCCAAAATGGGATGCCCGCCAGCGTACAAAGGATTTCTTTGCCCTGTCCAAACCTTTGATCGTTGGTTTGCTGTTGATTACCACCTATGGCGGACTTGTGATCGGCGGAAGAGCATGGCCTTCTTTTTCCCTTACCGTGTGGACATTGCTTGGCGGCGCGTTGGCGGCGGGTGGTTCGAGTGCGCTCAATCAATATATTGATCGTGAACTCGATAAAAATATGAAGCGAACAGCCAGACGTCCGCTTGCAGAGGGACGCTTGACTGCTGCGGAAGGGCTGGCGTTTGGATTGGGTTTATCCCTTGTCAGCTATTACGTTTTGGCATGTTTTGTCAACGGGGTTGCGGCGTTGCTTTCGCTGGCAGGAATTATCTACTATGTGATTTTGTATAGTATTTGGCTAAAGAAAGCGACCGTGCAAAATATAGTGATCGGAGGCGGGGCGGGGGCGATCCCGCCGATGGTTGGGTATGCCGCCGCAACTGGGAGTCTCAGTTGGACGGCTTGGATACTCTTTGCCATTATTTTTATGTGGACGCCTCCGCATTTTTGGGCGCTGGCGATTGTCCGTATGAAGGATTATGAGAACGCCGGGGTCCCCATGTTGCCTGTGGTGCGCGGTGAATTGGAAACCCGCAAACAGATATTGATATACACCATTGAATTGGTGCTTGTGACGATGCTGCTTCCCATCTTCAAACTTGCCGGGACGTTTTATCTTGTATCTGCTCTTGTTCTCGGCGGTGCTTTGCTCTATGCCGCCTGGGCGGTGTGGAGCAAAGGTGGCAGTAAGCTGGCATGGCGGATGTATAAATGGTCGAGCACCTATCTTGTATTTATCTTTCTAGCGATCATGGTTGACGCTGTGTTGTAAATTTTTTGGTGTAAATCTATACTGTAAACGATCCATACAAAGAGCTAGCGCGTTGCAATTTTAAAAGGTAATAACAGATGAAAAAATTTGCGTTAGCCATTCCATTTTTGTTTACACTTGCATCACTTCTTCAGTTGTATTACATTTCTGCAATTGTTGTATCTCCAAATCAAATCGTACGCCCTTTGCTGGTTCTTTGGCTATTATTGTTTTTTCTTCTTTGGCCAGTCTATTATTTTTTACGTGATTGGAATTGGACGGCGTTATTATTAACCGTATTTGTTATGGGATTTTATTTTTCGTCCGCCCTTTTTTCCACGATGCTCGTTTTTATAATTTTTGGCTGGGGTATTTGGATGATTTTTGGATGGCTACAAAAGAGTAAGGTAGGATTTGGGCAATTGTATGTTTTACTGGCGGGCGTTGGGGTATTTTTTGTTGGATATTCGTTGTTTGTAATTGGAAGAATGTTGGCGGAAGTTCCTTGGAAAAGCTATATGAATGCGATCTATAGCGCAGATACTTATTCCCCCGATGTGTCATCTAAGCCTATTGTGAAACGTGATATTTATTACATTATCCTTGATGACTATGCACGTTCGGATGTTTTGCAGGAGTTGTACGGGTTTGACAACTCAGAATTTGAAGGTTATCTGGAGAAACTGGGCTTTGTTGTCCCGGTTTCTTATCATTCCAATTATCCAGCTACTCATCTTTCTGTCGCGTCTACACTTAATATGGATTATTTACAGGGTTTTGTTCCAGGTCTCGAAAAATCCTATAACCGATGGCTGATGAAGCCTTTTATTGACCATAGTCGAGTTAGGGCTTTTCTTGAGTTCGAAGGCTACCAAACAATTTCTATAGGCACAAACTGGGATATTACAAATAATGTCACTACCGATTTATATTATCACTCGTATCCTGTGATGCTAAATGACTTTGAAGGTTTTGTTCTTAATAGTACTCCTTTGAGTATGTTTGTGCCCCTGTTACAAAAGTTTGCTTCCGTTCCATCAGCTGAATCTCAACGAAGAACAGTATTGTATAATTTTGAAGCTCTGGCATCTATGCCTGAAGTTCCTGGACCTAAATTTGTTTTTGCCCACATTATTTCTCCGCATCCGCCGTTTGTGTTTGACCAAGACGGAAACTCCGTTGATGTGCAATACGCTTTCAGCTTTAAGGATGCGGACGGTTATCCCGGTTCAAGAAAAGAGTACCAACAAGGATATTTGGGACAAGTACAGTTTGTTAATCAAAACTTACAGAAGATAATTGTGACTATCCTAGCTAATTCTAAAATTCCTCCTATAATTATCCTGCAAGCTGATCACGGATCGGGACTACTTACAGATTTTTCATCCCCGAGTAATACGTGTATTAAGAGCGTTTTTCTCCCTTTGCTGCATATTATTTACCTGGCTTGGACAGCCGTTCAACTTCCATTGAATTCTCTGCTGTGAATATTTTTCGAATAATTATCAATGAATATTTTGATGCCAGCCTTCCCCTTCTTGAAAGTCGACAATATTTTTATAAACGTCAAGTATCATTCTATGATTTTGAAGATGTAACCGGGATGGTGAATGAAAAATGTGATCGACCTTGAGGTTAGCTGGTTATTAATTACTTAACCTACCTTAAGTAATTTTGTTCGAAGGCGGCGTTGGACAGACGTGTTCGTTTGTTTTACCTCTATTTCAGGTGTGAGACGCAGGGACAAAAAACTTGCGGGAGTATAAAACTGAGAGAATGATCGCTTATTTATTTTCGTCCGGGAATACACATGCATCGTCCATGCGATCAGTTACGTCTTCAAACTTATGAACAGTTTCGGGTAAAGAGAAGTACTGGCGATTTGGCAGCATCTCAAGGTTTGCCGAAAAATAATAGTTAAAGATCATTCTAAAAGTATTAACAGGAGTAATATCTTCGGGGATGGTTTTTGGGTCGACGCCTGGTAAATAATAGGCGTTTAGATTTGAATATCTTTCATAAAAGCATGGAGGGGTCAGGGACTGAGAATCAATAAAGATGCCTGGTCCATGGTCACCTTGTATGATTATGATTGGGGGGGTGGCTGATTTCTCAAGGATCGCTTTAACAACTTCAAGGACTTGCGTATTGACGAACGACAATTGATTTAGATAGTCTTTTTCGTATTTCGAAGGAGGTGTTATCAAATAACGGTTGTCTGCAATGGTGAATGGATAAGTCGGATTGATTGGATTTCCCTCCGCATCAAAAACAAATGGCGGATGTGGAGAGATGATATGCACAAAAGTAAATTTGGGTGAGTCCAGCTTAGGGATTTCCTTTAATTGATCAAATTCGTACTGCACAATTTGTCTATGGGTATTATAGCTTGGGAATGAAACTCCATAGTTCTCCAGAAAACCGAAAAGAGATAAATTTGTGTTCTGAATAAAAACTTTATCGAATTCGTCGAGAAATATTGGATAGGGCTGTTTGTACACGTCAGTGTCTTTTATAGTAGTGAATCCCCATCCGCTTGCAATTCCAACGGTTTGATACCCCTGGCTTTCAAGAAACTTTCTTGTCTCGTTATTTGAAAAAGTTCCCTTGAAGGGCCACCAAAGATAAGAATCGCCCATGATTTTTTCAGCATTATCCAGGTATTGCATATTCAATGAAGAACCAAGCGAATGGATCGTACGCGTGTAATTGGATTTGCTTTCAGGCGGCAAAATAAAGCCCATTTCTTTCAAGGCGGAAGTGAAACCAGAATTGTCAAATCCGTGTAGCTTTTTAAGCATCTCTTCCCCACCGTAGGCGTCTAGGATAATGTAGTAAATATCAGGTTTGCTCAAGTTTGCCAACGGCGGTACGGTTATTTCAACTGCGGTTGCCATAGATTCGTTTTTTGTCCCAGTTTACGTTGTGAACAAATAGAGCAAATTCCACTCCAAAGTAAACTGTAATAACGACGCTGATGATGGTTGATACTACAAAGAGATGGGTGATATCTATTTTTTTACTGACAATGGCTAATAACAGCCAGGCAAATAAGATTGTCAGTATGATTGGCAAAAACATTTCCCGGGTGTAGAGTATTCCAAGGACTGCGAAAGTGCCCACCATCCCCGCTGACAGATGATCCCTGGTAAGGATAAAAAATATGAATGCTGAAAGTAGGTAAAAAATAATGGAGATGATTACTCCGCCCCAGACGCTGTCTGGGTCTGCATGTGTCCTTGCATCCAAGCGCGGTAATATATATAGAAATAGGAGTGATGAACGCGAAGAGAATGCCGTGTAGATAGTAACAAATAATCCTCATACCATTAGTTTTCTCTGGTGTTTTCAATGGATATCTCCTTGGTGATCATGATGATAGGCATGGCGCCTTGGTTGTTTTATTTTTGAGAAGTAGGGATAACTGGCAAGTGCAACCATGATGATGTATGGGATAGTATATTGAAGGATGGGTAATGCGTTGCTAGCAAGGAACAGAAGGGAAGCAAAGAGGGGTATTATTATTGCGATTAATGCTTTTACATCCTTGTTTTATGCGCTTGAACGAATTATTTCAAATATTGGAATTAGAAGCAATGTGAGGTCGTGGAAATGAAGATGCGGAACGATGAATAATGCGAGGATGACCGTTAATCCGATTTGCCCTTCGCTTAAGGTTTTGTTTTTTGCCCATAGGATACATAAACCAATAATGGCGATTCCGTAAAAAATCCACCCGGTGGTACGAATGCTGCCCATATCAAGCTGAGGGAATATGCGTGTCATCACACCGATTAAGTTGTACATCGCGTTTTCCTTCATCCCATACCAGTTGCCTCCTGCGCTGACAAAGAGTATGTCGATGAATTTCCGAGTCCCCTCCATGCCAAGTAATAAAATGCTAAGCGCCGCGAGGATTCCCGAGCCAGCAATAAATCCCCAAAATATTTTTTTATACCGAAAGAACATTGGCAAAGCCAGAAGTATGGCGAGGTGCGGTCTCACAGTGGTCAAACTCAAGCCGAGCCCGGCGAGTATTTCTTTTTCCGAAATTAATCCATATAACCAAATTGCTGTACCAAGGAAAAGAAACGCTGTGTCCTGTCCATTCATCAAACTGAAGAACAATGGCAGGAAAAGAAATCCGCCAATGCTTGTTAATAAAATTGAATTTTGATCTACGCCAGCTTGCCTTAAACCCTGATTCAGAATCAAAATGGCTGTAATGTAAAGTGCGATGAGTAAAAACACCCACCTATAGAATGAATTTATGTAATTGTCGCTTACGATGACTTGTAGAATGGGTATCAGGAATGGAAGATGGTTGTAAAGCAATACCTGCCCTGGTGCCAGAGAAAACCCTACCTGTTCCTGCTGTATTTTTTGTTGAAGTAAAGGATCATATACATTTCCCGTGCCTGCGCTTTGTGCCACTCTACCCGCACTATAAAAAGCGATAAAGTCTGAACCTGTGCGCTGGACGGGGTCGTTTATGAAACGTATCCAGATTCCCAGATATGATATTGAAAGAGAAGCGATGCTGGCAATAATGAAGATGCGGCGGAAACTGGATGAGCTCATATCATTTGCTCTTTCTTTGTAAAATAATCGCTGTAGTATCCTGGTAGATCACTTCCCACTTGGAGTTTTTCAGCGCTCCAGCAATGGCAGAGTTGGTTCGCACAAGCGCCCATTCAACCTGATACTTGTTGAGAATATCTTCCCAGCCTTTGTGAGTTGTGACAACCTGTTCGTATTCCCTTGTTAAATTCTTCGCCATAGATATGAGTATGCCCATCCATGAAGATTTGATATTGGGGCCACGTTTTTAGAAGAATATATCCTCCCCAATCAAACTCGTTGAATAAGTGTCCTTTTTGAGGATGTTGTTGGAGCCATGTGACAGCCTCGACAGGGAAGAAACGCTTGTTGAAAACGTTTCCCTGATTTTTAGGGTCAATGGTTTTGCCTGAATTAAGTAATATGCTGGTGACAAGGACGATTGCAAATATCCAGATTGCGCCGTTTGATGTAGAGTTGATTTTGGATAGATTCTCTTCGATGCGAAGCAATCGGCTTTGAGGGTAATCTTGTTGTACCCATTCAGCGATCGCTTTTGCGGAAATCGGCACGGCTATAATTGCAAATAACGGAATCATTCGGCTCGTATATAGGGAGAGTCCTGTAAAAGTCGTGACAAGAAGAATATGAACCCATGAAATCTTTTGACTGGTACGCGCAAAGCCAAGTATGACAAGCAATAGAATGATGATAAATGGCCAGGTCTCTGGCATATGGAAATTCGCCGATTGATACTCGGGAATTTTGGATGTAATATATGAATTACCTCCCAGGGACGCAATTGCCTGCCAGATGTGTAATCCAGATGGCGAGAACGCGGTTGCGATCAAAGTCAGTATGCCTCCGATCATCAACGACTTCGCTTTTGTGGTCAGGAACCAGGTTTTCGATGGGTTGTCAAGGAAACTTCCGACGATGTAAATTCCCCCGATGGCAATGCCGATCACAAACATACCGTGCATGTTGACCCATAATAGCATTATGAGTGGAAGTGTCCATACGGCATGAGTTCTTGTTGTTGTCAATGCGTTCCAGTATCCAGATCCACGCCGCTGTCAGAATATACGTGAAAATATGTGGGCGTGGAAGGACATGTATTTGAGTTGCACCCATTGCAAGTGCGGTCAACAAAAGAGATGTAAGCAGGCTGTTCGACCTGAGCATGGCGTCACGAAAAACGACGAACCAGACCAACATAACGATCAAAGCAGTGAGCAGGACAACCCCATTCAAACCAAGCAGGTCGTATATTTGTGCCAGAATGACTTGCGACAGCCATTCGTGAGGAATGCTCGGAAAGCCTATTGTACGGAAGGAAAAGATGTCAGTGGTGGAAACGTGATGGGATTGCAGGATCAGGTTCCCGTTTAAGTAAATGACGCGGCAGGTCCCCGTCAAAATTCAAGATTTTGGGTCCGTTGGCTGCGATCCCCCAAAAGGTTGCAGCGAATAAAATATATTCGATGCGCGGGAGAAAAAAGCGAACTAATTTCATTTGGATATTATAATGGCATGAACTCATATCCATGGTGGTGAAATTAGATGTCAAAAATTTCTGAATATTGGAAAAAACTGCCGCCAGAGTGGCGTTTTGCGATAAGCATATTTGTCATTGCGCGCCTTGCGTTGACGTTCTGGTCGCTGATTGTGTATTCGATCTTGCCTGTTGCCCTGCAAAACCTGGATCTGTTTGGTGAACCGGTTGTTACAGTCTTTAATCTGCAAACCAGCGAGCACCATGTGTATTCCAGGCAAGTGGATAATAACGTACTTTCATTTCATGTCCTTGATACGGAGCGCATGACCGATGACCAGACGGGAAGTATCTGGTCGTTGCATGATGGACAGGCTGTGCAAGGTGATCACGTTGGGAAATCGTTAATAAAATCTTCGCGTACAAGCGAAGAGATTTTTCCGTATTTGGGAATGCCTCCTGAAAACAATATTTTACTTTCCTTGTGGCAGAGATTTGACGCAAACTGGTATCTTAGAATTGCGGCACACGGTTATGACTTAAATGAAAGTACGGTTTACTTTCCTGCGTATCCAATGTTTGTCAGGGTCTTTTCCTATTTTATGGATTCAATGTTTGCCGCAATACTGATCTCGAATCTTGCGTTGATCGGTGTGTTAGTATTTTTATATCGAATCATTTTGACCGTGGCGGACGATGATCAGACCGCCCGGCGCGCGTCGATCTACTTATTGATTTTTCCAACGGCTTTCTTTTTGACAACTGCTTATACTGAATCCCTGTTTCTGCTCTTTACGCTGGGATCTCTTTTCTTCGCATCACATCACCGTTGGGGCTGGGCTGTGCTTCTGGGGGGCTTCTCTGCGCTGACGCGTTTGCAGGGCGTCTTGCTAGTATTCCCATTGGCATATATGCTATGGCGTGAATTTCGCACAGCTGGCTTAAGAAAGATGATTTTGTATGGAATCCCTTTGCTAATTATCCCTCTTGCAACTGCCTCTTTTCTTGCTTTTTCAAACTTGTCGCTGGTAAATACGTATCAAGGAACACTGCATGCCAAATTTGTCCTTCCCTGGGATAATATTTTTGCGGCAATTTCCCTTTTAGCAGGCGGCAGAGGCAGCATTGTTGATGCTTTAAATTTGATTGTGACATTGGGCTTGATCGTGATGATGTTTGCTGTATGGAAAAAACTTCCTCTTGAATACACCTTATATTCCCTGTCCATGCTGATTGCGCCAATGTTTCGCATGACGACGACTCAGCCGCTTGTCAGTATGACGCGTTATGCCCTGGTGATATTTCCGGTATTCATTGTTCTGGGAATTTGGGGGAGGAATCAATGGGTGAATAGAGCGGTCATTTACATTTCAGTGCTTTTGCAACTGTACCTAAGCGCGCAGTTTATCTTATGGGGATGGGTGGCATGAATACAAAAAGAGCGACTTCAAACGAAGTCGCTCTTTTTGTTCTAAATGGTTTTTTTACTCGCCCAAATAATCTCGTAGTTTGCGCCGAATGGATGGATGTCTTAATCGGCTCAACGCCTGTGCTTCGATCTGTCGCACGCGTTCGCGAGTGACGCCCATTTTGCGTCCCACTTCTTCGAGTGTGTAAGCCTGCCCATCGAGTAGTCCATAACGCAACTGCAAAATACGGACTTCACGTGGAGGTAATCCGTTCAGTACTTCACCGAGATGCTCCTTCAATAAATTGTAAGTAGCTGTCTCGTCAGGTGGGGGAGCGTCATCATCTTCGATAAAGTCACCCAATACCGAATCTTCTTCATCATCGGTGGGTGTTTCCAGCGAAAGCGGACGGCGTGCTACCTGGATCATGTTCTCCACCTTCTTGGGCGGAACATCCAGCGCTTCTGCCAATTCCTCCACGCTGGGTTCGCGCCCGAGGCGCTGAGTCAATTGGTGTTGAACACGCAGTAATTTATTGATTTGATCGCCCATATGGACAGGCACACGGATGGTGCGTCCCTGATCGGCGATGGCGCGAGTGACAGCCTGACGGATCCACCACGTGGCGTACGTGGAGAACTTATGCCCGCGGCGATAATCGAACTTTTTCGTGGCGCGGATAAGACCGATATTTCCTTCCTGAATCAAATCAAGAAAGGGAACGCCGCGTCCCATATATTTCTTTGCAACAGAAATGACCAAACGGGAGTTTGCCGTAATAAGGTGTTCACGCGCAGACCAGCCGTCTTCAATGAGTTTGCGTAATTCAGTGCGACGGCGCGGGCTGACATTGCCTTTGGCGAGTTCTTCACGCGCCATACGACCACGTTCGATGCGCTGGGCAAGCACTACTTCCTCTTCCGCCGTCAACAGCGGAACGCGGCTGACCTCCTTGAGGTATAGACCAATTGTGTCATCGGTGTCAATATTGGCAAGGTAGTCGTCGAGTGCGATCTCGATTTCCGGTTCTACCTCGGTTGCTTCCACAGCCACCAGTTCATCTTCAGTTGGTTCGGTGATTGTTGTATCCTCAACAAAGGGAATCCCCGCGCTCAACAATGCCGAAAATGCCTCTTCCAACTGTTCTACGTCCTGCTCGGCTTCCGGGAAGAAGTGCAAAATATCATCAAGTGTGATATATCCCTTCTGGCGGCCCATTTCAATGAGCCGCGCAATGGCAGGAAACTCTTCTTCTTCTTCGACCATCAAAATTTTATCTACATCCATTCGATATGAAACCACTTTCTTTTTTTATCAGAATACACTTTTTTCGGGTAAATTACAATACTTTTTCGTTGCTGAGTTAAGACGCATGAGTAATGAAAATGTTACGCCTAAAGGGCGATCATTTCCATTTACGGCGAAACAGCCTCAGGCGTAGGCGGAAGCGGAGTTTCCGTCGGCAAATATGGCGGGTTGCTTAGGAGCGCAAGTAAAGAGTCTATAGTATCTTTGTTGACAATTACAATTTCACCACCATCAACGCGAATATAATACCCGCTTCCCGTAGGGGTGATAACACCGATTTCGATATTTCGTTCTACACCGTTTGTAAACTTTACGACTATTTTATGATCGGGGGCGTCTAATCCGACGTCCTTCGGTGCAACATCCGGGAGGTGTGCCAGAACCCGCAAGGTGGTGACTTGACTTGCCGCCGCCTCCACGGACCCTTGGTCTGCCGCGGCTTTGGTAGGCAGGATCAGCGCCCAGGCTTTATCAGCGCCACGCGCCACTTCAACCGCATCTCCCGCTTTGGACTCGATGTGTATACTGGTTGGCACACCGTCGGTCGACGTGAATACATAGGAGACTTCTGCGCTTGGCTCGGCTGTTACACTGCTGTCTGCCGTTTTTGCGCGGTTATTAAGGTAGTAGTATGCTCCTGACATTAGGGCAAGCAGGATGAGAAAAATTATGGTTGAACGGCGCATTTTTATCCTTGGCGTCTACGTGAAAGCCACGTGGAGACACCCGCTAAAATTATTAAACCAGGAATGATGCAGATCAAACCAAGTAGGATCGAGAGCCATCCAATTTGGGAGGGCGGAGTAAAGGTTCTTTGTGTAGTTTGCGCAGGAGTATATTTAATGAGATCTTCCTGCTCTGCTGCCCAATCGACGGAATTGACAAAAAAGTTTCCATTGCCGTTTACGTCAAAATTTTTGCCCGTGGCAAAAGTGGAACTGCCCATCACCACCACGCGACCCTTTGTGGTCGTATTTTCGCCCGCTGTTGCCATGCTCAGTGGACCAACAATATCTGTACCTTGATCAAATTGAACCTGGCTTCCCTGAGACGGATCCAAATTCGTTTCTCCCCAGGAATTGACTGATGTTTGCGTTGGAGGGGCTGTTTCAATGAGCGCGGTTTGGGTCACATTTGCCGGTTGGCTTGTGAGGCTGATGCTACGAGCTTGTGGCATGATAATGATAAGGTTTTGATTGATATCCTGTGTGATCGGGTGTTGGTTGGCAATCGCAGAGACCGCATAGAGGGGTCCGTAAGAGTTGCTGATATCGATAATTACATCCTTATCGAGGGTTATGCCCCAATCGTTTGCAAGGTAATCAGCAAGCGGATCAGGCGCATCGCCAAATTGTGTAAGTGGAACGGGATCTTCCATGACCACTAAAGAACCACCGTTATCTACATACGCCTTAAGTAATTCCACTTCCTTATCAGTGAGAGGCTTTTGCGGACCACCAATGACGATTGCCTGCGCATCCTCGGGGACTTTTCCGTCGGCAATCAGGTTAAGCGGTTTTATAGTGTAGTTTTTGTTTTCAAGGGTTTGTTTCGCCGTTGAAAAATTCGGATCTCCCTGGTCAAGTCCGTGTTCGCCATTGCCTGTCAGGAAGTACACTACGCGTGGATTGGGATTGGTCAAACGAATGATCGCTTTGAGTATCTCCTGGTTATCAGCAGATGCGGCGATCTCTTTGCGGTCTCCCATGGTCAAAAGGATTTTTCCATCCCCGGTAATACCTGCATTGTGTGCAACAAGCGGATTTTGGTCTGGGTCTACAAAACTATATTCAAACTTGCCGTTGCTGTTCGATTTGATGTTGTTTAGTAAGTCTTCAGCATTAGTCTTGTTGGATTGGCTGGAGAAGAACGCCACTGCCGTAATTTTCTCTGGAAGCGCATGGACTGCATCCACAAGTTCTTTTGGGAGTGTATTTTGTTTGTCGGCTGTAAGATCGGCAACCAGGACCGGGTTTTGATATCCAAGCAGGTTCCCAACAATCAGAATGCCGAGGAATGCAATACTCATAATGAGCAGATTGCTTCCGTAGCGGGTTTGTCTGCGCGTGATGAAATTGCTCGTTGTCTTTGGCTCAAGAATTGCGTAGAGAGCCAGCCCCAAAACGACAACTCCAATGCTGATAAGGAGCCAACGATTAATAGCATCTGGATTTGAAACTTCATACAATTGTGAGACGATCAAACCTTTTGTAACACCCAATAATAAAGTCGCGATGACAGCAACCAGTGACAGGATCAGGGCTAAAAATGAATATTTGTACTTTGTGGACTGTGATGCCTTTTTGTTTTTCATTAGTTCCATCTCCGGGATTCGATCGATGCTATGCCTGCGTATAAACCAAGAGCGATCAAACTAATATAATAAATCAAATCCGACAGGTGAATGTTGCCCTTGTTGAAAGCATCATTAAAATGGGTTCCCATGGATAAATATTTGAAAACCTCGCCTCCTGCCGGCATCAGACTGGAGGGGACTCCAATGAATATGTACAATCCCAGACTAAGGAAGAACGCTATAAAGAAGGCAACGATTTGATTGCTGAAGATGGCTGAGACGCCCACACCAAGAGCCAGGAAAGATGCGGCAACCAGCATAACACCCAGATAGGAAGATGCAGTAAGTTTCCAGTCAATGCTGGGGGTTACCAGTTTGTTCAAAACAATCGGGTAGATTAAGGTAACAATAAGAATGGTGGTTATGAAAAGAAAACTGCCGAGCCATTTCCCGATGACAAATTCATGATCGCGTAAAGGAGCCGTCAGCATAAGTTCAATGGTGCCCGTTTTTGTTTCGTCTGCGATAAGTCGCATTGTCAAGGCAGGGCATCCAAACATAAGCAGGATTACAAACCAATTATTGATGAAGGTAACGTCCGGGGTCGATCCGTAACCATAGAGTGCACTTTGAGTCGCATCCCGGATGATCGCCGTAAACAAAAAGCCCAGGATCATTAAAATAACGAATGCTACAACATATGCAATCGGACTGATAAAGTAATGGTCGTATTCTCGTTTCGCAATTGTCCAAATATTTCTCATAATATTTACCTCACGAGCGTTTGCTCGAAGCCTTGTCATCTGTCAATTCAAGGAAGATTTCTTCAAGACTCATTCCTATCGGGCGCATCTCGATTAATTCGTATCCAGCCTGAATAACGGCTTTTGCTACTTGTGGGCGCGCATCCTGTCCAGCGGCGAATTCAAACTCAACCAATTCACCTGGCTTTACTGTTACCTTGCGCGTGCCTTTAACTTTCTTGACTGTGTCGTCCAATCCATCTGAATCTCCGCGTACACGCAGGATAATGCGTTGCTGCGCCAACGACCCTGGATTGCAGGTTTTCTGGTGTGTCTTCTGCGACGATGTTGCCTTTGTTGATGATCAACACACGGTCGCAGATCTGTTGTGCTTCCGAAAGGATGTGTGTGGAGAACAATACTGTCCGGTTCTTGCCCACCTCACGGATCACATTGCGGACTTCCACTACCTGTGTGGGGTCGAGACCAATCGTTGGTTCATCCAGAATAAGGACTTCGGGATGATGAAGCAATGCCTGGGCAAGACCGACGCGTTGTTTCATGCCTTTGGAAAAGTTACCGATATAGCTTTCTGCACGATCATCGAGATTTACCATTTCCAGGGTTTCGTATGCGCGATCTCTTGCATTGGGGAGCTGTCGTAAATCCGCCATGAACTTGAGATATTCCACAGCGGTCATATCGGTATAAAGCGGGACGCTTTCAGGCAGGTATCCAACGCGCTTACGTACTTCAAGCGATTCCTCACCAACATCGTAGCCAGCCACGATGGCAGTACCGTCTGTGGGGGGCATGTAACCGGTCAAAATTCGCATGGTGGTCGTCTTGCCTGCACCGTTGGGACCGAGAAAGCCCACGATCTCTCCCTGATTGGCGTCGAAACTAATATTGTTTAGCGCTCGACGTGCGCCGTAGTCCTTGATGAGACCATTGACTTGGATCATTGGTACTCCTTAGTAAGATGTGTTTACAAACAAAAGGCACGCCTGCCGGTGGGCAAACCGTGCCAAATATAGATGCGTAAATTACTATACAGAAATTCAAAATCAAAGTCAAGCGGGTTAGTGCTTTCTAATCAAACGCTAATGATGAAGATGACAATCATCATCATGCAGCCGATGATTGTCATCTTCATCGGAGGAAGAAATACCAGAGGCTTACCGCACCAACAGCACAAAGTAAGAGGAGGAACGCTCCAGTCAGGACAAGCATCCAGCCATTCGATGTGTCGGGAGTTATGATGGGAGAGGCAGGTACCGGCTTATTAGGTTTTGCCATCAATAATAATAAGTTTTGGATTTATATATACCTCCAGCGATATTCCAAGTGTAGATGATTGAGTCTTTCAATGCAAGCCTTTCGTCGCTATTGGCTGATTTATATAACGAGGGTAAACTTTGGCGGATTGGAGGCGCCATGACTGAATTGCTATATCATACCGATGCTTATCTTCAAGAATTCGATGCAAATGTGATCTCTGTATCACAGGATGACCGTGCCATTGTATTGGATCGTACTGCCTTTTACCCGGGTGGCGGTGGACAACCCTGCGACTTTGGATCGTTGAACTGTGGCAGGCGTGATTTATCCAGTAACTAAAGTGAAGAAACAAAGTGATGACGTCCTGCACTTTCTTGGAGGGGATGCGCCATTACCTTCCACTGGCTCCGCTTCACGCGGGACTTTGGACTGGGCGCGGCGATATAAGCTGATGCGCACCCATACCGCCATGCACATCCTTTGCGGGACTGTGTTCCGCGATTACGGTGCACAAGTTACAGGCGGAGATATGGAACCTCTGAAGGGACGCATGGATTTTGAGTTCGAGACCATGAAAGGCGAATTGGTGCGCGAGATCGAAGCCGCGGTTAATAAAGAGGTGGCAGAGGCACGGGAGACACGAGTCAAAATCCTTCCACGCGAAGAGGCGTTCCAAATCCCGGATTTGATCCGTACAAAGATCAATCTTTTGCCCGAAGGGATCGCCCAAGTGCGGACAGTCGAAATCGTAGGACTCGACTTGCAAGCCGATGGCGGCACCCATGTCCGCAATACAAAGGAGGTTGGAAAGATTCGCGTCACAGATTACAAGAGTAAAGGCGCGATCAATAAACGTATTTATATCGAGATCGAATAACAACCAAAGGAGAATGTTATGAAAAGGAATAAGTTTGTCGTTTTGTTTGCAGTTGTTGCTTTGATGTTGGCGTCATTGGCTTGCAACGCTCTGTCAGGGAATGGAATTTCGCTTACCACTGCTAATATCACGAATGCCCACATGGCAAGCGATGTGGATGACACCAATCAAACCACTGTGTTTTCGCCAAGTGATCCAACCTTCTATTGTTTCTTTGACCTGAATAACGCGCCTGACAGCACCGTTGTTAAAAGCGTGTGGACGGCCGTTTCTGCTGAGGGAGTGGACCCCAATTTCGAGATCGATTCGGCTGAAGTTACCGGCGGAGACAATAACTATTATTTCAACCTCGACCGTTCCGCGGATTTGTGGCCCGTCGGTCAGTATAAAGTTGATCTTTATATTGATGCCAAATTAGTACAAACACTGACATTTGAAGTGAAATAATAATTTGTAACGAGCTTGCTTGATTCAAAAACGCGCTCCAATCGGAGCGCGTTTTTTTACGAATTACGCAGTACTGTATTACGAGAGCAACACCTGTCCGCAATAGTCACATTTGTCCATGCCGAGTTCGAGGGTACCGCCGCAGTTCGGGCATTGGATGGTTTCCACTTTGATGTTGTAGCCCTGCTTCTTGAAGGCGGCTTCGTTGTCCGCAAGATCGCTGCGCAGGCGTTTGAGGTCGCGCAAGGTAAGCATCGCCTGTCACTTCACCGGCTTTGCGCAGACGTTCCACATCCGCAATGGATTCTTTCAACATACGGCGTTGCGCGTTAAGTGATTCCATGCTTGTATCTTGGAATGACACCTTCATCTCCGGCTTCTTTGGAATGGATGCCAGTATCGCTGTAATGATCAGAATGACAAATGAAACGATCACGCCTACAACCAGTGGTGTATATTGAAAACCGGGGATGGAGCTAAAGTTGACCTTGTTAACTTCCACGCTGCTTTGATCGGCAATAACTACGTAACGATCATTGCCGAGTTTGCCAATGTCTATGCGGGCAATACCACTTGGAACGGCTGGGCAGGTTACTGCGTGTGCCGTTGGCGGTAAAGATCGCCACCTTGCCGCTGTCGTCGCCGATCACGGCTTCCTGTTTGCCGTCATCGTCAATATCAATGCCCGCGATCTCTGTGACCTTGTCGGACATCGAGCCGGACCAAATTTGAGTTGCGGTGGAACCGTCAAAAGAGAATGCCCACACGCCGCCATCTTTTCCGCCAGCGACAATTTCGCGTGAAGATGGATCGCCGTTCAACTCCACTTCGCGCACTTCACTGATGGCCTGCCCCAAAGATTTTTGAAAAAGGATGCTTCCATCTGCTGCGTTGTAAATAATGAACGCGCCATACTCGCCGCCTGTGATGATCTCACTGGTGCCATCACCATTCAAGTCGAAGGCACGCATCCGTCTCAGGGTTTCCTGACTCGTCTTCCATAAAGTTTTTCCCTGGCTATCGAACACTGCCAGCGAGCCATCATGTGTTGCGACCGCAGCGTACATTTTTCCGCCAACGACGGCGTCATCCATACCGCGTATTTCTTCGCTTCCGAAATCAGAATTCCATAGCACCTGTCCATTCGTGCTCAAAGAGAGGAGACTGCCGCTCGAATCGCCAGAGCAGGATCTGAGGTCCAGAAGCGAAGCGGATGACCGCGTCACGCGCGGGAGATCCGATGTTGAGAGTCTGTGCGATGGTTTGTTGTTTACCCTTGCTGATCACATCCACAGACATGCCCGTACCAACATAATACACAACGACATCCTCGACATTGTCCCCAGTTACATCGCCGAGTGTTGTTTTCATGCTTTGATACCCAAAGCCATAAGATCGGTTTGCCTGTCGAATCCAAAACAGTTACGTTGTTGGGCGATTGAATGAAGAGATCGTCCTGCCCGTCGCCGGTCAAGTCAATGACCTTCATGCTCTCCGCATCAGAAAACGGATGCGACCATGCAACCGTGCTTCCAAACTTTTGGGCAGTGACTGCTCCGCTGAATGCGAAGAGGGCAGCAGACAGCCATCACAATACAGATCAAAATAAACGCAACGATAAATGGAATAATTTTACGGCTCATGATGATGCCTTTCTTTGTAAAAGGGAATAAGCGGATTGTAGAAAGCCGAGAATTTGTTCGTGTTCCACTTCGTCAAATGGAGACCTTGCGACAACGTCAATAATGCCGCCTTCGGTATTGAGCTGTGCGATGGTGAACTTGCCTACATTCACTCCCTGACTGAACTTGGGGGTGGATACGATCTTGTAAACTTCGGGGTTCACTGCAATGCGGACTTTCAGCTGCTGTTCGCTGCCTTTGAATTTGGCAGGCTTTTGTTTCATCTTGCCGCTGATGCGGCTGCGCTTCCAATAGGACTGGCGTTGTTTTGTTCGTTGGATGGCAGAAACGCGTAGGATATTGCCGTCATAAAGTTTTGCTTTTAGACTGAGCCATTCATCGCGGAAATATTGTGTGGTACGGTCGCGTGTATCTTTGGTCTCGTGTGCTACTTTTGTTTTCAGCATTGCGCCGGTTAGATCGAGATGTCCGTTAAATGTTGTGTTGGGTCGCAGGTCATCCCGTAATGTATATAGAATGGTCTTTGTGCCTTTGTATCTCGGTGAAAAATCCTTCGAGTCGCTTTTGCGGAGGGCACGCGACATGACCAGAGCCGCGATCCACAATAATACACCGCCTGAAATAAATATAAAGGATGTGTATCCCAACAAAGTAAGAAAGCCATCTATTGCCATCAACCCTAGCCCGCCAAAAAAGATCGTCAAGGGAATCCAGCGCCATTTGTCGCCCGCGGATTCAGTGCGTTGTACTTCCGCAACGAATCTGTCCATGCCGCGCATGATGGAATCGGGTTTATCGGCAATGGAAACGTAGACAGGCTGATAATCCTTTTTACCCGCTGCTGCAGGGACAGCCGTTTTTTTGCGCGCGGTGTTGAGCAAGGTTATAAATATTCCCAAGACTTACGAATGCAATGATGGCAATTCCACATAACAATGTTTCCATGTTGTTCGCTCCGAGTTTATAATCGAATGATGACTCGCGTACTCTACACTGCCTTCGATATTGTACCAAGCCCAAAGGGCGCGTCCACACATATTTTGCATAACATTCGCGGGCTCGTCAATAGCCAATTTGATGTTCACTTACTGACACCCGAACGATGGACTGCTTCCCAATGAAGATACCATTGAAGGTGCGCACGTCACACGTGTCCCACAAGATCTCACTCAAAATTTTTTGGCGCGGGCTACACATTTTGGTAAAGCTGTTTTCAATCATCTTGCCTTGCATCACCGGTTATGATATTGTCCATTATCGTAACATTTGGGATGGGCTTTTTATCTCGCAAAACAAAAAACGCTTTGGCTATAAAACCCTTTTTGAAGTCAACGGACTTCCTTCCATTGAACTCAAATATCATTATCCCGGCATTGATCTGGACTTGCTTTCAAAGATAAAAGGAACAGGAAATTGCGACTCTGCCACTTAAGCGACGCAATTATCTGTCCCTCAAACGTGACTCGTGACTACATCGCCTCGCTCAGGACTTAACCGGAAGCTGGTCACTGTCATCCCAAACGGGGTCAGTCCTTCAGACTTTTCCCCGTCTCCGTTGCCAAGTCGTGAGGGTCGCATGCCAGTTCTTCTTTATATTGGCACACTCGCCGATTGGCAGGGACTTGAAGTGGTCATCAAGGCATTGCCAAAGATTCTCGAACAGCAAATTGTTCGGCTTCAAATTGTAGGGAGGGGACGGTCAAGTCAGCGGAAATTACTTGCCAAGCAGATCCGTAAGGTGGGTATTGAAGAACATGTAGTTGTTCAATCTGCCGTGCCGCATCACGAAGTCCCGCAGTTGATCGCAGAATCGGATATTTGCATCGCGCCGCTTGGGTTGAACGATAGAAACGTGACACAGGGAGCCTGTCCGATCAAAGTGTTGGAATATATGGCGTCGTCACGTCCACTGGTTGCATCGAATATGCCCATCGTGCGCGAACTTGTCCGCGAAGATGTGGACGCGTTATTATTTTCCCCCAATGATCCCGATGACCTTGCTCGTCAAGTATTGGCTTTATTGAATGATATTGAATTATCGAAGCGATTGGCTGAATCTGCTGCCGAACGTGTTTTGACGAAATTTACCTGGCACGAGTCGCAGAAGAAGTTGTTAAAAGTTTACGACAAGCTGTTAAGTAGTTGATGTTTTCCTGTTCATCTCTCTCATAGCCGGGATGAAAGCCATACTCAGGGTGGTAATGAAGTAAGCGACTCCCAAAAAGATCAACATGGTTGATGTGCCAAAGCTTTCTGTGGACACGCCTCCCAATAACATGCCGAGCGGCATGGCAACCCAGGCACCGGCTGTGATCGCGCCGAAGACCCGTCCGCGCATGTTGACCGGGATGCGCTCGAATTCCACCGCGCCGATGATCGGGTTAAGCGGACCTGCTCCTATGCTGGTGATCAACATTGCCGCGACCAAAACATAAATGGATGGATGTAACAGGTACACCCAAAACCTTAATCCCGTCAGTACAAATGCGGCGACAAAAACCGTGTACCGCGGCATGCGATGTCCGATGGCGGCGAAGACTAATCCGCCGATGACCGCGCCTGCTCCGTTCGCCGCGATGAGGAGCCCGAGGTTGAGCGCGTTGCCGAAGACTTCATTGACGTAAACAGGTAGAACGACCCCGCCGAAAATCGAGTCGAGAAAATTTGTCAGCATAACCATAACCACAATGGACAGGATCAGCTTATCGTGCGCGATGAAGCGGAGTCCGTCCTTGAGTTCATCAAAATATTTGCCGGATTTCGTTTCCGCTTTCTCAACTTTGGGCGCGGTGATCACGATCCAGGTAATCCCCGCAGAAATAAAGAAGGAGGCGGCATCCAGCCATAGAACGTTTGCGGTGCCCATGATGCCGATAAGAAAGCCCACAAGCGGCGCACCGACAAAACGTGAACCGCGCTCGATGACATGGCTGATGGATGTGACACGTTCGATGGGCATGCCTGCCTGTTCTGCCAGTTCGGGAAGCAGGGCATCCCGTGCTGTGCTCCCTGGTGTATCGAGTAGGGCGCCTAGAAAAACAAGCGCCATCAACTGCCAGAATTGCAGACCGACTGTGAAATGGAGAAGGGGGATTAGCAGGGTTGTGACACCGCTGGCAATATCGGCGATGATACTGGTGCGTTTATAGCCAAGTCGGTCAATGATGGTTCCACCGAAGAAACCCGCGAGGACGACAGGCAGGATGGTGAAGAAGCCAGTAATACCTGTTTGTGTGGCACTGCCTGTTGTTTGGAGCACGAACCACGGAACGGCAATTGTGGTGAAAACATTGCCGGTCAGCGAGATGGCATTGGCTGTGAATAATGAATAGAGTGGAATGGAATTACGAGTCGTTGACTGCATTGTTCGCTTATTGATATTCCTGTTTTTGGGATTTGTTTATGCTTCCGTTGCGAAAACTTTTATGACTTCTTCCGGCACTGCTTTTGGACTGCCTGTCTTCACATCCACAAAGACCCAGTCTGTTTCCCCTTTGACCAAAACCTTATTGTCTGATTTGCGGACAAATTCATATTTACGTAAAGAACGTACCCGCCTGACATTTTCCACCCATGTGCGTATCTCGATCTCTTCGCTTTCAAAAGCGGGAAGTAGATATTCAACTCTATGCTCGCGGACAACCCACATCGCCCCAACTTCCTGCATGGGACTGATCCCACCGATGGCTTCGTAGTGTTCCACGGCAATGTCCTGCATCCATTGCACATACGCCACGTTGTTGACATGTCCGTTCTCGTCAATGGAGTCTTTGGGAATGATGAAGGATTTGGAGTAGGTGGGCGAGATGGGCATTTCCCAAGTTTACCGCAATTGGAATCGACGTGCGCAATCTACGTAATCTTGCAGGGATGATTGGGAGATGGTAGTGAGCATGGGAGTGTTGTGCTGCCGTGATTATAGCATTTTGAATTATCAAAATGTATAATTAGAAGAGATTGGAAATGCCTGCTATGTTGTATTCCTTTGAATAAAGGATTGCTAAGATAATGAATAAAAACAAAATTTTGATATTGGTTCTCGTTCTTGCTACGTTATTAACTTCGTCATGTCGAACTTCAAGGGTCAGTCAGACGCAAATACAACTACTCCAATACTCATTGCAAAAGGCAGATTTGCTCGGTAAATGGAGTGTCGAAGGAAAAGCTTGGGGCGCTGATTACGGAGGCGAAAGCTATGGAATCACTTACATGCGGGATAAATATGTTTTTATAAATCATATCGTTTCTATTCATTCGAGTGAAGATCGGGCAAAACAAGCTTATAAAGAATGGGAGACTAAATGGTTTGATGTAACCAATCTACAGCCAGAAGCACCTTATGTGCCTTTAGATCAAAATGATGACTATAGATTTGAATGTCTTCAAATAAAGCCAGATGACCCACTGATGGATTGTATCTACCTGCAACGGCATAATGAGATAATAAGTTTTGTAAAAACAAATTTCGACGATAGAAGTAACAACAATCTAAAATTTGCAGAACTAAGTGATATTTTAGCAATTTTAGATAAAAGGTTGAACGAATTAGTGGTTGACGCAACATTTAAAGGTGATACCCAATAATTTTACTATGAGGGTTACGGTATTGTTGGTCTTATAAATAAACTTCCAAGTTTCCCCAAAAACTCGGAAGCATCAACTCCTTACTGTTTTCTACTCACTTCCCTTCTACTTCTTCCCCTTCTTCTCTTTCGCCGCCTTGATGAACCCCGCAAACAAAGGATGCGGCTTCATTGGGCGCGACAAAAACTCAGGGTGGAACTGGCTCGCTACCATGAATGGATGATCCTTGAGCTCGGCGATCTCGATCAGCTTACCGTCCGGTGACATGCCTGAGAAGACCATGCCTCCTTTTTCAAAATCAGCTTTGTAGGCATTGTTGAATTCAAAACGGTGACGATGACGTTCTTCCACTTTTTCCACGCCATACGCGGCGGCGGCTTTTGTCCCTTTTTGCAGTTCGCATGGATATAGATCCAAGTCGCATTGTGCCGCCCATATCTGTGATGGCGCGTTGACCGAGCATCAGGTCAATGACAGGATATTCCGTGCCGCGGTCGAATTCGGATGAGTTGGCGTCTTCATGATTGAGTACGTTGCGCGCAAAGTCAATGCACATGGTTTGCAATCCCAAACACAAACCGAGATACGGCACTTTCTTCTCACGTGCATAACGTGCCGCCAAAACCTTTCCTTCGATACCGCGTGAACCAAATCCGCCGGGGACGAGGATCGCATCTGCACCTTGGACGATATCCCAGCCTTTGTCTTTTTCCAGGTCGGCGGAATGAACCCAGCCGATTTCCACTTCCACATCATTGGCGAGCGCGGCATGTTTCAATGCCTCGCGTACGGACATGTACGCATCCTGCAACTCGACATATTTCCCAACCAGGGCAACCTTCACGGTTGGTTTTTGTTTTCGCACGCGTTCTACCAGCTTTTCCCAGGGTTTCACATCGGGCTTGCGCGTGGCTTTCATTCCCAGCTTCTCGACCAGATAATCGCCAACGCCGGCGCGTTCCAACAGGAGCGGAATTTCGTACAGTACATCGCTTGTTACCATCGGGACGACCGCTTCCTTTTCAACATCGCAAAACAAAGCGATCTTGTCGCACAATTCCCTGTCCACTGGATAATCGGAGCGGGCAATGATCATGTTTGGGGAGATGCCGATCGAGCGCAACGCCGCGACTGAATGTTGAGTAGGCTTGGTCTTGATCTCGCCCGTTGCGCCGATATACGGAAGCCATGTCACGTGGATGAAGTGCACGTTCTCACGTCCCACCTCGTTACGGAGCTGCCTCAGCGCCTCAAGAAATGGCTGTGACTCGATATCGCCGACCGTCCCGCCGACCTCTGCGATGACTACGTCAGCATTTGTCTCTTTGCCTATGGATGCCACGCGACGCTTAATCTCATTTGTTATGTGAGGAATGACCTGGATCGTCCCGCCCAGGAAGTCGCCGCGCCTCTCCTTGCTGATGATCTCAGCATAGATCTGTCCGCTGGTGAAGTTGCTGGAACTGCTGAGGCGGATGTCAATAAATTTTTCGTAGTGCCCAAGATCAAGGTCCGTTTCTGCGCCGTCATCCAGAACGTATACTTCTCCATGCTGATACGGACTCATCGTCCCCGGGTCAACATTGATGTATGGGTCCAATTTCTGCACCGCCACTTTGAAGCCGCGCTCTTTTAGCAGAAGTCCCGTTGCCGCGGCGGTCACACCCTTGCCCACCGATGAAACAACACCGCCAGTATAAAATAAATATTTTGTGGTCATAGACATCCTTTCAAGAAATACCCTCTCCTGATGGGGAGAGGGGGTAGGGGTGAGGGTTAAATCAGATGGGGAGGGCGTTGAAGCCCTCCCCATCGGGGATTGCGTACTGTGTGCGTTGCTGGTCTTTTTCTGTATCATCCAACCAGCTTGACGAGATCTTCGGCGGCACGCCGCATCTCGAGAAATATCATGCCTAGTTTGGCGTCCTGACGCGCCAGTGCGGTCAGAACGGCTTCCTCGCCAACAGAGGTCAAAACGATCGCACCCTTGTCGCCTTTGATGTAAACCTGCTCCAAACCCGCGCGACCCAACTCATTCGAAATGCGTTCTCCAAGGCTGAGCATCGCGGCAGACATCGCCGAAACACGGTCTTCTTCCACGCCTTGCTGTAAGGCAGAAGCCATGATCAACCCATCCACTGAAACAACTGCAGAAGCCTCAATGTCGGGCGCGGCGGCTTGCATGTTTCGCAAGCGATCTACCATTTGGTCAGAGCGTGATTTTGTCATAATGTCTCCTGGATGCCATGTCCCGTCATTAGCGGGGAAATCTGCCAAAGTTTACCATACTTCAAAATGCAAGAGAATAGCCTCTCTGGAAATTAAATTATTTTGTAAAGTACTTGTTATTTATTGCTATTTGACCCCAAAAATTTGACCGCCCTCCCGCTTCATGTTAAACTTACCAGTCAATTTTATGAAATCCGTCACCTTATCATCCGTTTCTCTATTTCATATCCGCTTCTTCTTCCATTTGTTTTGCTTCTCCTCGCCGCGCAGTCTACCCCGCCGATAGCGATCACTTTCCCCGCGCCTGATGGCATCATCGGCGGCGAAGTGACCATCACAGGCACAACGGATATTCAGGGATTTGCCTCCTCTCAACTGGACTTTACATACGCTTCATCCCAAGCCGATACTTGGTTCACCCTCCAAACCTCTTCTCAACCCGTAACGGATTCTCCTCTCAGCCGTCTGGGATACAACTCTCATCACCGATGGAGATTATATTCTTCGACTGCGTGTCTATCTGGAAGATGGCTCCTCTCAAGAGGTGACAGTCCCTATCAAAGTGCAAAATGATACCCCTATCGTAACGCCGACATTTACACCGACATCTACACCCGAATCCATAAAAGGACAGGTTCCTACATCATTTCTTGTTGCATCATCACCCACGCCAACCAAAACGCCACATCCTACACCCATGCCATTGCCGACGAATCCAGTCTCGCTAAATCAAAGCGTAATTTACACCAGCCTCGGGCGCGGCGCACTCGTCATCATCGGACTCTTTCTTTTTGCAGGACTTATCCTTCGCTTTCGCCGTTATTAATTTTTTCATGCATCGGTGGTTGAGTAGGACGAGTGATTTTCGCATCCGTATCGAAACCACCGCGTAACAAAATAATTTTGCTTACTGGTGGTTTCGACTTGTCTATCGCTCAACCTACCAGAACAACCTGAACAACTTGGAACCTGAAACATGACCCCTGACAACTCTTTCCTCCTCATCGGTCTCGGCAACCCGGGACGTGAATATCAATACAACCGCCATAATTATGGCTTCATGCTCATTGACCGTATTGCCGTCCGACTTAACGCACGCGGCATGAAAGTGCAATCGAAAGCCATTGTCACTTCTGCGATGTATGAAGATTACAAACTCATCCTCGGTAAGCCGCAGACCTATATGAATCTATCGGGTCAATCCATTCAGGGATTGGCTCACTTCTACAAGTTGCCTCTCGATAATATGCTGGTCGCGCACGATGATCTTGATATTCCTTTTGGAACGATCCGCCTCCGCCCAGGTGGAGGTCCCGGTGGGCAAAAGGGTATTGCCTCGACAATAGAAAGACTTGGCACAAAAGATTTCGCCCGTCTGCGCCTCGGCATTGGTCGTCCGCCCGGAAGGATGGATCCCGCCGCGTATGTCTTGCAGAATTTCTCGCGTGACGAAGAAAAGATCCTCTCCGAAGTCCTTGATCGTGCTGCCGATGCCGTGCTTGAATTCGTGAAGAGCGGACTGAATGCGGCGATGAATAAATTTAACGGTGGTGTGAAGGAATAATCCGGTGGTTGAGTAGCCCTGTCGCGCTGAGCGGAGTGATAACGAAGACGAAGCGTAGTGGGGCATATCGAAACCACCTGCTAAACAAAATACTTTTGCTTACATGCTGGTTTCGATACAGCCTTCGGCTGTCGCCTCAGGCTACTCAACCAGCGGTACATAAATAAAAATGCAAATCATCCTCGATCACATCCGCTCCCTTTCTCAATATCAGCAATTGCTGAAGCAACTCCAAACCGATGGGCAACTTCCCGGCTTGGGGTTGCCACGCGCTACGCGTCTGCCCATCCTTGCCGCGTTGCTGCGATGACTTGAATCGTCCTATTCTGCTTATCACAGATCGTGCTGACCATGGGCTTTCGTTGTTCGATGAGTTGGGATTTTGGGTCAAGTCGCCGCGCTATCATTTTGCGGAGCCGAATCCGTTGTTCTATGAACAAGCTGCGTGGGGAGTAGCGACTCGACGTGAGCGTTTGCAGACGCTCATTGCTCTATCTGAATATCATCTGCCATTTGCGCAGAAACCAGAAACACCGCCGATCTTTGTGACATCAGCACGTTCGTTGATGACACGGACGCTGCCGCGTAGAGACTTTCTCAAGGCATGTAAAAAGTTATCTGTAAATCAAACTGTTCAACCTGATGCATTGACTCGCAGTTGGGTCGGAGATTGGCTATCAACGCGTCAACACAGTTCTTGAGCCGGGACAATTCTCGAAGCGCGGCGGCATCATGGATTTGTGGACTCCTGCCGAGACTTTACCTGTCCGCTTGGATTTCTTTGGGGATGAGATCGAGACCATTCGCAGGTTTGATCCCGCATCGCAAAGAACAGTTGAGAAATTGGATTCGATCCTTGTGACACCTGCAAGAGAATATATCGCTTCGGGTGAACAAGAAACAGAACTCTCTGAATTTCATATCCCGTTGTTGCATCAACAACCTGCAAGTTTGCTGGATTATCTTCCGCAAAAAACGATCGTGTTGATCGATGACCTGTCCATTGTGGAAGGCATGGCGGCGGAGGTGGAGGAGCAGGCTGTCCGTTTTAGGAAAGAAAGTATTGAAGAGGAAGTTCTTTCTCCAGATTTTCCGTTGCCGTATATTCCCTGGTCTGAGTTGCTCGATGGATTGCATGGACGAACGTCTTTGGAGTTGGGACATTCGACAGAAGAGATCAGCGATACATCCCTTGCTTCGCAATTCGGTCACGATGAAAGGTTTGGGGGGAGGCTAAAGCCGTTTGTCGAGTATGCAGGCTTGGTTGTAGAAAGAGGCGGGCAGATCGTTGTGGTGTCGCGCCAGTCGCCGCGTCTGCATGAGATGTGGTTGGAACAGGACCAAGGACAGCAGACGTCCGAATGGTCATGTCCATCGTCCCTCGTCGAATTCATCGAAGTCGTCTTTGTCTGAAGGATTTGTGCTTGGCAACCTGCATCTCATCACGGACTCGGAAGTCTTTGGTTGGGAGCGTCCGCAACCACGGACACGAGCACGACCTGCGGCTGAAACGCCCGAATCTATTTATGCCGATTTGAAGGTGGATGATTATGTGGTTCACATCGATCATGGCGTGGGTCGCTTTGGCGGCTTGGTGCAACGTGAACTTGATAATCATGTGCGCGAGTTTTTGGCGGTGGAGTATGATGGCGGCGGGCAGTTGTATGTGCCTGTGCATCAAGCCGATCGGCTAACGCGCTATGTGGGTGCGGAAGGCGCGGTGCCCGCGCTGGATCGTTTAGGCGGGCAGGATTGGCACGAGAAGAAGGGGCGTGTCAAAGAAGCGGTGCTGGAAGTTGCGCAGGAGATGTTGGATTTGTATGCGCGGCGCAATGTGGTGCAGGGCTATGCCTTCAAGGTGGATACCGCGTGGCAAAAAGAATTGGAAGATTCATTTCCGTATGTGGAGACCGAAGACCAACTGCGAGCGTTGAACGATATCAAGCGTGATATGGAAGTACCGCGTCCGATGGATCGTTTGTTGTGCGGCGATGTAGGTTATGGCAAAACGGAAGTAGCATTGCGTGCCGCATTCAAAGCCGTGATGGATGGCAAACAGGTTGCGATCCTTGTGCCGACGACCGTGTTGGCGCAACAACATTACGAAACCTTTTTGCAACGACTTGCGGCGTATCCCGTGAAAGTGGAGATGCTTTCACGCTTTCGCACGCCGCGCGAGCAAACCAGCATTGTGCATGGACTTGCCATCGGTGAAATTGATATCGTGATTGGCACGCATCGTTTGATCTCTGGTGATGTGCAATTCAAGAATCTTGGCTTGGTTGTTATTGATGAAGAACAGCGTTTCGGCGTGACGCACAAGGAGCATCTCAAGAAACTTCGCACCGAGGTGGATGTGCTCACGCTCACTGCCACGCCCATCCCGCGCACGTTGTATATGGCGCTCACGGGTGTGCGCGATATTTCCAATCTCAACACGCCGCCTGAGGAACGTCTGCCCGTCGTCACGCATGTCGGTCCGTATTCGCCGAAGCTGGTGCGTCAGGCAATTCTGCGTGAAATCGAGCGCGGTGGTCAAATTTTCTTTGTGCATAATCGTGTCAACACCATCGAGGCGATGAAAGCGCATCTCAATCAACTTGTCCCTGAAGCGCGCGTGGATATCGGTCACGGTCAAATGCCTGAGGGACAACTGGCCTCTGTGATGCATCGCTTCAATTTGGGTGAGACGGATATCCTGCTTTCAACAACGATCATTGAATTTGGATTGGACATCCCGAACGCGAATACTCTCATCGTGGACCGCGCCGACACCTTTGGCTTGGCTCAACTCTATCAGCTACGCGGCAGGGTCGGACGTGGAGCTGCGCGCGCCTACTCCTACTTTTTTCGCCACAATAAGATGACTCCGACTCAAGAAGGGCAACAGCGACTCGAAGTCATTGCCGAGAACACACAACTTGGCGCGGGCTATTCGATTGCGATGCGTGACCTTGAGATCCGTGGCGCAGGTGATTTACTTGGCACGCGCCAATCTGGTCATATTCAGGCGGTGGGATTCCATTTGTACACGCGCTTGTTGGCGGATGCGGTGAGGCAGATACGAAGAATTGAATTGTCGAGAGGTGATGGGAAAGAAGGAAGAGAAAAGATTGATATTAGTCTTTCAAGTTTGACTCAACCGATCTCCATGCCTGTGAATGTGGATTTGCCTCTCGCTGTTGGTATCCCTGCCGATTACATCGCCGATCAAGACTTGCGGTTGCGCTTGTATCGTCGCATTGCGGATTTGCGCGATGAAACCGAGATCGACGCGCTGGCATCCGAGTTCCGAGATCGCTTTGGTCAATTGCCAGAGATGACACAAAACCTGTTCTATCAAATGCGAGTCAAATTACGTGCGGAGAAGGCGGGATTGTCTTCCATCAATTGGGAAAGCGGACAGATCGTTTTGCGCTATCCCACTGTTAGGAGAGGAAAAAGGTGGGAAACAGCTGGCTGATCTAGGTCCGGGGATACGCGGAGGCAAGTCCGCGTATTGGTGTTCGTTTGGGGAGATGTGGTCGTCCAAGTTGTTGGATGTGTTGGGGATGGTGGTGGGGAAGTAAAGATTAACAGCGATTGTTCCGTGGTTGCTATCCAATCTAGATTATGTAACATCGTATATTATTTTAGAATGGGTCAAAATGCCGCCCAGCACAACTTGATAAATTCATATACTGCAAATTACCAGATTATAATGCAGTATCGCAATCACGGTGTCACCATCTCATGTGGTCGTAAATTTCATATTGTTGAGATTATATTTTCAATACCATCTTGCCCTGCAATCCAATATAGGTGCAATCAATTTACAGGCAAGTAATTGAAGACTATGATTCAGGCAATATCCTTGAACAAGATTTCCAAGTCGAGGCATGGTGCTCCTGTGAGATAATATTGTAAAGTATAGGAATTATGACCCCAGTTGAATATAATGTGAGAGCCTATAGGCCCGATATGTTCAGGGGACCAACTAAAACGCGTTACTGAATTATGATCCTTTAACGGGTGAACAGCAAGGATTTGTTGAAAAATTGGCCTGTAAAAGAATAAATCTAAAGGGTTGATGGATCGACCCCATGTGCTGAACAAACTCTGCATTTTTGCCGTATTACTCAGAATTTCAACTCTGTCGTCGTCAAATGGGAAATTCTTCTGTAAACGTTTCAAGACTTAATGAATTTCTCGATAACGCAAAATTTAGAAACTCTTCATCTATTTTTTCATATGAAGTGATAATTGCACTTTGAATCTGTTGAGATAAACCTTATCCCCTTTAGATTCTCGTAAATTTGTGATTGGCATTCTCAGCAAAGTTCAACTTTGTTAGGATAGCTTGACATTATCTTAATTCAGATAATTCATCGTACAAAAGTGGTATTTAGAAATGTTACGGCAGAATTGGTTAAGAGCATGTCTAAATCCGGTTAATTTTTCGGCACGAGAAAGTTCAAATATTGAAAACATTGAAATAGTCCAGCAAATGCATTGTTTGCTTGAAGCCAGGGGAGTAAATCCATTTAAGGCTTTCGTGGATGAAGCTTATTAACTATCATACATTCGTATCAAGAATTTGTTTGATTAAGCATTTCAATATCTTTATAACCATGATATCCAGGCGTGAGATTGCACAGACATTTTGATCATCCTTCACTTATCTTGCAATAAAAAATATGATAACAAAAACAACAACTCCCACCAACAGCGTGCCAACAGAAAACAAATTGCTTGTTTTTTCAACTCTTTTTCTTCGTCTGTGATCGGTCGAATTTCATCTTTATGTTGATTTTCCAGACTTGATCCAATGGCTGCCCCAATTGCAACGCCAATCGCAACTCCGATTGCGATGTTTCCCAAGGCTGCGCCTATTCCTGCTCCAATGGCAATGCCTGTACCCATTCCCTGATTCGTCCAATATCCCTTGGGGTAACCAGGGTATTTTATCCGAATCTCTTTTTGCTTTTTAATTTTAGTTATTGCAAATACACCCAACACCAAAATCATGATTGCGATCAATCCCATAATAAGCGCCCAGTTAGCCATGTTTCATTCTCCTTGTTTATATGCTTCCACTAAGAAAATTATAGCACTCTACTTTTTCGTCGACCGTGTCGCGATGTAACTGGGGTGATACTTATGCAAGGGAAAATCTAACATGTAATCTTCGTACATGTCTGTGATGACGAGTCCCGCGTCCAATTGATGACCGAGCAGGTTTGTTGATAATGCCAGAACGATTTTCAGTTAGTGTGAATGGGGCGAACTATCAAAACTTCTGATGGTACGCCAAAGGCAATTACCATGTTTTGGTATTCAACTTCCCAGTATTTATGATCAACATATTCTTCCAACTGAATTGGGACGACAACCACCGACCAATGATGGACGTAAATGAAAAATTCCATCCCATACAGTAGATACAGTCCGTGAAAGGAAAGTTGTCCCTTTTGTGAGACTTACAAGGCATAGTTTGCCCTCATTGTTGAGGACACGATAGGCTTCACGTAAGAACGCCTCAATGTCCATTTCAGATAAGAGGTCGAGTACATAGGTGGAAACGACTCGATCTACTGAGTTATCTGGAAGAGAAAAAATCCATCTTGTCTTCAGATTGAAGAACCTGGGCACGTTCAGCATATTTCGCTAACCGTTCTTTGGCAAGCCCAACCATCGTTGAGCTTAAGTCACAGCCAAGATAGGATGCGGATGAAGGAAGGTATTCTTTTAAAAGACGGTCTGCGAAGCGACCTGTGCCGCAACCGAATTCAAAGACCTTCTCTGCCTCTGAAAAGTGTGCATGGGCGATAAGTTCATCCAATGCGGAGTCTTCGTAAAAACTTTGTGTGTCCTGTTTCTTTCCGAAGCTGTCATAGAAAGCCTGAATCTCAGATGGTTTCATTATCAATCCTTGTTGTTTTATGTCTTTGAACAAACAAATAAATATACACTTCCAAAGCCTCCCACATTTATTTCTCTATAGGTTAGACCGCTCCTCTTGAGATATGCTTTTATATCCTTCATGACATCCCCGTATTTTTCGCCTATTTTTACCAATGAATACCCAATGATATTTTTATCTGATGGATAATCAAAATCCAGTAATAACAATTTGCCATCTTTCTTTAGAACCCTTTTCATTTCGCTCAGGGCCTTATCTCCGTTTGGATATCCGGTAAATGCCATAGTGTTTATCACTGTGTCAAATGTGTTGTTTGGATAGGGTAAGTGCTCAACTTTTCCTTTTGAGATCGAAGCGATCAGCCCCTTTTCCTTTAGCTTTCCTGTGGTAATTTGAATCATCTGATCGCTATAGTCAATTCCATAAGTGTGATAGTCTTTTGCATAATTCGCCATCAAGTAGCCGGTGCCAAAAGAAACTTCCAATACCTTGGGACCCTCAATGAAGGGAATAACCTTTTTTAGCCATATTTTCCACAAGGGAAAGAGTGTAATAAAGAAATCATAATATTTGGCAAGGGTCGAGTATTTTTTATCCATGTCGTTTGTGTATAGATTGGCGTCATCTGGAATTTCGGAATATTTTATTTTGTCTTCTTTTACTTTGAAAATGTTCATTGTTTCCTCTATGTTGTCCTGAAGTCCATGTAGCGCTGCTTGGACGTTAAATAGTTGACGAAAAAAATTATAGCACTCATAGTTGTGTCTTTTATCCCCTGCGGCATACCTCCGCGTATGATTGAGCCTGCGTCTGCTGTCAGCGTGGGTAAAGGCTTTTTGTTGGCTGGCAGGTTTGGGGTGGAAATGATGCGGGGTTTTGTTTAAACCAAGACGCCACATGGACGGTTTAGTCCATGTGGCGTCTGTAGTTGATTATTCAGTTGTAGGTGGTTAGCGAATTGGCAATCTGTTCAAGATGTTCGCGTTGGGAGCATCGCTCGATTTCGCAGTCTTGAGCGAGAGTGCGGCAGTTGGCGCGCCTTGCCCAGTGAGCATATCCATGTCGACCTTGTCAAATCGGTTGTCGTCGAAGACCGTGCTGTAGGCGGTTCCGAAATCATAGTCCTCGATGAAGAGAAGCGCACCGATCTCCAGAGATCTGAAGCGATTTCCAGAGACGAATGAATCCTTGCCGGAGTACAGGAGCCCGCTGGTACCTGCCGAATTTTTTGCTTGTCCTGTAAATTGGTTGTTTACGATCTGTGCGCCGGACGCTTGATTGGCGATGAGATCAACATTGACGTTTTCGATTATGTTATTGGACACTTCCATGTTGGAAGTACTGAGCGAGACAATTCCAACGCCCGGAACTGGGTAGGGAGCGACTGTGATCTGATTACGAATCCGGTTGCCCTTTATTGTGCCTGTGATGCTGAATTGCGGGTCAGCGAAGTTATACCCGCCGAAGAACATTCCCCACTGTTCAAGCGTGTCGTTCGGACCCGAGCCGATTATAGTGTTATCGACCACGTTTACGGTCAGGTTCGCGAGTGTGGGGTCGCTCGGATCGGCTTCCGCAAATACGGTGATGCCGCTGGTGTTGTAATTGACAACCTGGTTCCCCGTTACTGTGACTGTTCGTGGAGTAGTCCCATAGTTAACCACGATGATCCCTTCGCCCTCATAGATTGGTTCCCCGTCAACGATGGGGAGCGTCGGCTCTCCGAAGCCTATATTTTTGACCACATTGTCGCGAATCACGCCATCGGCACTGAAAAAGGTGATGCCTTGTATGAAAGGATTATTTTCAGCTGAGTTTGCGCCGTCAATAGTCAAGCCTCGTATGGTCACATTCGCATCGGTGACCAGGATGATGGGTCGCCCCTCCGCTCCAGCAACGGGGGATAATGTATCGTCCATTGCCGCAGGCGCTTGAATTGTCACGCCGTGCAAGCCGACCAGCTTTAAATTCTTTCCTGCAATCACAACCTGCTCGACGTATGTCCCTGGCCGGATGGTGATCCATCCGCCGTCATTCGCGGCATCCACAGCGGCTTGGATGGATGAGAAGCACCGTCCCGCTCCTGAGGGGCTGACGCACGAAAGCCCGGACGCGTGGGCTACACTGTTTCCCGATGTCGCCGCGATCAGCAGCAACAACAGGACAATTAACATCCCCTTGTTAAATGATTTGGAAAGTTTCAAGTAGTTCATAATGTCCTCCGATTTATGAAAATATAGAATATAGGATCGTAAGGACATTATATCTTCGCTGTTGTGTCTATTGTTTCACTTTGCAAGTTTGTGAACCAAAAGTACCCTTTCGCGTTGGCTTGCTGCACCAGTGCAGGGCGTTTCGCAGCAAAGCCTGGAATGATGGATGCAGCCAGACTTCTACATTGTGACCGGGTGTTAGCACTGCCACGCGACCGTTACCCTCGTTCCGTGTCCAAGCGCCAGGCTGCTCGCCGTGCTCAGATTTTGTAGACATGAACACGTCGGCCTGTGGGTCATCCAGCGTCATGAAATAATGTTCATCTTTTATTGTGAATGTATCACTCCCAATGGAAAGCGGATGTCCCTGTCGTGGCTCCATGGTAACCGGGCACTGGTCAGGATGGTGTGAGAACACGCCCCCTAACAAGCCGCGCAATATGGACATCTGCTCATACTCGGCGGTACCCGAGTGGATGGCAAGCAGACCGTTTCCCTGACGTACATAATCGGCAAAGGATGTTTGTACGGCTTCAGTCATCCAGCCGGTTCGATCCGAGGCAGAGACGTTGTTAGATTTGGTCAGTATCACCAGCGGATAGCTTGCCATACGTTCCGACGACCATTCATGGGCGTTTTCGATCCAATCAAACGTGAATTCGTCTCCTTCCAATATTCCCAGACCCTCTCGAGGAATCCTGGCGGGATGCCAATAGTCATCACATAGAACTAGGATTTTCATATTACGACCCCAAAGATGTAAATTATACGGATTGGCGTCATTGTGCTCTTGTTTGCAAGATATGGAAAAATTACGGCATGCTTATTTTTTCATTGCCTGTGTCGAGTTACAAAAAATCAATACGACAATCCAAAACCAAAGCCATAGAGTGGATTCTCAGAATCGTAGGGAACGTCGGCTTTTTGGTTTCGCACTGCCTCCATTGAACTGGGAAGTTCAAACGGCAATTTACCTTCAGGGCTTGCCTTGCCAAAGAGCACATCCAGCACCGCCTCGTCACTGGCTCCATACTCTGTCAGCAAAGCTTTCGCCATGTCACTGATTTCAGGGATAACAGCAGGACGATCCAGATATAACACCACAATGGTTGGTACAGTTTTTAATAAGGATAAAATTTCGGCTTTGGCTTCCCCTTTGAAATCCAAGTCGCCGTGATGAAAGCCTTGGGCAAAGGGATTTTTCGTCTCCACCGGGACCCAGGGTGTTTGCAATCGTAAAATGGCAAAATCTGCATCTTCGGGGGTATCAACCACCTCGGCGTATCTCGCAGCTATAGAGGGTTCTATATTTTTAACAAAAATTTTCGGAGCGCCTTGCAAAGGGAGAGTATGACCATCATTTTTGAGGAGCGTCATAGCTCGTTTTTGTGAAGTCGTACTGACCGCCGCAGAAACAGGATCCCCCATAACTTGTTGGACTTGGAACTCGTCAACGAATGGATTGTCAAACAGCCCCAATTGGAATTTAAGGCGCAAAAGCCGTCGAATGGATTTATCCAGCCTTGATTCGGATAACTCACCTGTATTTACCAGCTCAACAACCAATTCTGGACAGCTTTCCCCGCCAAACTGATCTACACCTGCATCGAGAGCCTTTCGTACTCGCTCAACTTGAGTAAGATGCTCGACGCCCCAAGCCCGCGCGGGCCAAACAGTGTCTTGCATTTGTACATCTGTGATCAAGCCCCAGTCAGTACATACAATGCCGTCATACTTATACTTCTCGCGTAATAGGCTGGTGATGATCGTTTTATTGAATGACATCGCCACATTTTCATTGGTTTGATCTACGGGAATGCCGTAATAGGGCATGATGGCGGCAGTCTTCGCAGCAAGCGCCGCTTCGAATGGAATTAAGTGGTAATCAAAGTTCTTGCCCGGATATATTTGTCCTTTTTGAAATTCGAAATGCGGATCCAGTCCTTCGTTTTGCGGACCTCCTCCGGGGAAATGTTTGGTCATGCAAGCCACGCTATTCGAGTCGATGTTTTTGCCCTGAAATCCTTCAATGTAGGCTTTGGCTAACAATCGCGGTGAGGTGGGCGTCCTCCCCGAAAGTGCCGCTGATACGGGGCCAGCGAGGTTCGGTAGCGAGGTCAATTTGCGGGTGGAGCGCCACGCGAATCCCCACCGCCAAATATTCGCGCCGGACAATATCGGCGAATTGACGAACTAATTCAACGTCGCCAATCGCGGCAAAGCCCAACGTTTCACACCATTGCGAAAAATCAATAGCGCGCATCGAAAAGATATTGTTGCTGAAGTGGTTGCGCGGGTCGGATGCGATGGTTATGGGGATGCCAAGCCGGGTTTGTTCGGCGAAAAGCTGGAGGCGGTTATGCCATGCAGCGACAATTTGTGCGCCCGGAATTTGCCATAGGTTAAAGTGATTCATCTTTTGTTCAATGATCTGGGTGACGCCCGCCCGTGCAAATCCTGGAGTATCTGGTTTATCTTCGATGGAGCCGTCTGCGTTGACCACTGCGCCGTTTATGAATAACATCCCTGCTTTTTCTTCCAGCGTCATTTGACTCATAAGGTCATCGATACGGGCTTCAAGAGGTTGGCGCGAGTCCTCGTAAACATCCAATTTCCCGTTTTTGTTTAGGTCACGAAAAACAAAACCTTTTTCTGTTTTTGTCAGACTCGATTGTTGTATTGTTGAATTCATGGTTGTTCTCCTGATTGTCTATCTCGCGACTTAACCGCAAGTATAAATTGTAGCATGTCTCACTTCTTCGTCGCCCTCGTCGCGATATAGCTGGGATGATAATTATGTAACGGTGAATCGAGCATGTAATCTTCATACATGTCCGTGATGACGAGTCCAGCATCCAATTGACCGCCGAGCAGGTCGGTGAGGGAGTGTCCGAATTCAACGGGTAAGCCCTTTTCGGTGAGTTCATCCAGATCTCCTTTTGGGATGCTCGTGAGATCGGAGTAGGGGATTTGATGTGCGACTTCCAAAATCCCTTCATCGGCTTTGTATACATCGAAAATATAATGCACAGGGTTCATCGAGCCGGTCATCAAAATTCCGCCGGGACGAAGGACGCGGGAACATTCCTTCCACACTTTACGAACATCTTGCATAAAAACTGTTGAGCAGGGATTGAAGACCAGATCGAACGATTCGTTCGCGAACATGGATAAATCTGCGGCGTCGCCTTCCACTGTCCGAAGGGCGAGCGCTTCTCTCTCAGCCACAAGTTGATCCTGTTTCAATTGGGCTGGGGAATTATCGAAGACGGTTACATTCGCCCCAAGCGCGGCGAGGACAGGTCCCTGTTGACCGCCGCCTGATGCAAGGCACAACACGTCCGCGCCCTTGAGTGGAGGAAACCAATGATGAGGAACAGGGATGTTTTCAGTGAGAACGATGCTGAATTCGCCTGCCCTTGCTTTGGCTATGATTTCGGAGCTGACGGGTTGTGTCCAACGGCTTTCGCCGCCTTCCACTTCGCGGTTCCATGCTTCTTTATTGTATGAGGGGATGTCCATGTTGTTTCTCCTGAGAGAATATTGTACAAGGTGAGAAAAGGCTTGTCGAGGCAGAATCAGTTGTCGGTTAAGTGAGAGGCGTTTAAATGTTACGGGACAAGCCTGCGTAGAGCTTGTCCCGTAAAGAGGAGAAGCGTCTATATTTTTAGTCCGTCGCCGCAGGCTCTGCAAATGAGACGGGGGCGCGGTGTGTTTTGTTGAGTACGACGAACCCAATGGTGGAGAGTGTGCCGATGATGCCGCAGAGTATCCAAAGGATTTCGGGGGTGGGTCCATCCAGGATCAGACCGGCGAAATAAGGACCGACGGTGAATGCGATGCTCCATGTGAGACCAGAGACCGCCATATAACGTCCGCGCATATCCTCTGGGGCAAAGCCTGCGACGAGAGATTGTTGAATGGGTGAGACGATCATTTCGCCGATCGTGATGACGATCATCGCTGTGATAAAAAACGGATAGCTTGCCACAAAGCCGTACATTGCAAAGCCAATGGCGTAGAGGAACGCGCCTGCCGCCATCATAAGCATGGGCTTGAACTTTTCGAGTTTGCGTGTTGTCCAAAATTGGAGGACGACAACGATGACAGCGTTGATGCTGAGAAGCCAGCCATACTGGAACTCAGATATGCCTTGTTGATCACGCAGATACACGCCAAGTGTGGAGTTCATATTCATGTAAACGAGCGTCATCATCACGCTTACGCCGATGAATGCAAGGAAGGGGACGTCTTTAAAGACACGTCCATAGCCTGCGAAGGTTTGCTTCATGGTCTCGGGTTTCGCGTCGGGGTGTGCCGCTGGTTTGGTCTCAGGAAGTGCAAAAAGGACGATGCCTGCCGCGATAACGCTGATGACTGCATCCACAAGAAAGAGGGTTAGGTAGGAATTGGCGATGAGCAGTCCAGCGATGGGCGGAGCGATAATGACAGCAGTATTGAACACAACACGGATGATGCCATAGCCTTCGGCACGTTTCTCCGGTGGAAGCAAATCTGCAACCACCGCTTCATGCGCGGGACCTCCGATGTTGCCCATCGTACCGACAACGACAACTACAGCGATGAAGATCGCCAGCGTGGGAGCGAATCCCATGCCCAACGCGCTGAACGACGAAAGGATGAGACTGGCGATGATGACGGTTTTGCGTCCCATGCGGTCGGCGATGGCTCCACCTAATGCTGAACCCACCATACCTGAAACCGAGAAAACGGCAAAAAGAATGCCGACCGTTGCCATGCCGATATCGTACTTTTGGGTGAGATACAGTGCAAAGAAGGGGTAGAGCATGAACCCGCCGAGGCGGTCTATGAACACGATGATGTTGTAAACCCAAAATGCAGGAGGATATTCGTTATATACTTTTCTTGTTCTTTCCAGTAAATTATTCATTCTTCTCCAAATTATGTTCTTGTTTCTCCATTAACTATAGAACATTGCTTTTTAAAACTCCCCCGGCTATGGGAGAGTTTTATGCTGGTCAAGTGGACAGGTTAGCGGGCAAAACTGCCTGTGGGTGAATTGTTGCAGTTGACCGTTGGAGCCTCATAGCGTTTGCGGAGTTTCTTCCCGGTTGCGATCATCCAGTTGGCGAGATTGAACATGGTTTGTGTGAAGAGACTTGGGCGATATACACGGGAGGCAAGCGCGGTCTTTTCAAGACGGATCTGTTTACTTTCCCTGATAATTTCCTGCCTTCGATATTCAGCCATATATTCGTTGTGCCAGTGATTTATGGTTACTCCTTTGGCGAAAAACCAGTCTTATGAATTACCGATTAAAAAGGCGTTGACTGCCTTGAGAGTCTTTTCGATGCGTTCTTTGTTGAGTATGTATACTTTTGCTCCGTTCTCTCTCCTTTCTTGTAAATAACCGGTGGCGGTTAACCGAGTCAAATAGCGGGATACGCTTGGCTGGCTCAGGTTCGTTACTTCCATGATATCTTGCACGCGCAATTCTTCTCTTTCCGCGGCTAGTTGAAGAATATGCAGACGGGTGTCGTCTGCCAGCGCGGAAAGCCTTGCAACAATCTCGGTGCGATCCAGTTCGGGTATTCGATCCTGTAGCCCTTCGGGCTGACGTGCCCCAAAGACGATATACAAAATATTGTCTGCGTGCAGTGTGTGAACATACGAACCAATATGCGCGTTGGGAACGAATACGACTCTTTCTGCACTGTCCAGTTTTTCGCACCAGCGAGACTGGTCCAGGTCCTGCCCGGTAACAAATTTAGCAGCGTCGATACGGCTCATGTTGCCAAAGTCGGTGCTTTTGAACGAGCGTACAGATTCCTGTAGCATGGGTCGGACACGTGTCCACTCGGGGGCGAGGAAGGTTTCCCACATCCAATTCAAATGATTGACGAGAAACTCCTTCAACGCGGGAGGATCCATCACGAGGTCGTAGGCGCGTTTTTCGATTTTTGTGTCAACGTGATCCTTCCCAAAACGTTCTTCAAGAAATGTGATGTAGTTCTCTTTTGTGGCGAGAACCTGATCCCAGTCAACACTGTCGGGTTTTTTGTCATCGAGCATAATTGTCGCGTAGGCTGTTAGTAACCTGTCTTTTATTGCCGTCGCGTCCATGTTTCCCAGCCGTACCAGATAAGCGGGGAACGTGATCCCGTTATCGTCTGGGACGATTGCGTAGAATAATCCGATCATCGCCAGTTGGTGATTTTCCAGTTCCTTCTTTTTCATTTTCGACTGGGTCTTCATAACCCATTCGTGGATTCCCGGAATCCCATCTTCTTCTTTTGCGAGCAGCAACATGCTTGCAAAAATATTCTGTGTAGGTGATAGCGAAATGTCAACGACTTTGGTTGCCGGTCTTTCAAGAACAATAGGGAATGGGGGCATATGGAAATCCAGTTCTTTGTGAATATTTACATTATTTGTATTATTGAATAATGTAAATATTGTAATCAAAATCCCGCTTGTGTCAAGTGTTTTGGAGATCAAAAATCCCCGCCAGATTTTGACGGGGATAATTAAATTCACGCTTCTTTTTTTGACCTATGGCTTGGGTGTGCCTTCGACGGCAACTCCGACCCACGAGAATACGTGTTTCTCGCTGACTGCGCCTGCTGAGCTGTAGATCGGTTGTCCTTGTTCGTCTACGCCATTCTGGCGAACCGTTGTGACCGACCAACGGATCACATGTGCCAGGTTGTCATTCGGGCGGAAGGATGTGGGCACGATGAACTTTGTGTCCGTTACGTATTGGGTGAGGCGCCTCTGACCGACGGTCACATCCTCGATATTTACCTGGTAGGATTCGTTATCGCGCAATGTGCCGATGGACGCCCACTGTAACGTGACAACGTCATTTGCCAGGGTGAAGGCGGCGCCGTCCGCAGGCAGGAGCAGGCTCGGTGCCTGGTAGGGAGGCGGAAGTGTCGGCGTGGGAGTTGGTCCCGGTGTGGCAAATCGCTCACACAACGGAATGGTCAAAGATGTTCCAAGGAAGACGTTATCCGATGAAAGCCCGTTATAAAATTTGATCGCGTCCTGTGGCACATCGTAGCTCAGAGCGATGCTCGAAAGCGAGTCATTTGCCTGAACCGTGTAATAAACTTTTTCACAAGCCTGCGCGGTTTGCGTTGCGTCGTTTGGAATATCTGTTGCGGGCGGCGCAGGCGTGGAGGTTGGGTAGGGAACCTTCAATATGGTATCGGGTGCGATAATACAATTGGACGAGAGGTTATTCAGAACAACGATGCTTTGCACCGAAACGCCAAAAAACACAGCAATGCCGCCACACGTATCGCCGGTACGAACCTTGTATTCGACTGGCGGCAGGGGTGTTTCTGTGGGAATAAGAGTTGGTGTGCTTGTTTCTGTTGGCGTTACAGTGATAGTGGCTGTAACTGTAGTGGTTGCCAGAGCGGTAGGTTCTAGAATTGTGCTTCCGGTAATTCCTGAACTTAATCCAAAATAAACAACGGCCGCGCCGATCAACAGGATAATTACCAATGCGCCAAGCGCCGCAGGCAGGCTGAGTGTGACCTCAGGCATGCGGTTGGCTTGTACAGTTGTATCGGCTTTCTTTGATTTTGTTGCGGCTTTTGCCGTCAACTCTGTGCCGCACACCAGACAACGCGTTGCATTCTCACTTAAGCGCGTGCCGCATGTGGGGCAGACTTTTGTTTTCTGTGAAGAGGGTTCTTGAATCATACGGGCGGGAATTATACCATTGAACACTTTTTGGATTTTTGACTGACTTGCCGATTCGGACGAGCGGAAGTCTCAAGGAGCATTCGCGACGCCTTGTGGATGATAACGCTTCTTTCTACGCCTTTGCCTGCTTCGCTCCGAATAAATTGACCTCAACCTTAGCCGCGTAATCGCTATATCCGCCGATATATTCCGTGATGACCGAATCTTTCAACTCGAAGATCCGATTGACGGTTCTATCCAGAAAATAGCGGTCATGCGAAATAACGAGCACAGTTCCATTGAATTCATCGAGCGCGTTCTCCAACACTTCAGCGGATGCAATATCCAGATTGTTCGTGGGTTCATCGAGCAACAAGAAATTCGCGCCAGATAAAACAAGCAATGCCAACTGCAAGCGGCTCCGTTCGCCGCCTGAAAGCGACCCAATTTTTTGAGTTGCTTGTTGGTAGGTGAACAGGTAGCGGGTCAATAATGAGACGGCTCTTCCTTCACTCATATTCCCGGTTAATCGGACCGTGTCAAGCACCGTTTGATTGAAATCCAAAGTCTCATGTTCTTGCGCGTAGTAACCGACTGTCACGCTGGGGCCAATCTTGATCTCGCCAAACGTTGGCTGTTCTTTTCCAAGAATTAATCGTAATAACACGGATTTGCCTGCACCATTTGCGCCGATCAAGCCCACACGCTCACCATGTCGAACAAGGAAGGTGAGGTCGTTCAAAACTTTGCGATGCGAAAATTCTTTTGTAACATTCTCAAACTCCAAAACCTGATTCGATCCGCGCCAGCCGTTGAGCGATAGATCCATTTTGCGGCGTTCAAGAATGGGGCGATCAATTTTCTCGATGCGGTCGATACGCGCTTCCATGTTGTGGATACGCGTTGCAAATTTATCGTTGAAAACGACCCATTGCTTGTATCTTTTCAAAGCCATCTCCAGCCGACCGATCTCACGTTGTTGGATTTGGTACAGCTCCTCCTGACGGGCAAGCCGTTCTTCCTTATCGACGATGAATTCGGTGTAGTTCCCGATAAAAGTTGTGATCTTTCCATCTTCGATTTCCGCGATATGCGTGGCGACAAAATCCAATATGTATCGATCGTGCGAAATGATGACAACCGCGCCAGGATATTCGACGATCAACTTTTCAAGATATGCTTTTCCCGGCATGTCGAGGTGATTGTCCGGCTCGTCCAACAGCAACACGGACGGACGTAATAACAACAATTGCGCTAATCCAATGAGTTTCTTCTGCCCGCCACTCAACGCACTGACTGGTTTCTCAAAATCCGATTCGGGCAATCCCAATCCACGCAACAACTCACGGACGCGCGAACTCATAGTTCAAGCCACCAAGCGATTCGAATTCTTCCAGTAATTTATGTTGTGTGTCCAGTGCGCGTTCAAGCGACTTGGGATTGTTGTATACATCAGGGTCGCCCAATTTACTCTCGACACGCTTTAACTCTTTATCAACCTCAGCCACGCGTGGATTTCCTTCCAGCGCAAGCGAGATGGCTGTTTTCTCGAGGTCAAATTCCGGGTGTTGTGGCAAATATCCCACTGTCACACCCTTGGCGCGGATAACCGTCCCGCCTTTTTCGGGCGCGTGTTCCCCAATGATTAACTTGAACAGCGAGGACTTCCCCGCGCCATTGGGACCGATGAATCCAATCTTCTGGTCGTGTTGAATTTCCCAACTTAAATCACGGAAAATAGTATGCGCGCCGAGAATAAGACTTGCGTTTGAAACTGTGATCGAGATCATGATATGTACTCCATTGTAAATTAAAACAAAAACGCCGCAGGCGACTGCGGCGAAAGAAAACAAGAAGAAAACTAACTTATCTTTGAGCAACAGGCGCGTTTATAGGAAGCCCCCGTTGTTGAAGCCACGTACACCGATGCACAGGAAAATGTTGTCAGATCGTTCGTATCTCATAACGGACGGGATTATATCATTCCCTGCTCAAATCGCAAACAATCTGATACAATATAACTTGCTCGCCGACCCGTTGTCTTTTCAAGAATAAACCCTCGGCTTTTTCCTTGTCGGGGGTTTTTGTGTGTCTTGTAGGAACGAGGACGATTGACTGAGGACTGAAGTTGGACTCTGGTCATCTGTTCTTTGCCCTCGGTCCAGAGTCAAATTATTAGTTATCGAAACAACCAACAGTAAAGAGAACCTATGCAAATCGAACGAACCGACCTTAGAAACATTGCCATCATCGCGCACGTTGACCACGGCAAGACCACGCTTGTGGATGGTCTCCTGCGCCAATCTCACACCTTCCGCGAGAATCAGCAAGTGGCTGAACGCGTCATGGATTCGAACGATCTCGAACGCGAACGCGGCATTACCATCCTTGCCAAGAACACTGCCATCACCCTCAATGATCCCGTAAGCGGCAAACCCATCAAAATCAACATCGTGGATACACCCGGACATGCCGACTTTGGCGGCGAAGTGGAACGTGTCATGAACATGGTGGATGGCGTTCTTCTACTTGTCGATGCGGCTGAAGGTCCCATGCCGCAGACTCGCTTTGTGCTCAAGAAAGCGCTCGAAATGGGACACAAGGCTGTCGTCGTTATCAATAAAGTGGATCGTAAAGATGCCGAGCCATCACGTGTTCTCAACGAAACCTTTGACTTGTTTATTGAACTCGGCGCGAGCGAGGAGCAAGCAGACTTCCCTGTAGTCTATGCCCAAGCTACGGCTGGTAAGGCAGGACTTACGCCGGAAGTTGGGGATGATCTTCAGCCCTTGTTCGACGTCATCCTTAAGCATATCCCCGCTCCTAAAGTAGATCTTGATGCGCCGTTACAAGTACTTATAACAATGTTAGGCTATGACGATTATCGTGGTGTTACTGCCATTGGGCGTATCTTTGCAGGCAAAATCAAAGCAGGTCAGCGCTTGATGCGTTTGACAACCGATGGACGCAGTCTTGCTGAATCAGCCAAGTATCTTTACACCTTCCAGGGATTGAACAAGATCGAGATCGAAGAAGCCAGCGCTGGTGATATTGTCTCATTTGCCGGATTAGATGGAATTGGTATCGGCGAAACGCTTGCCGACCCCAATGATCCCATTGCATTGCCGACCATCAAAGTGGAGGAACCAACCGTCCGCATGACGTTTGGTGTGAACACATCACCGTTTGCGGGCAAGGAAGGCAAGTGGGGCACCTCCCGTAGACTGCGCGAACGTCTCTTTGAAGAGCTTCGCACGAATGTGGCTTTGCGAGTCGAAGAAACGGAATCAGCCGAAAACTTTTTGGTCTCAGGCCGCGGTGAGTTGCATCTTGGTATTCTCATCGAGACGATGAGGCGCGAAGGCTATGAATTCCAGGTTTCACGCCCTGAAGTTATTTTCCATAAAGCGGACGATGGCGCGTTGCTCGAGCCTTATGAAGAAGTCCATATCGAGACCAGCGCAGAAACTGTCGGCGTGGTGGTGGAAATGCTTGGGGTGAGACGAGGCATCATGAAAGAGATGCAGGACGCGGGTCAGGGAATGACGCGAATGGTCTACATCGCACCTACGCGCGGCTTGCTTGGCTTCCGTTATCAGTTCCTTACATCCACGCGCGGCGCGGGCGTCATGCACACTATCTTCCACGGTTATGATGAAATGGCTGGAGCGATGTCCACACGCACGACCGGCTCGTTGGTTGCGTGGGAGATGGGCGATACGACTGCGTATGCACTGAAGAATGCAGAGGATCGTGGCACGTTGTTTGTGGGACCTGGTGTTTCAGTGTATGAAGGCATGGTCATTGGCGAAAACACACGCGGACAGGACATGCCCATCAATGTTTGTAAAAAGAAACATTTGACGAATATTCGTTCGGCTGGTGGAGATATGGAAATCCGCCTCACGCCTCCCCGACGCATGTCTCTGGACGAAGCGATTGAATACCTCTCTGACGACGAATTGCTTGAGATCACGCCTGAATCGTATCGCATCCGCAAGCGTATTCTCAAAACAGATGATCGCGGCAAGATGACAAAGAAGGTAAAAGAAGCGCTCGAAGCGTAAATCAAAAGGGACTTGCAGTTCAAAATTGCAAGTCCTTTTTTGTTGATGGTCAGCACGTCAGCTTGATCGGTGTACTTCTTGTTGAACCAGCCGAGTTATATACTTCAATGTAATAAGTCACACTTTCGCCAGATCCCAACAGGATTGTCTCTGTATATTGGGTGGAGTTGGGAGGCAGTTGGGCGGCAACCCCTTCGTCTCGAATGACGCGATAACCTGTCTCGTCGCTTGCCTTGTCTGTCCAAAGAATGGTGACGTCCATCTGACCCGTCGCGGTGTTGCAGAAGAAATTCCATTTTTTAACAGAGGGTGCGTCTGGCGGCGCTTTGGTGACTGTCGGTGGCGGCGTCACTGATGAAACCACCCAATAACTGCCTGTGACATCTACATACTCGCCCCACAACCAACATTGACCTGCTGGGCTTTCCTTCGATTTGACGAGCCAGAAATTACCAGGATCATAGCGCCCGAGAATTTCCAGTTTCTTGTTCGCTAAATATGTGAATACTACTTCGTAATCCTGCCCGGGACCTTTGCGGCAATTCGTTTGTTCGCGCACGGTCAACATGGGCACAGAGTATGTTGGAGTGATCGTGCCAGTTGGTGCGCTTGTGGCGGTTGGAGTATTTGTGAAGGTTGCTTGTTGAACCGTCGATGTTGGGGAGGGCGTTATTAAAATCGCTTGTACGGTCAGTGCGGCGGCAGTTTGCACGTCGCTTGGCGGCGGGACCTGTTCGGGGGCGGGCATATTACAAGCCAATATGCTTAGGATCAAAACAATGGATGTGAAAGTTAACCTTGAAAAGTGTTTCATAATGGCGCCGATCGTTTATTTGGATGTGCATTCCCAGCACTGTTATAACGCATTATAAGTCCCAGTGGTTCCACTTTCTTTGTTTCTCATTCATGGTAAAAAATCTGCCGCTTATTACACCGGCAGATTTTCTTCTGATTTAACCATCACGATTTTTGCGTCTGTCATCTTCTGCAAGTCGGATGTTTTCAACTCGAAAATAGCATTGGGAGTCCCTGCCGCTGCCCAGACGGTTTCATACCGCAAGAAATCCTCATCCATGTACGTTTCAATTTTTTGGACATGCCCAATCGGCGGCACGCCTCCGATGGCGAAGCCGGTAACTGCTCTTACAAAATCGGCATCTGCCTTGCCGATACCTTCTCCTGCATACTCGCGGATGCGCTTCTCGTCCACGCGGTTTGCGCCGCTGGTGAGCACGATGATCGGTTTCCCCGATTGCTTTCCCTTGAAGATCAACGACTTCACGATCTGACCGAGTTCACAGCCCGCGCGTTCTGCGGCTTCCACCGCCGTGCGTGTGGACTCGGCGTGTTCGATTACGGTGTAGTTGTATCCAAGTGAATTGAGCAGGTCTTGTATTTTTTGTGCGGAAGGGGAGAGTGTTGTTGACATTTGCTAATTATAGCGAATTTTTCGCGCAGAGCAGAGTGTAACGAAGTCGAAGCGCAGATGCGTAGATTACTTTTTTCTTCGATACTTGGATCTGCCATAACACACGCCAGGTCTGTACCTCCATCGTCCGAACGTTCCCAGTTCCAATCGAATTGGTTTGCTCGATGTTGTACCAGACCATGCGCTGCTTGCAAGCCTGCCCTTTGACAATGGCGTCGCGGCTCAAGATCATTTTTCCATCTTCAAACTTGCCTGTGAAATCGAGATAGGAGCCGCTGTTGTCCACCCAGGTTTGACACCAAAGTTTACGCTCTGCATCATAGGATGAAACGCTCATACCTTTCAATTCAGGTGATGAGAAATTTTCCTGAATGATCTTGTCGTCCATGATGCGTAGGATGTGATTTGTGCCTTTGCCGTCTTCGCCCCATGATACGTCCCATTCGCCGAGCCAGAAATCGAATTGATTTTCAGGTTGATCGCTCATGTTTCTCTCCTCACTAAAAATTTTTGAAAACTATAGCATGTGCGAATTGCTTTGAAAACCCACTCGAAGACTATTTTCTTGCGATTACGATCTCAACTGGCAATCCCCACATTGTTTTGATCGTTGAAGCTTGAATTTGGAGCCCAGCTCCTTTTATGGCAGATTGCAAATAAATAGGACGGCAATCCACAAGGCTTGGCATGCGCCTGTGAAACCATTCGTAAATATGTACAGCCGATGTCTCTTGTTTGGCTAGCGAGACGACACCAAGTTTCCCGTCTTCTTTGAGTACGCGTTGGATCTCATTTAGTAACCTTCGGAATTTCAGGTGTGTCGAATAATTCGAGCGTAAAAGAGATGAAAACATTGTCAAATTGCTCTTTGGCGAATGGAAGGGATAGTCCATCTGCCTGGCACAAGCCTATATTTCTGTTCTTGTTTTTCTTGCTTGCAACTTTCAGCATTTTTTCAGAGATGTCAATTGCAACGACTTTCCCGCCTTTGTTCGGAAAACTCAACTAAGCGCATGACCTGTCCCACAGCCGATCTCCAAAACGGACTCGTTCGGTTGTACATCGAGCATTTGCATACCGATATCGGTAAATCGCTTTTCACTGCCTGTAAAAAGGTCATACCAGCGCGACATGGAGTTGTAGCTTTCTCGCGCCTTTTCCCTTGGACGGTGCACACGTTCTATTTCAGGTTTCATGATGCCTCAAGTAAAATTACTCCTCACTTAGTATACAGGAAAATGAATGAGTGACCAACAACGAAAAATCTATCAAAACGACGCTGACCGCTACGAAGCCCTGATCTCACGAGAAGATCATCAAGGCAATATCATGAAAGTATTGAAGGAAATCGTCAATCCCGATGACTTGGATATTCTCGATCTCGGTGCGGGGACAGGACGCTTGACTCTCATGCTCGCACCACGTGCCAAATCCATTCGGGCGTTTGATGCATCCGCATGAAATGTTGCGTGTTTGCCGTGAAAGACTTGTAGCAAGTGGATTGTCCAATTGGGGCGTGGATGTGGCGGATCATCGTCAGTTGCCGGTGGAAGATGGTTCTGCAGATCTGGTTGTCTCTGGCTGGAGCGTGGCGTATCTCCATGTGTGGAATCCTGATACGTGGAGAGTTGAGTTGGAAAAATGGTCCGGCGAAATGAAACGCGTCTTAAGGCGAGGCAGCTATATCGTCTTGTTTGAATTGCTGGGTACGGGGAATGAGTTGCCGATTAAGTTGGAGCATCTCACAGAGTATTATCTCTGGCTTGACGAAGCGGGATTCCAAAACAAGTGGATCCGAACCGATTACAAATTCGAATCCGTTGAAGAAGCGGAAGAGTTGTCGCGCTTTTTCTTTGGCGATGAGTTGGGCGATAAAGTGAAACAAAATAACTGGGTTATTTTGCCTGAATGTACAGGCGTATGGTGGAAGAAGCTCTAACTTTTAATGGAGGCGTGTATGGCATGGATTAAAGTTGTCAAAGAAGATGAAGCCGAAGGGGAGTTGAAAATAAGTTTACGATACCATGGTCGAGCCGTGGGGCGGCGTGGATAACATCATGAAGATCCATAGCTTGAACGTGCCTTCGTTGAAGGCTCATAATTTGATCTATGGCACGCTCATGCGCGGACGATCTGATCTTTCGCGCGAGCAGCGTGAGATCATTGCGGTGGTGGCATCCGTTGCGAATCACTGTAAATACTGAATTGAACATCACGGACGGGGTCTCCGTCGTCTCACAAAAAATGTAGAGTTAGTGCACCAATTGAAAATTGATTTTCGCCAGGCTAAGCTTTCGCCTGCCGACCACGCAATGTGCGAGTATGTTGAAAAGCTTACGCTCAAGCCATGGGAGATGGTCGAAGCAGATGTCATCGCATTGCGCGATGCAGGCTTTTCTGATTCCGCGATCCTCGATATCAATCAGGTCACGGGGTATTATGCGTATGTCAATCGTCTGGCAGATGGGTTGGGTGTGGAGTTGGAAGAGTTTTGGAAAACGTTGGATGAAGAAACGGATTTGTAAACGGATATTGAAACGGATAGACGGATGGGAAACGGATTTATTTGATATATGCTTCTGCCTGGTGGGTGATGGTATCGATAATTCGTTCTTTGTGGCGGAAGATGATATCCAGTGATTCGATTTCTTCCAATGTGTAATATCCAAAATCAGACGTTTCATCGCTGAGACCTAGTGTGCCACCCATGACTTCTGCTTCGAAGTGTAGCGCGACAATTTGGACTTTGTTTCCATCAGGATATATGACAAGTTGATCGGGGTGACTGTACACGCCGACGAAACGCTTCACTCTTACACTCAAGCCTGTTTCTTCAAAAACTTCCCTTTCACACCCTTCAGCCACAGACTCGCCTGGCTCTACGCCTCCACTTGGCAGACACCATTGACCATTGTCCTGTCGTTTCGTGAGTAGTACACGTCCATGTTCGTCGAAGATCGCGGCAGAACAGCCGAGTCTGATTTTGCCTTGTTTACCGATGCGGTCGCCGTAAAGGATCTGTGTCAAGTCATGCTCCTGAATATGATGTGTGATTTAACTACGTCCAAAAATACTGCACAAATGATAAACCATCAAGGGTTTTTTATAAGGAACTTTTAGAGTCTCAAATAATGGTATAAGAAATAATGGATTTGAATAACCCCGTCATCAAACTCTGCATGGAAGGTGCACGCGCTGAATTCGAGCATCGCATCGACAAGGCGCGCATGCTTTATCAACAAGCCTGGGATGTCCGCGTGGACGATTACGATGCCTGTATCGCCGCACATTATGTCGCGCGCTTTCAAGAACTCCCGAAGAGTTATTGCGATGGAATCAACTTGCGCTGGATCATGCGAACGCGGTCAACGATGAGAGCGTGAAAGAGTTTTATCCGTCCCTGTACTTGTGCTTGGGAAAGTCTCATGAAGAGTTGGGAGATAAGGTCAACGCGGAAAGATATTACGATCTTGCCGCGGAGTTGGGAATAGTCCACACTGGTTGAAAGTTCCTACCTTTGATATAGTCGATACATAATCTTCAGGAGTCCTTTGCAATGAAAATCACTGAAAACATATATGTTGTTCCCGATGTGGTTGCCAATCCATATATCATCGTTGACTCTGATGGGTTGACGATCATCGATGTCGGCATACCGGGGAAGGATAAAAAGATTCTTACCTACATCGCCAGTCTCGGCAAATCGGCGCAGGATGTGAAGCGCATTATTCTCACGCATTCTGACCTGGACCATGTGGGTAGTTTGTCCGCTTTGCAAAAGGCGACAGGTGCACGTACATATGCCAGTAAGATCGAAGCGGATGCGATTGCGCTTGGTAAGCCATCACGCCAGATTACAGGTGGAGGTGTGGTTCGTAAGGTGTTGTTCGCCATTGTAGGTCCCTTTTTCAAAGCGATACCTTTCCAGGTGGACGAGATTCTGACTGAAGGACAGGTCCTGCCTGAGTGGCGTTGCGTGTGCTGGAGACTCCCGGTCACACACCAGGGCACATTTCGCTGTTCTCCGAATCCACGGGCGTATTGTTCTGCGGCGATTCGATGGTTTCGGAAAATGGTTTGCAAGGCTCACGTCCTGCCGTGACGTGGGATCAGGTGAAGGCAAAAGAATCGGTGGCGAAGCAGGCTCAACTCGGCGCGCGAATCGTCTGCTCGGGTCATGGTCCCGTTGTGATGGATGCCGTCGGAAAATTCCCTGAATGACCTATGCGTAAAAAACTCAAAGCCATCCTCGAACTCTTTCGCCCCGAACTTTCATTCTCATCCGCCATTTGTGTCATTGTGGGCGAGATGATCGCGTTGAAAGGTTTTCCGCCTCCTTATGAATTGGTCTTCGGATTCCTGTGTGGATTCTTTATGGCTGGTTCGGCGCTCGTGCTCAACGATTACTTCGATTATGAAGTGGACAAGGTCAACATGCCGGAGCGCGCCCTGCCTTCTGGCTTGGTCACCAAATCGGAAGTGATCGCCCTGACGGTCATCGCTTCCCTTCTTGGACTTGGGTCTGCCTACGCCCTTGACGGCCTTGCCCTGGCTGTTGCTATTCCATTCTGGCTGGTAGGCTTTCTCTACAACTGGAAATTTAAACAATACGGATTGCTTGGAAACTTAATGGTGGCTTCCTCGGTGGGTGTTACCTTCATCATCGGCGGCATTGCTGTTGGCGACCCATGGAATAAACTGGTCTGGTCCTTCGCCCTGATTGCCTTCCTCATTGACTTCGGTGAGGAGATTGCAGGCGATGCAATGGATATGGATGGAGATAAACTGCGCGGTTCAAAATCCATTGCCATCGTGTTAGGAAAACAATTTGCGTTGCGTGTTTCTGCCTCCGTTTTCTTTCTGGTTGTGCTATTGGGCTTTGTTCCAATCCTTCTCGGCTGGCTGGATGTTCGCTACTTCATTATCGTCGCGGTTGCCGGATTGGTGGTGGCTTACTTCGCAATCAAACTCGTAAAAAGCGAAACACCCGAAGAAGGGCGAAGAATCATGCGAAATATTTATTTGAGTCCATTGTTTGGTTTGCTGGCTTTTATTGTGGGAAACTTTTTCAAATAAACCGCGAGTTCCACATGGGGATGATATGCGTCGCACCCTCATAAACTCAAAACGTTGTAAAATTTCCTTATGCCCAAGCAGCGTATCTTCTCCCGCCGAAATGTCCCGCACGGCTTCCGTTTGCCGATCGGCTTGATACTCGTTGTCATTGCTATTGGGCTTTGTATGTTGATTCCCACCAGCCCCATCAATCTATCTGTTATCAATCCGGCAAGCAATGATTTGCCAACGCCATTTGCAACATATACACCTCCCCCTTTGCCAACCAGGGAACATATCGGACGCATCATCTTTACCTGCACGCGCGGCGATTAAACCAGCTTTGCATCGTCAATGCCGATGGGACGGGCTATCAACAGATCACGAACGTCGAAGCGCATAATTACTATCCTGTATACTCTCCCTTGGGCGGTTCCATTGTGTATGCCTCGAATCAGAATGGCGGATATTTCGACCTCTTTTTGTTCATATTCCAGACTTCGAAATTAATCCGCCTGACGAATAATATTGGCAATGTTATTTCGCCAAGTTTCTCTCCCGATGGAAATACGATTCTGTTTGCCAACCGTGCCGCAGACGGACCGACTTCCCTATGGACGGTGGACAGCGCGGGTAAAAAGCCAAAATTACTTTATGCAGGACCCAATACCATTGTTTCCTCAGATTGGTCGCCTGATGGGAACACGATTGCGTTCGCCATGGCGGTTGACCGCCCCGACGCATACGAAATATTCCTCATGGATGTGGACGGGACGAATGTGAGACAATTAACCCACGGCCTGGATGGAATTGGCGGGAGTTTGGATTGGTCACCAGATGGAAAGTATTTGCTCATTTACGCAGGGGCGTCTGGAGATAAGAATATCTTTCGTATTGACGTGGAAGCGAAAACCGCCGCCCAGCTAACGAAAGGAGGCAACAATGCCGCCAGTTCCTACTCCCCTGATGGACAGTGGATTGCGTTCAACTCCCTGCGAAATAATGACCAGGCAGATATCTACGTTATGCGTGCGGACGGTTCGAGTATGCGGCAGGTCACCGATAACCCTGAACCCGACTGGCAGCCTCAATGGGAACCGTGATCGCGCTACTATCGTGTCCGAATACGAGACGTATTTCCAAACAAGGGCGAAAGGTCGAAAAGCAGGATAAATCCCCTTCAAAACGGATACAATTGATAAAATTGTTCTGTCAACCCTTTTCGAGGAAGCTCATGCACAGCGTTATATTGAAAAAGATCGTAATCATCATGCTTGCCGTAATTATTACAGGATGTTCCGCACTCCCTGTGGATCTTTCATTTTTGAGCACGCCTACAACCGGTCCCACAAATACATTTGAACCGACGGTAACGCTGATCCCTTCAAAGGAAGTCTCGAACACGCCTGATCTGTTTGCTGTAAGCACAGAAATGCCCACCATCACACCAAACCCAAATGTGACTTTGGCTCGTCCTACACGTACGCCGCCTCCCACAATAACAAACCGTCCAACCATTACGCTCGAACCCATGAATGTCGATCTTTTTACGCCATCGGCACCGATATTTGGAGTGCCCCAAAAGTCAACCACCCAGCTCGTTTGGGGAAGCACTTGTGACGGTGCTCGTTCGATCCAGTTTACCGTTCAAGTGGCACACGTGAAGAGGATGAAATATGCGCTTCTGTTTTATCGCCTGCAGGACAAATACAGCAGCCGCAACACTGGCTGGGGGGGCGGCGCCATCATGAAAGACAACGACAAAGGCACCTACTTCTATACCCTCGAACTGGATCAAATCGACGATTACCGTAATTACGAGGATGCCTGGCTTCAATATCAGTTTGTAGCATCCACGATTGGGTTGACCCATCTTGGAAGCTCCGTAGTGGACCGTACCAGCGTATCGCTTACACATTGCAAAGCCCTCTATCCATAAACAGGTTCATGATGAAAAAAATTGCTTATGTTTTTTTACTTATACTGCTTCTCGCTGGTTGTTCCAGTTTGCCTGATGTTACAAAGTTCCTTGTCACCCCAACGCCCATACCGCTCGATACGGATACGCCTCAACCCACTGTCACTCGGATTCCCACTGAGGATCTTTTTGCCACATCCACCAGCACGCCGATTACATTCACACCTACTGATACACCGCTGGTTCCGGACGATCTTCCCACAGAGACGCCAACACCGCGTCCCAACCTTTGCGCCTTTAAATCTTGGTGGCAGTTTTATTACGCCCGTGGATGTAGGTTTTCGTTCCATAAAGTTTTCCAGCGGCATTATGTATTGGGATGAAGGTTCGTGCGAGCCTCGCGATATCAAGTTTAGTGCGTATGTCAATGATTTGGAAAACACTCATAAAGTATTGTTGTTTATGCGTCTGCGTGAAAAGGCCAACACTTTGAACCTTACTAAATGGGGGGCGGGGGCAGATATGGTTAAAGCAGATGATGGCTCTTTTAATTATGATGTCCATACTTTTAATCTCACACACTATTATTACTTTATAAATGCCTGGATTGAATATCAACTGGTGGCTGTGGATAAAAATTTTGATGTGATCGGGCGTACCCAAATCTACGACCGAAATGTTTCGCTTGCGCGATGCGGAGGGGCGCTCAAATAGAATTTCCTACTGAACTTACCTCGCTTCTTCGCGGGACCTCGAAACTGGTCGCCCTTACAGGAGCTGGGGTTTCACAAGAAAGCGGACTCCGCACCTTCCGCGACTCACAAACTGGTTTATGGGCGCAATATAAGCCCGAAGAGCTAGCCTCCCCAGAAGCTTTTGCCAGCGACCCCAAACTAATCTGGGACTGGTACGCATGGCGGCGGGAAGCTATCAAAGGCGTGAGACCCAATCCAGGTCATTATGCTTTGGTTGAGATCGAAAAGCATCTCTCCCAATTTACCCTTGTCACGCAAAATATAGACGGTTTGCACCGCATGGCGGGCAATCAAAACATCCTGGAGTTGCATGGCAATATCCAGCGTGTGCGCTGTTCGGAATGTTATATGGTCCCGGACACATGGGACGACGATTTGGACTCCGTTCCACAGTGCGTATCCTGTGGCGGCTTGCTCAGACCCGATGTAGTCTGGTTTGGAGAGTCCTTGCCGCTCGACCAGCTTGAGACCGCGGTTGAAGCGACGCGGGCGTGTGATATCTTTCTTTCAATTGGCACGTCCGGAGTTGTGCAACCTGCCGCATCATTGGCACACGCGGCACGCAGCAAAGGAGCGGTGGTGGTCGAGATTAATGCCGAGCCAACACCGCTCACGTTAAAAGCGGATTATTTCTTTCAGGGAAAATCAGGGGAGATATTGCCTGAATTGGTGAAGACCGTGTGGGGCTAAGAATTATGGAGCGCGTAATTCGAGATTGTCGAATTCAAAGACGGCATGATCGTTCACGTCAGCCAGTTCAACTGCCAAGGCGGTAATCCCTTTTGAAAGAGTGTCATCTGTTGTCTCTGTCAGATATTGGTCGTTGATGAAGAAGGTGAAATGTGAACCTTCACCAATCACTGTGAGACGATTTGCTTCATCCGGCTTAATGAGATCGCTTTGTGTCAAGTCGAGAAGCGTGCTCCATTCGTTATTATATAAATATAGCGCATATTGACCCTGTTCATTGATTGCAAAATAGTAAAAATTGGAATTACCGTCTTCGCGGAAGACGATCCCATAATCCGCCGTATCGGGTCCATCTGCCTGTTTGATTTCCATACTCACATAAAAATCAGTAAGCGGTTTTGTTCCCGTCTTTATCCAGTTAATGAATGGCTTGTGAGCTGTTGTATCCCATGTGTATTTTCCGTCAGCGATTGAATAAGTGGTCAACGCGTATTCATCGTCGCTTGGTTTGACAAGCCATTTATTCTTATTGGAATCAAATGTATCTTTCAGAACTACGCGCCATTTGTTCGCCGCGTTTGTTGCGGTTGCCAGGGCGTTTTGAACTTGCGCGGTCCCTGTCAAGTTAGGTGTTGGGGTGGGAGTATTTGTTGCGGTTGGTGTAAAGGTGGGAGTTGATGTGGGCGTTCGGGATGGGGTGGGGGTTGGCGAAGGGAAATATTGGGCATATAGAGATTTAGCATTTGGTCGAAAATAGAACAGCGCGCCCACGAAGAGAACACCACAGCACATCGCGGTGATGCCCAGGATCGCCCATACAATGGGTTGACTGCCTGACTTTTCTTCTTTGTCAAAGGGATTGTCGAGCATGGGCGATTCATCCATATATACCTCTAAGTTAATAAAGTAAGGCGAAATACTACCTCGACCAACTCGATTACTACTTCAACACCACTCCGCTTCTTGCTGGGATGGTAAACCTGAGACGTTCATCCACCGATATTTCGGATGCCTCCCCGAATATCGGCTTGGGGCTTTTCTTCGCCTCATACGTGACATGAACCTGCTGAGGCGATTCTGACGAATTCAACGCCACGATAAAAGTTTTGTTTTCAAGCGTTCGCGAGAAGACATATGTCCCATCCGCCGACCATAGTCGATTAAAATCGCCGCGTCGTAATGCTAGATTTTTTGTGCGAAGTGCAATTACATCTTTTGCATACTGCAATAGATTTTTATCCCATTTGCTTTCGTCCCACGGGAAGGATTTTCGGCAATAGGGGTCGTGTTCGCCATCAATGCCTACTTCATCGCCGTAGTATATACAGGGCGCACCCGGAATCGTCATAATAAACAACCATGCCAGTTTGAGCGAGTTCTTGTCTCCGCTGGCACATGAGAGGAAGCGCGGCATGTCGTGGCTATCCAGTAGATTCAGTTGTGCGCGGGTGATCTCGGGTTTGTATAAATTCATCATGCGGTCAACTTCATCGGCAAAACCGAGTGCATCCATATATCTGTGGACGCGTCCCTTTAAACCGCCTGCCTGCTCGACCACGTCGATGTTGAGATGGGGACCCGCACAAAAGCTTAATGCGGATGCCGTAACGAGATAATTCATCACAGCATCGAACTGGTCACCTTGCAGCCAGCGATGTGCCTCGTGCCATACTTCCCCCACGATATAAGCCTGTGGATTTGCCTGCCTCACGCGGTAACGGAACTCCTGCCAGAAGGCATCATCGTCAATTTCAGCTGGCACATCCAGCCGCCAGCCATCGATCCCAAACTCGACCCAATATTTTGCCACGTCGAATATGAACTTCCGTACGGCGGGTGTGCTTGTGTTGAACTTGGGTAGGGCGGGCAGATTCCACCAACTACGATAACCAATCGCTTGCAGGCTGTCTTCTCCATTTTGCAGGGCGTGTAATTCTGCTGTGCCAGGATAAGCTCCCCACCTGCGCTTTCCATGAAGTCGCGCGGTATCGAAAAAGAACCAATCTTTATAGGGTGATGCGTCGCCGTTTTCCAGCACGTGATGGAATTGCCAGAAGCCACGGCTGGCATGATTGAAAACGCCATCCAGAACCACGCGGATATTTTTCTTATGGGCTTTGTCGAGCAACTCTCGAAAAGCGTCGTTGCCGCCAAGCAGCGGATCCACGTTGTAGTAATCATAAGTGTGGTAACGGTGATTCGAAGCAGAGGCAAATATCGGGTTGAGATATAGAGCCGTGATTCCCAAATCCTTTAAGTAATCGAGGTGCTCTGTAACTCCGTACAGATCTCCACCTTTGAATCCATGCACAGTTGGGGGGGAGCCCCATGATTCGAAGGGAAGATTGCTATTCGGGTTGCGAGCGCTTTTTGCGAAGCGGTCTGGAAATATTTGATAGAAAACTGCGTCTTGCACCCAATCTGGTATGGTCATTGATAAGCCTCTGTTTTGGATTAAAAGTAGGACAAGAAATTATCTTGTCCTGTAGGAATAATTCTACTTCAATTCAGATAGGAAAGAAAAAACGACAATGAAGTTTTCACTACTTTGTCGTTCCTTATGGATCTTGAAGAGCGACAATAAAAAACCAGCACATTCAAAATGTGCTGGTTGGTAAACTCTTGAACTGTACAGATTACCGAATTGCCTGCTCGGTTTGAGCGTCGAAAATGTGGATGTTGTCCATGTCGAAGGCAATGGATGCCTGTTGTCCAACACGCAGTGATGAGCGTGGATCGACGCGGGCGACGAATTCATTTTTTCCACTCGCCAAATAGAGGAAGATTTCGTTACCCATTAACTCGGTCAAACCCACCTTGACTGCTACCTTTTCGGAATCAATGTTGAGCGGAACGAATTCTAAGTCGTGGATATTCTCAGGGCGAATACCAAAGACAATATCCTTGCCTGCGTGCGCCACATAGGGTTTGGCAAATTTTTCGGGAATGGCGACGACAAAGTCACCTGTATCCACGACCAACTTGCTTCCATCCTTGCGGAGTTTTCCAGGGAAGAAGTTCATGGCGGGGGAGCCAATGAAACCAGCAACAAAGAGGTTGGCGGGCTTGTCATACAAGTTCTGTGGGGTATCGAGCTGTTGCAAAATACCTTTGTTGATAACGGCAATACGGGTTGCCATTGTCATCGCTTCAATTTGATCGTGTGTTACATAAATGAATGTGGTCTGCAAACGCTGGTGAAGTTTGCTGATCTCAGCACGCATTGCCACGCGCAGTTTCGCGTCGAGATTCGAAAGCGGCTCGTCGAATAGGAAAACTTTTGGCTCACGGACGATTGCGCGTCCCACTGCCACACGCTGACGTTGACCACCCGAAAGTTGTCTCGGCTTCCGATCTAATAAATCTTGAATACCAAGAATATCGGCAGCCTCATTTACACGGCGCTTGATATCCTCCTTCGGCACTTTACGAAGTTTCAAGCCAAATGCCATGTTGTCATACACTGAAAGATGAGGGTAAAGAGCGTAGGATTGAAAGACCATGGCGATGTCGCGGTCTTTTGGAGCGACGTCATTTACAACACGGTCTTCGATCCGAATCTCTCCACTGGAGATCTCTTCCAATCCAGCGAGACAACGCAGGGCGGTTGTCTTTCCACAACCTGAGGGTCCAACCAGCACCAAAAATTCCTTGTCTTGCACTTCAATATTCAAATCGTTCACTGCCTTGACGTCGCCAAACTGTTTGACGACATGATCAAACGTTACACTTGCCATGGGTCTTTCCTCCGTTTCGTGAGAGTATAGTGGTTTGATTATACTCCCACTTTATTGAGAGGATGGCGGGAAGTTATTAGGGATTTTGTGGACAAGGACCCGCATCCAAATTCATTTTAGCCTTTTATCATCCGAATTCACGATTTTTGTTTTCGTATCAAGGATGTTCATCACTGTGAAGCTGGAAGTCCATACGATATAACGAAGTCGTGAAAAATTTATTGGAAGTTCCGGTTGGAAGTCGTGTGCGCCTGATAGGTGTTGATGATGTCCTGCAAAAAAAACTTATGCAATATGGTTTGCATCTGGGTGACGGTTTGCTTGTCTTGCGCGTTGCTCCGTTGGGAGGTCCCGTATTGATCGAGGCGAATGGGCGTGAGATCGCATTAGGACGTACCGTAGCTGAAAAAATTTTAGTAGAGGTCGAATGAGAGTTGCGTTGATCGGTCAGCCGAATTGTGGCAAAAGCACATTGTTCAATCAGGTGGCGGGATACAAAGCTGAGACGGGAAATTTCAGCGGCACAACGGTGAAGTTTACCGAGAGCCGTGTGCGCGTCGCGGGCGAGGTGGTTGAGTTGGTGGATCTACCCGGCGCATATACACTTGAAAGTGGAAGCCCTGCAGAGATGGAAGCCGCACGTTATTTGGATTCACAGGATGTGGATGTCATCGTCAATGTGGCGGACGCGACTCATTTATCCTCGGCTCTCGAATTGACCTTTGAATTGCTCCCGTTAAAAAAGCCTTTGGTCCTCGCCCTAAACATGGTGGACGAGGCTGCACGTTTGGGCTTGCATATTGATGGCGAAGGTCTATCCCGCAAGTTGGGGATTCCGGTTTTGCCTCTGGTTGCGAGTAAGGGGCGGGGTGTAAAAGGATTGTTTCTGAAAAGCTTGGAAGTGGGGAGAAAAAAGAATGTAGATGGAAAGCGGTGTGTTAAATGCAGATGCACGGCATACGCTTGCAAAGGAACTTTCGCAGAAATATGTAAGGCAGGGTGAACGGATACTAACTCTACGCGACAGGCTGGACGATGTTCTGCTTCATCCCGTTTGGGGATATGCGATTCTTTTGTTCGTTCTTTTTATGTTCTTTCAAATTGTGTATGGGATTGGGAAAGTAACCGAGCCGCCGCTGATCGCTTTATTCGATATTTTGACTCAAGGAGCATTATCTCCATTCCAGCCAAGCTCACTGGTTGCCGAGATCGTTTTGGGAGTTATGCAGGGGATTGCCGCGGGTGTTGCGATTGTTTTTCCTTATCTATTACCGTTTCTGCTGGGGTTGGGTGTTCTCGAAGATATAGGCTACCTGCCGCGCATCGCCTTCCTAATGGACGCATTCATGCACCGTATAGGATTGCATGGCAAAGCTATTGTGCCGTTCATCCTCGGTTATGGATGCAACGTGCCCGCTGTCATGTCCACGCGGACGTTGGAAGAGCCACGTGATCGGTATCTCGCCGCGGCATTGGCAACTCTTGTTCCATGCGCGGCACGGCTGGCGGTGGTGTTCGGATTGGTGGCGTTTTATCTCGGTCCGTTGGCTGCATTTGGTTTATATATGTTCAACCTGTTTGTTATCGCGTTGACAGGACGAATTCTCTCGAACATGATGCCCGAGGATACGCCGGGTTTGATCATGGAAGTCCCGCCGTATCGTGTGCCGACGCTGAAGAACGTGACCAGCAAAGCCTGGTTCCGTATGCGTGAGTTTGTGGTGGAAGCCTGGCCTGTGCTGATCGTAGGAAGCGCTGTACTGGCGATATTGAATTACTTCAATTTTTCAGATGTGTTCAATTGGATTGTGCGACCGGTCACATGGGTGATGGGTTTGCCGGCTGAGGTGGGCATCCCACTAATATTTGGGATTTTGCGCAAGGAACTTTCGTTGGTGATGTTGAGTCAGGCGTTGGGAACTACGAATTTCGACTCGGCGTTGACCACGACTCAAATGGCTGTCTACGCCACCTTCGTGATGTTCTATATTCCATGTCTTGCGACGTTGGCTGTGTTGAAACGGGAATTAGGTACGCGTGCAATGCTTTATATCACCGCATTGACGGTGGTCGTCGCGTTGATCGCGGCAATGGTGGTGAGAGGAATTGGATTGGTTATATCGTAGGGGCAGGTTTCAGACCCGCCCTTACCGTTATTTCAAAATATCCGCCGCGGCGGATGCCATCAATGCAACGCCGTTGATTAACGCCCGTTCATCGAAATCGAATTTGGGGTGGTGATGAGAGTAATTGAGATTTTTCTCATCGTTGGCTGACCCGATAAAGAAAAAACAACCATCCACTTTTTCCTGCATGTAGCCCATATCCTCTCCCCACATGGTGAGATAAGGCTCGCTTTCAATTTGAGTATCCGAAAAGATGGTTTGTGCAGTTTGTAATACGCTTTCAGCAACGGCATGATGATTGATGACGGTAGCCGTGATCTGTTTGATGGTGATTTCCACTTCGCACCCCATGGTTTCAGCAATCCCGTGAACGATTTTTTCAAAACGTTCGAAAACCAGTGTGCGCGTTTCATGGTCGAAAGTTCGGATTGTTCCTGTGAGTTCGGCAGTTCCCGGAATGACATTGAAGGTCGTGCCTGCATGAATGGACGTGACGCTGATAACTGCGGGCTTCAACGGCGAGATATTGCGAGATACGATAGTTTGCAAAGCCGTGACGATCTGTGATGCGGCAACAACAGGGTCCACGGTGGTGTGTGGCATTGCGCCATGCCCCCCTTTGCCTGTCAGCTTGATCGAGAAGAGTTCCGCCCCAGCCATCACAGCGCCTTTGGCGACGTAAATCCAGCCGAACGGTTTGTCATTGTAAAGATGAAGCGCAAGCGTCTTTTCCACTTTGGGGCTTTCAAGCACACCGTCTTTCATCATCATCAATGCGCCGCCCAAGTCTTCGCCGTTCGTTCCTTCTTCGGAGGGTTGGAAGCAAAATTTGATATTACCCGCCAAGCTGTCCCTGTGTTCATTTAATATTTTTGCAACGGTCAGCCCGATGGCAGTGTGACCGTCGTGTCCGCAGGCGTGCATCACACCTTGATTTTGGGACGCGTACTCCGCGCCTGTTTCTTCGACGATGGGGAGCGCGTCCATATCAAAGCGGAGCAGGATCGTTGGACCCGGTCTTGATCCTTCCAATAAGCCGACTACGCCGGTCTTGCCAATTCCCTTGGTTACTTCGATTCCCAACGCTTCGAGTTCTTTTGCCACGATGCCGCCCGTGCGAAATTCGTTATAACCGAGTTCAGGGTGCATGTGAAAGTCGCGCCGTAAGGATTGAGTGTAGGGGAAGAGGTCCTTGGCTTGTTGGATGAAGTTGTTTGACATGGGTCTGTTCCTGTTTTTGGGAGTCAAGGAGCTCGTGTGCCCGTTGGGGTATGCTCCCGAAACTGCCAGCACACTCTAAAGAGTACACGAGCTGGCTGATTCCAAATGGAAGCCTTATTGAGAATTTTCCAGGTTGTTCAACGCTTCCCGTAATGTGCTGACAGATTTTTCCAAGGCTTTTTGTTCATCACGTATGAGAGAGGCTTCCACGATGCTGACCACGCCGTTCTGACCGATCACACAGGGGACGCCAAGACAGACATCTTTGACGCCGTATTCACCCTCCAGAAGTGTAGAGATAGTGAGCACACTTTGTTGGTCTTGCAAGATGGCGCCGACGATGCGAGTGAACGCCATGCCGATGGCGTAGTAGGTGGCGCCTTTGTAGTTGATGATGTGATATGCTGATTCTTTGACATCACGTACAATCCTCTCGCGCTCTGCGTGCCAGTCTCCGCTTCCGTATTTGGGAGCGTATTCATCTACAGGGACGCCTGCCACATTTGTCATCGACCATGCAGGGAGTTCGCTGTCTCCATGCTCACCCAGGATATAGGCGTGGACGTTACCCACATCGACATTGCAATATTGGCTGATGAGGTAGCGGAAGCGGGCGCTGTCCAGAACGGTGCCTGACCCGATAACGCGGTTCTTCGTCCAGCCGGAATGTTTGAGTGCGACGTGTGTGAGGATGTCAACGGGATTGGATGTAAGGACAATAATCCCCTGTGAATTTTCGCTCACGATATCGTCCACGATACTTTTGATGATGGACGCGTTCCTTTGCAAGAGGTTGAGTCGTGATTCGTCCGGTTTTTGTTTGGCTCCGGCAGTGATGACGATGACACTGGCATCAGCGTAATCTTTTTTACTGCCGACAGAGATTTGTACGGGAGGGTAATAGGGCAGACCATGTGCCAGGTCAAGGACTTGCCCGGCGGCGAGGTCGTTGTTTGCGTCCACGAGGCAGATCTCATCTGCCAATCCTTTTTGAGCGAGAGCATAGGCAAACGATGAGCCAACTGCGCCTGCACCCACGATCACTACTTTTCTTGATTTCCACATTGTTTCCATACTGATAAATTCCTCTTCCTTGTTATTTGTAAAATCAAACTATTGTTTACTATCCGTGACCCGGGAATATTTTCTTGATCTTGTGTTGGTAAATTTTATCCCAACTTGACTTGGTGATTGTATCTTCTTCAGAAACCATGATGCGTGGATGCAGGTCACCTGTGAAGGCATAGCCTTCGTCGAGGATCAAGGTAACGCTATCATCTGAATGACCAGGAGTGGAGATGATCTCGCCATCCAGCCCGAGTGAGATGAGAAATTTTCTGCTTTCCTCGAATTTCAAAAGGAAGTTATCATCCTGTTTGATCTCAAAGGATGGAAAGTTTTTGGAATGGAAGAAATCGTTGAGTTGGTCCGTGTAGCCAACCTGACTTTCCATAAGGATCATCTTCGCGCCAAGCTTTTTGAAATCTTCGACCAGACCAGCATGGTCGGGATGGAAATGTGTAACGAGGATATATTTGATCTCCTGTGGAGAGATGCCTTTGTGTTTGAATTCCGCCGCGAATTGTGGAAAGGTATTGTGCCAGCCACAGTCAACGAGCAGGTATCCATCCTTGATCTGGATGGCATAGTAGTTGGTGGATTGATAGCCAAGATTGACGATATTCATGATTAGTGGATGTCATTGCGAAAGAGATGCTCTTCACCTGGAGCAATCTTGATTATTGCTGGGGTGAGTGCTTACTGGTGGTTTCGATACGCCCTTCGGGCTATTCAACCACCGGGGGGTCACGAATACTTAACCACTCTAAATTTTTCTTCGAAACGTGGGTTCTCTTCGGTGCTGTCTTCGGTGTGACGGGTTTTCATGCGCTCTTTGAATTTTTCGATATCGCCGACCTGTGATTTGTGCTGTAGTAACGCTTTGAGTTTGGTCTGCCATGAGTTGGTGATATCAATGGTTGTGTTCGGTTGACTGGTGAGGGAACACCAGACTTCTTTGGGCATATGCGGTTCAAATCCCTCTTTGACCAACTCAGGGAAGAATTCTTTGTTGCCGGCGGCGGGGAAGACGGCATCGAGGACGACTTGTCCGGCGGCGCGGTGATCGGGATGGTTGAGTCCGTAACTTGCAAAGAGATTTTGTGGGTCGCAAGTGACAAGGATATCGGGCTTGAATCTGCGGATGACTCTTGTGATCTTGCGGCGCAGGTTAATATCAGGGACGAGGTAGCCATCTTCGGTATCCATGAAGTGGACTTCTTTTACGCCGATGACGTTTGCTGCTGCGGTCTGTTCTTCATGACGGATGGCGCATAGTACATCGGTTGTCATGTCGGCGGGGGTGGAGTCGTTGAAGCCTTTGTCGCCGCAGGTGATGAGTTGGTAGGTGATGGAGTGTCCCTCATGTGCCCATTTGGCGAGCGTGCCGCCGCAGAAGAATTCAGGGTCATCGGGGTGGGCGAGGATGACCAATATATTTTGGGGTGTATCCCATATTCCAGGTGTTGCGGTATCAGGTGTCATATGTTAACTCCAGGGGTGAGGAAATGTCAGTTTCTATGTAATCAGGCGTCGGGTTGGAAGAGAGGCGTGCTCAAATTGAGGTTAAGGTTTTAGAGGAGGAAGAGCTATTTACCACGAAGCACGCGAAGAGCGAGAAGTTTCATCCAATAAATTCGTATACCGCAGGCGCGGAGCATTTCGGCGATCCCGCCCCTACGATCAATTGTTATTGTTTTTATTTTTAAGCGGACTGGATTTGCCACAGGTGCATCCGCCGCTGTCGTGACGGTCACAGGGGGCTTGGGCTTTGCGGCGCAGGGTTTCGAGTTCGTCCCAAGGTTCGATCTCTTCCTTGGCAAAGGTTTCGCGTGAGCGTCTGCCTTCTGCGTCTTCGACCAGCACCACCACCTGGTTGCTCATGGGCATCAGGTCTATGACCTTGCCCTCACCCTTGGGCGTGACCACTTTTTTGTTGCGCTTGGGGAGTTCCTTGCGGGCGGCGACGTATTGTTCGTATTCGAAAATGAGACAGCAACGCAGGCGTCCGCACATGCCGGTGATCTCGTTAGGGGTGAGTGAGATGCCCTGATCCTTTGCCATCTTGATGGAGATGGGGGAGAAGTCTGTGAGAAACTTGGAGCAACAGCGGGTTTCGATGCCGCAAGCTCCCATGCCGCCGATGATCTTTGCCACGTCGCGCGGACCGATCTGCCGCAGTTCGATGTTGGTGTTGGGATAGAGGTTCTGCATATCCCGTTTGAGGGATTTGAGATCGACCCTGTCTTCACTCTCGGTACTGAAGAGGAAGGAGAGACGTGTGCCGTCGTAGTTGTATTCGGCGGTGACGATCTTTACGCCGTTGAGTTTGAGTTCGGAGACGCGGGCGCGGCAGTTGATCATGGCTTCGGTCTGTTTGGATTGCCAGGATTGGAGCAGTAACAGGTCACGTGGGGTTGCCCGCCTCTCCACGGACCTCCAGCCGCCCTCGGGCTTCGGGGGCATTTCCTTGATAACCTGTATGACCTCGCCGAGATGTTTGCCGCGTGAGGTATCCACAATGACGTGCTCGCCGACTCCCACATCAGGGACGGCGGATGTGTCGAAATGATAGATCTTGCCTACTTTGGTGAAGCGTACACCGATAATGTTTTTGTCCATGAAGGGAATTATACCGTAGTGTCTGGAAGGATGAAGCGTCTAGAACCAAAAATAACACCTGCTCCTCCAGAAATTTTTTATTGATTTGCAATGTTACCCTGCTTGAATTGGGCTCTGAAAAGTTGTACACTAATTTTGTATCGTACACTATCGAAGGTTATCAATCCAAGGAGATATACCTCATGTCAATGAAACGCATTCTTCAAATGGTTCTTATTTTGGTGTTGCTAACAACAACATTGGCGTTTACCACAGAGGCGCAAGCCTCCTCCGCCTGTGGGAGCACCTACGTTGTCCAGCGTGGGGACTGGCTTGCCAAGATCGCCCGGAATTGCGGCGTGACGCTATCCCAGTTGTATGCCGCCAATCAGTGGGCAGGTTATTATTATTACATCTACCCAGGTCAGGTATTGAACATCCCCGGAGGGTATACTGACCCCGGTCCCGGGCAGAGCTACAATTGCGGTCCCGGGTACGATGGATATGGCAGCTACTATATCGTTTGCCGCGGTGACACGCTCTACAGAATTGCGCGGTATTATGGCGTCACTGTCAGTTACATACAATGGCGTAACAGCATCGCCAATGCCAATTGGATCTATGCAGGTCAGTGGATTCGACCATATTAGTGTTCCCCTGCGAATTGAATAGTTAGAAAAAAACACAGACTCTCAGCCGAGAGTTTGTGTTTTATTTGCCTGAGTATAGCCCCCTCCGCCCTTCGGGCACCTCCCCCATTTTCCGACGAACTTCAGTCGGAAAATGGGGGAGGCTGGGTAGGGGTCATCCCGTGATCAAATGATTCGGCAAATGGTCGGTGCGGTTGAGGTAGCAGATGACAACATATTTGTCGCGGATGTCGATCCGGCTGAGGGAACAGTTGTTGAGCAGGAACCAGAACGAAAGTCCGTGTGAGGCGGAGCGGAAGGGCAGGTTGAGGATGACGCTCATGAGGTGCACGAAGAACGTCCCGTGGCTGACCAAGGCGACGTGTGCCTCCGGTTGCCCTTCCTTATCCCCATGCAGTGAAAGGAGTTCGGCGTAGATGCGTTCTGCACGCAGATGCGCCGCCTCTTCTGTTTCGATGGGGCGTTCCTGCCACCAGCCGGTTTCATCGAAATTTGCTGGGAGGCTCAGTTCGGGGAATGCCTTTTCGAAATAGGAGCGCGGCTTACCGGGCAGTCCCTTGTCTTTGAGGTCGCCTTCGCGCCCATAGATGCCGCCGGTTTCGTGGATGTCTGTCCATGCGTGGAAAGGGATGCCCGAAAGTTTGCGTGCGATAGGTGCGGACGTATGCGACGGCGCGTTCCATCAGGCTGGTGTAAAGGTGGGTTAGTCCAAAGCCATTGCGGTTGTCCGAGTTCCAGCCTTTGTGTTCGATGACCGGTTGGTTCTTCTCAAGATATTCGGCTGTAAGTTGCGCCTGTTGCGCCCCGATCTCGGTGAGTGGGGCGTCTGAACTTTCAACAAAGCCATCGGTTGTCCAGTTGGCGTTGTTCACGGATTGTCCGTGTCGGATGTAGTAGAGTTGCATTTGGTTCCCTTTGTGATGTGGATTTGTTCGGGGCGATTATAGCCGAGGAAGAAATCGTTGATTGCCTGCACCTTGCAGCAGGCACAGGTGAGTAGGCGGTTTCGCGCTGAGCGGAGTGAGGAGCGCAAGTTGCGATGAACGCAGTCGAAGCGTTGTTCGCCGTACCGAAACCAACAGTTATCAAGAAGTACTCATCTAATAGATTTGTTTCTGCTTATTGGTGGTTTCGACACCGCACCTGCGGTGGGTGCAGGTGTACGCCCTGCGACAATCATGCAGGGCTACTCAACCACCGAATTTCCTTGCCCAAACGGGATTTTCTGGATATGCTGGACGTATGAAGAATTCACGCAATAGATGGATCGTCGCATGGATATGTGTAGCGCTGACCTTGATGAGTTGCCTCACGTTGACTCGTCCCGCTGTGCCGACAACAACCGATGTTCCCGCTTCTTCCACTCCCATCGTTCTGGTCACGGACACCCAAGCCCCTCCCACGCTGACGGCTACACCGACCATCATCCCATCTCTCACCTCCACACCCGAGCCACAGGGATGCCTCAAGCCGCCCGATGATTACACCCGCGTACAAATCAACGGCTGGACATTCAATCAGCGCACGCTGTCGATGCTGGCTCATGCGCAGGAACTCTACGGAGGCGAACAGGACATCACCGATTACGCCATTACACAGGGGAGTTATACAAATGGTGAGTCGGCTTCGTTCGGCACGCACTCCGGTGGCGGCGCAGTGGACCTCTCCGTGCTTCGGCGTGGAACCTATACCATCCTATGGGATGACATCGATCCGTTGCTTCACGCCTTGCGGACGGCGGGCTTTGCGGCATGGTTGCGTGAATACGGAGAACTCTACGATGGCTCGCCGATTCACATCCATGCCATCGCCATCGGTGATGCGGAGTTATCGTCCGCCGCGCAGGAACAACTCACGGGCGAAGCGGGTTACTTCCGCGGCTATAGCGGATTGCCATCTGTGAATGGCGAAGCTCCCACGCTGGATCGTTATGGGGGTCCCATTCTCTGTCAGTGGATGATCGAGTTGGGGTATCGGGATTTGAGGTGATGAAAATCAGGATGGACGCAAAAGGTTACATACTCATTGCACACATGTTGGATACCCTGCTGTGCGTGGTAATATGGAACTGGATGCCGAAACCATAATTGGCATGGCTTCAGCAAAGGAGTTCTGTATGACATCCGTCCCTAAAAAAATCATTATTGTGGAAGATCAACCTGACATCGCTGACCTCCTTGAGGAAATGTTGAGGCTCGACCAGTATCAGGTGATCAAAATTCACAGCGGCACCGGTGCCCTGTCTATGATTCCGGCTGAGAACCCCGATGTGGTGCTCCTCGATATCATGATGCCCGATGTTTCGGGGCTGGAGGTGCTGCGCTTTATGCACCGTGAACCGGGCTTGCAGCAGATTCCGGTAGTGATCGTTTCCGCCAAGACGCTGCCTGAAGATATCCGCACAGGGTTCGAAGAGGGCGCCACAGCGTACCTGACCAAGCCCGTTGACATGGACAAACTGCGCGAGACAGTGGCGCAAGTTATCCGCGAGGCGAAGAATCGGGACGCCGACTCAATAACGGGTGATGAATAAGAGCGTAAACTCAAATAAAAAAACAACGCCCCGAGATTTGGTTCGGGGCGTTCTGCATTGTGAGAAGAGTAAATAATCTGTCCGTGGATGATCGAGTTGGGGTATCGGGATATGAGATAAAATTGAAACATACTTTATAGACCTGACAGGTTTTATTGTGGTGTCTGACGATCAGACTTCTGAGGATGGAAATGAATTTGACCGACCAGGGTTCTACGGAAACCTGTCAGGTCTGGAGAAATAATAAATGTTCGAGCAAACTTTCAAAAACATTGACGATAAATTATGGAAAGACGCGGGCTGTTCCAGTGAGTTGGATTACGTGGAGCAGACTTCATGGATTCTGTTCTTGAAGTATTTGGATGACCAGGAAAAACTTCCGCATCTGCTTACTCTGAAATATCAAGTGCTCGAAGATGCGAAAGAAGTATTGGGTAGTGTTGAAGTTATTCGCAACATCTTTATCAACTTCCAAAAATATTTATATCAACCGCAAGCATCTGCTTATCAATCATGATGAAACACTGGTACACAAAAGACCTTGGCGATGGGATGATGGCATCCGTGCCTGAGGCGCAGATCGAAGAAGCCTTTCTGCGCCTGTTCGAAACAACAGGCAAGCCGCACGATATGGCTGTCTTCACACGGGGCGAGTTGGAGGGTCGGCTTCACTGTGAGATAGTGGCGTATTTCTCTCCCGCGGCGGAGGAGATCGCCAAAGCCTTCGACGCGCGTCCCTGCGCGAGACCGTCCCGTGCGGGGCTGGGCTTGCTTGCCGGGGATGAAAGCTCGTGGTCAGTGCTCTTCCCGGGCGAAGAGTGAGAATAAGGAGAAACCAAAATGTCCGAGATCAAATATGAGATCATCAAAAAAGTTGGCGTGCTTTCCACCTCCGCATCTGGCTGGGCGAAGGAACTCAACTTCATCAGTTGGAATGACCGGGACCCAAAATACGACCTGCGCGACTGGTCCGCGGATGGCTCAAAGATGGGCAAAGGTGTTACACTCACGAAGGAAGAATTATTAGCACTGAAAGCCTTGCTGAATGCGATGGAGTTATGAACCCTGAGAAATATGCTCCGCTGGAAAAATACCTGCGCGACCTGCCTGTCACTCAACAGGAGGTCACCATATCGTTCGAACAGATCGAGCGCATCATGGATGAAAAATTACCACCGCTCGCTTATGAAGATCCCTTATGGTGGGGCAATCAAAGGAAAGGCATGTTCGTCGATGCGATTCCCTGGATGGATGCAGGCTGGATGGTGGATAGAGCCGACATAAGGGAGAAATGGGTCCTTTTTGTAAGGCAATAAGTGATGGGCAAGACCTGATACCTGACACCCAATCCCCTGACATTCTCCCATTCCCAAAATTACCCCCAAAACCTATAATCAACCGATATTAAAAAGACGGTTTCATTTCACCCTCCGGTAGGATAGGGTTATGGAATTATGACAAAGAAAAAAATCAGTTACACCAGTATTGTTCTGGGGTAATATATAAATGGAGAAGAAATCATGTCTAAAAAACAAAAACCACAGATCAAAAAAATAGCCATCAGCACCGGCGGCGGTGACGCCCCCGGTTTGAACGCGGTCATCCGCGCCGCTACGCTTTCCGCCATCAACCGCGGCTGGGAAGTCTACGGCGTCCGTGACGGGTTTCATGGCATCCTCTCGCCAGAGGAATATCCCGAAGGAGGTTTTATCAACCTCACGCCTGAACGTGTCACCGGTATCACGTCTCTCGGTGGCACTATCCTGGGCACCAGCAGTCGCAATAACCCCCTCAAATATCCCATCCTGCTCCCTGATGGCACCACCGAAGAGGTGGATCGCAGTGACGAAATTGTGCGCGGCTTCCGCATGCATGGCGTCGATGCGCTCATCACGGTCGGTGGCGATGGCTCGCTGGCGATCGCCAGTGTCCTTGCCAAAAAGGGCATGCGCCTGATTTCCGTCCCTAAGACCATTGACAATGACCTCGACAAGACCGACGTCACTTTCGGATTCGACACCGCTGTCGGATTTGCCACCGAAGCGTTGGACCGACTCCATTCGACCGCGGCTTCTCATGGACGTGTGATGGTCGTCGAAATGATGGGTCGCTACGCTGGATGGATCGCTCTTCACTCAGGGGTGGCTGGTTCTGCCCACGTGATTTTGATTCCCGAACACCCTTACGATATCGACAAGGTCATTGAAAAGATCAAACAGCGAGACGCACACGGACACAAGTTCACCATTGTGGTTGTGGCAGAAGGAGCCGTCCCGGTGGGTGGAGATATTTCGGTGGTCGAGCATGAAGCGGGTCGCTCTGAACGTCTGGGCGGGATCGGCGAGAAGCTCGCGGCAGATATCCACGAAATCTCCGGCAAGGAAACGCGTGTCGTTGTCCTTGGTCATTTACTGCGCGGGGGTTCCCCCACCTCCTTCGACCGTCTCACCGCCCTGCGTTTTGGCGCCGCGGCAGTGCGCGCGCTGGAGGAAGGGGAGGAGGGTGTCATGATCGCCCTCGACCCGCCGCATGTCAAATATGTCCCCATTGAGGATGCGATAGGCAGAATGAAGAAAGTGCCTCTCGATTTCGGACATCGTCCAAACCGCCGTTGACCTTGGCATATCATTCGGTTAATATCCAGTTTATAAAGTTCTCCCCGGTCTTACGATCGGGGAGTTTTTCTATAGGGTAGTTTGAAACGGCTATACTTGCCGGGATACCCCTGAATTTATCGATAGGAGAACCTGAATGAACCTCAGCCTCGGTGCAAAATCCATTGTCCTCTTTTTTATCTCAGTGATATTCCTTGTGTTGCTGACAGTGTTTGAAACCTTCATTGCCGGTCTGTCCGCAACCACCGAACGGATCATTGCCGTTTTGTTCCTGGTTTTGCCCGCAGTGATCGGCGTGAACCTTGGCATTTTGAGCCTTGTGCGAAAAGAATCCAAGCCCTGGTTGGGGATTCTGGGTATTTTGTTCAATGTCTTGTGGACATTGTTCCACCTGTTCCTGCTCTCTTTTGCAGGCTAAAGTTTTGATGTCAGCATTTCCAAAATTTCTTTTGGCTTCCCCGAAATATCCACCGGGCTGATATTGCCTGTGACCGTGATCTCGTCTGCCATGCGTCCCGTCCCGCGCATGACGAATGTGGGACGATTTGCCAACAAACTATACTCAACATCCTGCCTTGAAATATTCCCACCGTTGATGAGTACCGTGAGCGATTTGTTATCTCCTGCAATGGCGGTCGCGATCTTTGAGATCCAGCCCGATTCGTCCCCCAGTTCTCGCCGGGGATCAAAAAGAAATGCGTGTGGTTGGCATCCAAAATGGACTTCGGGTCTTCTGTCATCACCAGGCTGTCGAACACAACGCCGATCAGCGGGAACGCATACCGATGCTTCTTCCGTTCCTTGCCGATCTCGGTCATGATGCCTGCCTGAGTCCCGCCATCTATGACAACAGATTGAGTCTTCTCCGCCAATTGCGCAACGATGGCAACTGCCTTCTTCATGGGCAGTTTATCCATAAACCCAATCCCACCTGCGCCGCCCACAAGCACGATCGCTGTCTTTGGGTGAGGAATACCAAGCTGTGTTAATGCATCTGGGATTTCGCTGTTGTCAGAAATGTTTGCCGCCCTCACGTTGACTCCGCGTTTCAAGGGAATTTGTCGGATGAGCATAATGATTCTCCTGACTTACAGGGTATCGCACAAGCGTAGCAGTCCTGTGGATAATTTGATAAACAAAAACCTTGATTTTCCTTCTTAAGTTTCAGCGAAAAGTTTACTTAATTATGAGACAAGCGATAACGATAAAGTTGTGCTACTGAAAAATTATACCTGTGAAAACAAAAAGAGTCTGGTTTTATTTGCCAGCCTCTTTTTGTTGTTGAGCTTGTTGTTTCTTTATCATGTCCATTGGTTTCGGCGGACTGAGCGGTAACTGCAAATGGAAGGTACTGCCGGGGAAGTTTACTTCGTCATGCCCTGCGCTTTCCACCCATACCGTGCCGCCATGCGCACGTGCCGCACCGCGTACAATTGCCAGCCCCAACCCGGCTCCACCACCTTTGAAGGTTGTCTTGCCTGATGAGTGAAGCGCCACACTGCCCACCTGATAGAACTTTTCAAAAACCAGTTCATGGTGTTCGGCATCCAATCCAATGCCGGCGTCCTTCACGGCAATCTCGATCCCCGGTGTATCGTCATCCATTGTGATGGTGCTGGTGATAATGGATATTTTGCCGCCATCTGGTGTGTATTTGATGGCGTTTACAATTAAATGATACATGGCTTTTTGGATCAAAATCGGGTCGCCTTTGAATTGGGGCGCTTCATGTGGATGCTCCACATTGATCTCGATCTTGCGTTCGGCGGCGGCTTTACTAAACGTCTTTACCTGGTCGTCGATCACATGTTTGAGAGAAACGGGAACAGAAGCGGCTCTTGTATTCTCCGTGTCGATGCGCGTCACATCCAGCATCAAGTTGACCACCTCATGGATGCGTTCCGCACCGGAGAGTATCCCGTCAAGGATTCCGCCCATGGCAGTGTTGGCTTGGATTTCCGGGAATGAACGCATCACCTTGACGTATCCGTTCAAAACTGTCAGCGGCGTACGAAGCTCGTGTGCGGCAACCTGAATGAATTCCAGTTTGTTGCGGTCCAGTTGGCGCAATACCTTGTTGCTTTTTTGCAGGTCTGCGATCATCGTCTGATCGTTGGCGCGCATCCGATCCAACGTAATGCGGATGATGTCCATTGCCATGCGCGGACTGTGGCTGAGAATGGTCTCGAAATCCTGCTTCTCCATTTCCAATACGGTGCATTCAGATGTAGTACGGACGGTCGCCGCGCGTGGAACGTTCTGGATCATTGCCATTTCGCCGACCATCTCGCCGCGGCCTCCCTCTCGCAAAATCCGTTCTTCCTCACCCTCGATCATTTTCTTGGAGATGACCACAGTCCCATCCGCGATGATATAAAACACCTCTTCATAAGCGCCTTCATGGCATAACACATGCTCTGGCGGATACGTGCGGATTTCGGTCAGGTCTGCCATTTCCTGCAACTCGCTGTCTTCCAATCCCTGGAAAGCCAGCCGCAGAAGGGCGATTTTGTCATAAGTGGTATTTGCCTTGCTCGTCATGATTTGAGTATAACCATGACGCCTGCCTGAAACTACAACAACTCAATTGCAAATGTCATACAAACAAAACTGCAAGCCTCGATGAACCATTTTCTATCGAGGCTTGCAGTTCAAGACCGCTTGTTTTTTCATTTTACGATAATGGTCACACTGAAGAATATCGAAGGCATCGCACAAGCTGGTCTGGTTTGCGAACAAAGCGGATTGCCGGAAGCGGTGATGGTTGTCGCACCGGGAGCCAGCGCCTCGTAAATTCCCTGCGCGCCGCGAATCACCATCACGCCTATCTTCGTGCGCAATATATCTGGGTTGTCAATGGAGACCTCCCACTCATAGGTATCTATTCCAAGATTGAGCAGGACTAAATCTCCCACATGCATGGTGAAGGTCTTACCGTTATCTTCCATAGTAATCGCATCATTCTTTGGAAAGGGATTGTCGCCCGGCGATAAAGTTTCGGTCGCTTCAGGGATGGGAGGCAGAGTAGCTTCATCAGGTATCCCAACCGCTGTCGAAACCTCAGGTGTCATTTGGATGTTCTGCGGCTGGGCGGTCGCTGTGACGGTTTCCGGCGCGCTGGTTGTTGACGTAACTGTCGCGGCGTTGCAGGCTTGCATGGTCAATATCATTATCACTACTAAAATTGCGGTTTTCGTTTTCATTAGATTACTCCTTCTGTTACTGTATACAGAGGTGACGAATATGTTAATCATAAAGTTCCTATGTAAGAAATGGGTTAACTTCAGATATATTGCTGAGGATGAAAACAAAAAAGACCCGCTGGATTTAAAATCCAACGGGTCTTTCCTCTTTCTTTTCTACTCCACAATATTGATCGGCAGTTCGTTCTTACTGCTCAACGCCGCCACACTGACCTTTGCCGCGATCTTCTGCGCGATCTCGGTTAGGGCGAGCGCAACTGGTGACTCAGGATAACTGACCACGATCGGCTTGCCGGTATCACCACCGATACGAACGTTTTGGTCCATGGGTATACTGCCGAGGAATGTTGTCTCTGTGGCACGTGCCAATTCTTCGCCGCCACCCGTGCCGAAGATATCCATGCGTGTGCCATCGGGCAGTTCGAGATAAGACATGTTCTCGACGATTCCCAAAATCGGAACTTCGAGTGTCTTGAACATATTAAGTCCACGTCCAGCATCTTCGAGTGACACCAATTGTGGGAGTGTAACGATAACCGCTCCGCTCAAGGGTAATGCCTGCGCGAGCGACAACGATGCATCGCCTGTGCCGGGTGGCAGGTCAATGATCAAGTAATCCAGTTCGCCCCATTCTACATCGCCTAAAAATTGACGGATGGCGGAGTTGAGCATCGGTCCGCGCCAGATCAAAGGTTGACCCGGTTTCACGAGCAAGCCCATCGAGATCATTTTGATGCCATGCGCCGTAGCAGGGGTGAGTCGCTGTCCATTTGGGGGCGGGAGTTTTTCCACGCCGAGCATGGTGGGTGTGTTGGGTCCATAAATGTCCGCGTCGAGCAATCCAACGCGCGCACCACTTTTTGACAGCGCCACTGCGATGTTTACAGATACCGTGGACTTGCCGACCCCGCCTTTGCCTGATCCGATGGCGATTGCGTTGCGGATAGGCATGTTGACCAGCCCGCGCATACGTCCATCGTTGGGGACATCCGAATCCAATTTGACCTTGACCTCCTTCACGCCTCCAATGGACATCACTGCCTGCTTCGCTTCCGATTCGATTTGTCCACGCAGTGGGCAGGCGGGTGTTGTGAGCATGACCGTGAACGATACCTTGCCATCATTGATCTCAAGTTCGCGTACCATATTCAGCGTGACAAGGTCCTGATGTAATTCGGGTTCCTGTACTTTGCTGAGAGCGTTAAGGACTGCTTCTTTTGTAATTGTCATTTAGTTTTTTACCAATATTCTCTATGTCATTGCGAGGAGCGTTTGTTGCGACGAAGTGCCCTTGCAACTGCGCTTCGGAGATTGCTTCGGGCTATCGCCCTCGCAATGACGAGATATATTTGTTTATGCAGCGGGCGTTGCCGCCGCGCCAGCTGCCTTTGCCGCCTTGGCGGCTTCCTTTGCCTTACGTTCGTCTTCATTGCGCTGATAAGTCTCAGGGCGGATTTCCTTGTAATACGAAGCGGGCTTGAGCAACTTGTCCATGTTGTAGACGTTGCGGGTATATGAAGCGATCTCGAAATCGTGATCCATGATGATCGCGTCGAATGGACAATACTCGGCGCAGAAGCCGCAGTTCATGCAGATGTCCGCGTCGATGTAAAACTCGGTCGGTGCAGGGATGGGACGTCCGGTGTTCGGGTCGTTCGAGCGCACGATCCAGATGCACTGTGGTGGGCAAACCTTTGCACAAATCCCACACGACGTACAGCGTTGATCCTTTTCACCGTTCGGACCTTCATCGTAAACAAGGAACGGGATGTAGCGAGCTTCCTCGGGCAGGATCAGCTTCTCTTCCGGATATTGAACCGTGAAGATGCCGCGAGTTTTCGTGCTTGAGCGGTGCTTGATCCCTTCTTCAGAGTTGTATCTTTTCTTGCCTTGCAACAGCCAGGAAATGTCATCGAGATATGTATCCCAGAATCGCTTCCAGGTAACGCTTAGTCCTTTAAGAATACCTTTTCCGTACATATTCATCTCCTCTTAGCGATCCAACTCGCCCATCACGATATCCAACATACCGAGCAACGCAACAAAGTCTGCGATCTTGGTGCCGATGCACATCTCTTCGAGACAGGTGATATTCACGAATGACGCCGGTCGCACATGATAACGCCACGGATTTGGCTTGCCATTCGAGACGAGATAGAATGCCAACTCGCCTTTGGGTGACTCGATGCGACCATACGCCTCACCTGCCGGGACCCGAACCTGGTACGCCGGTTTCTGAGAGTTGATCGGTCCCTCAGGGATTTGCTTGACGGCTTGTTCCAGAATCCGTAACGATTGTCTTATTTCGTCGATGCGGATGAGATAGTTATCCATCATGTCGCCATTCGGGCGGGTACACACATCGAAGTCGAAGCGATCATAAACGGAGTAGGGGTCTGCACGGCGCAGATCATACGGCACACCTGCGGCACGGAGAACGGGTCCGGTGACGGAATATTTGATCGCAGTCTCTGCATCCACAACGCGAACACCTTTCAAGCGTGAGACCAGTACTTCGTTCTCGCTCAAGAGGCGTTCCATTTCATCGGTCTTGGCTTGCAAACGGTCAAAGACCAGGTTCTTGATCTTCTGCATTGCGGTGGGTTGAATATCGCGCACTACACCGCCAAAGCGCAGATAGTTGCACATCATGCGTGCGCCGGAAACTTCTTCAAAAACATCAAGGATCAGTTCGCGCTCTTCAAAGGCATACAGCGCCGGTGTATACATCGCACCCAGATCGTTCAGCAACATGCCGACAAACACAAGGTGGTTTTGAATACGACTAAGTTCTGCCATGATGACACGGATATATTCAGCGCGTTCGGCAACCTTTATCTTCATCAATTTTTCAACAGCGATGGCATAACCAAAATTGTTGCTCATCGAGTTGAAGTAATCGAGACGGTCTGTGAAGGGCATGTTTTGCAGATAAGTATTGCGCTCGCCGATCTTGTCGTGATTGCGGTGCAGGTAACCAACTACGGGTTTCAGTCCGGCAATGGTTTCGCCGTCGAGTGTGATCGCGGCGCGGAAGACGCCATGCGTGGATGGGTGTTGCGGTCCCATGTTAACGACGATGCGGTCGGTGTTCATCCCGTCTTCGCTTTGAACCGTGTAACGTTTGAGGGATTTGTATAACAAGTCTTCAGCGTCTTCGGGAATCCATTTTTCGGGATCGAAGTTCTGCGGGAATTTCAAGTTGTCTTTGAGCGGAGTCTTTTCTTCAGCGGAAACATGCTTTACCCTCGGGCCAGCGACTCTTGAAGGGTTTGAAATCCTCTTCGTAGAAGGGCTCATGCCAATCCTTGCGGAGGGGATGACCTTCATAACCTTCCCACATCAGAATGCGGCGCAGGTCAGGGTGACCGGTGAATTTGATTCCGAGCAGGTCCCAGGCTTCACGTTCTTGCAAGTCAGCGCCGGGATACACCTTGATGAGCGATGGAACTTCGATTGGGTCTTCACGCGGCACTTGCACACGGAAAACAAGTCCGGGTCCACCAGTGGTTTTGTAAGCGTGATAGACCACTTCCATTTTGTTTTCGGGGAAGTAGTCCACACCGGTGACGGCAGTGAGCAGGTCGAATCCGAATTCATCGCGGATGGCGGTGGCAACTTCAACGAGCTTATCTTTTTCAATTATGAAGCCTGCGAAATCGGGGCGGGTCTCAGCGGTGACACTGCCTGGGAAACGCTGAGTCAGGTCAATGGTAGAAGTCGAAGCGGGAGCGGTCATGATGCACTCTCCTGCGTTGCCTGCGTCGCATTTTCGGCGTAGGCTGATTTAATTTCCGCATTGCGGCGTGGGTCGATCAAATCGGGTCCAAGGATCGGAACGGGGACTTCCACGCTGTCCGCGCCTTTGCGATACCAACGAACTTTCTTCAGTGATTCTTTGTCGATCTTCTCTTGCAGTTTGATCATGCCCGCGATGAGCGCCTGCGGGGTGGGAGGGCAACCAGGGATATACACATCAACCGGCAAAAATTTATCGATGCCTGCAACAACGTTGTAGCCCTCTTTGAAAGGTCCACCGCCAGATGCACATGCGCCCATTGCAACGACATATTTTGGCTCAGGCATTTGATTGTAAAGACGAACGATGGCAGGAGCCATTTTCTTTGTAACCGTGCCGGAGACGAGCATAAGGTCTGCTTGACGTGGGGTGGGTCGCATGACCTCCATGCCGAAGCGCGCCATATCATAGCGGGAGGCTTGTGCAGCGATCATTTCGATGGCGCAACATGCCAGACCGAACATAAGGGGCCACACCGACGAACGCCGTCCCCAGTTATAGAGGCGGTCGAGCGTGGTAATGGCTACGGCATTCTGAATATCTTCAGGGATGTCGTATTGGGGCAAACTAAGTTTTTCATTTTCCATGAATGTTCTCCTCGAACCAGTCTTGATAGATTGCATAAAGGATGTCGTCGTTCGCGAGAGCGGGATCATCCTCAAATTCCGAAAGTTGTAAGGTCCAGTTGTATATCTGTTGCAGTGTTACATCTTCGATGTTGATGTCTTTGTGTTGCCTGCGTAACTCTAAGGCGATGGCGTAGGTGGCTTCCCAGGTTAAGGTCATCAGTTATATGTCTTTGCGTAATCAGTGGTGGTCGAGTAGGGCGAAGCCGTATCGAGACCACGTACTTGTAATTTTATGTTTACTTGTTATTGCTGGTTTCGATACGCCGCTTCGCGGCTCCTCGACAATGACAGGTTACTCTTCTCTATTATCGATCTGTGCGCGCTGTAACTTGCCGGAATAATCCACATAGATGGATTTCCATTCGGTGAAGACTTCGAGCGCGGCTTGTCCGGCTTCGCGATGTCCGTTGCCGGTACCGCGCACGCCGCCAAACGGGAATTGGATCTCTGCGCCGGTTGTGCCGTGATTGATGTAGACCAATCCAGTTGCGATGTCGCGCATCGCAGTGAACGCTCGGTTGACATCTTGTGTGAAGATGGATGTGGAGAGTCCATACTGTGAACGATTGTTGACTTCGATGGCTTCTTCAAGTGACTCGACTTCAATGATCGAAAGCACGGGACCGAAGATCTCCTCCGCTTCCAACGTGGACCCAGGGTTGACTCCGTCAAAAAGAGTTGGCGCGTAGAAAAAACCGAAAGCGGATGGGGGAACGGATTTGGAAGCGGATAAGCGGATTATGTCGGATGAATCGGATACGACGGTGCGCCAGTTAAGACGCGCGCACCTTCTTTTTGTCCGAGTTGGACGTAGTTGTGGATTCGGTCGAGCGCGGCTTTGTTGATGACGGGACCGACTTCCACTTTGGGGTCGAGCCCATCGCCGAGCTTGAGCTTTTTTGTTCGTTCCACCAAAGACTCTTTGACTTTGCCAGCAATTCCTTTTTGGACGATCAATCGACTGGCAGCAGTACAACGTTGACCGGTTGTGCCGAATGCCGCCCAAAGGGTTGCGTCAGTGACGAGTTCGATGTTGGCGTCGTCCATTACGATGATGGCGTTCTTGCCGCCCATTTCGAGCGACAACTTTTTATTGAGTTTCCCCGCGGCTTCCGCAATGGCACGTCCCGTTGTTGTGGAGCCTGTGAATGAAAGTACACGAACATCAGGATGACTGACCAATGCTTTTGCCACGTCCGCGCCGGGGCCATGATGAGGTTGAAGACGCCGGCGGGAATGCCTGCTTCTTCAAAGACTTTGACGAACGCCGCAGAGATGGCAGGAATCTCTGGCGAGGGTTTCCAGATGATGGTGTTACCTGCAACGAGCGCAGGGAAAATTTTCCATGAAGGGACAGCGATGGGGAAGTTCCACGGTGTGATGAGACCGACAACACCTGATGGGTCGCGGACAGCCATGCCGAATTTATTGGGCATTTCAACGGGGGCAGTGTAGCCGAGCAAGCGACGTCCCTCTCCGCCCATGAAGTATGCCATGTCGATGGCTTCCTGCACGTCACCGCGCGCTTCAGCAATGACCTTGCCCATGTCGCGTGTGAGCAGTTGTGCGAGTTCTTCTTTTTTCTGCTTGAGAATGTCACCGACTTTGAAGAGCATTTCCCCGCGGATCGGTGCAGGCGTTAATCGCCATGAGTTGAAGGCTCTCTTTGCGGCGTTTACTGCGGCATCTACATCAGAGAGTTCAGCTTGTGCAATGTCCGCCACCAGTTCTTCGTTGGCGGGATTGATAGTCTGGAATGTACTTTTTCCTTTGATCCATTTGCCGTTGATGTAGTTGAGGAATTCCATAGGTTTTAGGAGATTATAGCACTTGGCTAATCAAAGTCAATTGAATTATGTAAAAATATATTTATATAAATAAGAAAGTGAGTATAATCACGCGAGCGATATGACACTTAAGATCGCGCCGCCGAGGACGGCGGCTGGAGCTATAGATGGTAACAGCCCGACAGAAAGTATTAACTTACCTTACAAAAAACCGAACAGCTTCTGCACGGGAAATCTCGCGCTCTACGAAGATGTCCACGGCGACGGTGCGGCATCACCTCAGGGTGTTGGCATCAGATGGAAGATTGGAGATGGAGTCAGTACGAGGGCGTGATGGGCGCGGCAGACCGGAGAAGGTGTATTCCATTCCACGTGCCGCGTTGGGGGATAATTTGTCAGCGTTGGCAGATGCTCTTTTGACGGAGGCAGGCAAATCGGTCAGAGTGGATGCGTTGGCGAAACGATTGGCAGGCGAATCCGATTTCGAGAGGTCAACCAATTGCAAAGCGGCTAAGTCTTGTCGTCGAGAAATTAAATCAAATGAACTATCATGCGCGTTGGGAAGCGGGGGCGGAGGGACCTCGAATTATTTTTGGTCATTGCCCATACATGCCCGTTGTGAAGAACCATCCTAAGTTGTGTGAAATGGATGCGAGTATGTTGTCACATTTTATGTCCCGACCTGTTACAAACGAAAAATCAGAAACACAAAAAAGCGGAGTGTGCCCTTTTGTGTTTCTGATCCGATAATTATTGTGCGCAAGATGCGTTGATCAACGCGGGCGCGGGAGTGATGGTAGGAAGAGTGACCTGTTCATCGGATGTTAGGACGATGGAAGCAAGGATCGCCTGAAAGTCTGATGAGTTTGCAATGGTTTGTGGAATGGGGATCACCATCAGCAGTGTACTGGGCGTAAGGCGGTAAACAAACAGGCTGGAATTCGGGTCGTTGGTGTTGACCAGATTCGACAGCGTCAGAACAGTGACGGTGTTCACACCGATCTGACGTGACTCGGCGGAGACCAAGCCCGTCATGGTTGGGTCAATGAATTGCATGTATGCATCTGCATCGGATTTTGCAGGGTCAATGTCTTCCATCACAACGATGTCCAGTTTTAATGTGCCGTTGGGCCAATCCCAGAAACCCTTGTTGGAATGTGCGTTGAAATAGGCATCATCGTAATTCTTGATGGTCTGTAAGCCTTCATTGCCATCTGCAGAAATTGGATTTACCAGCCACCAACATGGAATCGCCAAACCAAAGCCATAGCGCGGGTCGTGGACAGCTTTCCAAGCGGTTGATACGGGTTGCTCAGGTTGTGGCGGAAGTACAGTTTGGGTTGCGATCAGTTCTGGTTCTTCGGTGACAGCAACAGTTGGCAAATCTTCATTCGGCATTGCGGCGGTTTGTCCGCACGCACTGACGGATAGAACGATGACCAATAGTAATAATAGTTTTGTTTTCAAGTTTTATCTCCTTCATTTCAGAGTTGACGAATTGAAGGAGATAAATGTTCCTGTGGATGAAACCCCGCTTCGTACCAAGCTGGAAGTTGCTTCTGCTTAACTATCGAATCCCAGCCCGAGCCAATCCATTGCCCGAAGCCAGAGATTTTCGCGACCGCCGTTGCGATCCACCTGATCCATTGACCAGCGTGTAAGGTGGATGCCGATGGAGCGTAACGGCTCTGGTGGAAAAGGAAGCGGCTTGGTGCGCACAAACTCAAGATTGTTGCGTTCGGTCTTTCTGCCCCCAAGAATATCGAGCATGACGTTTGCCCCGAAACGCGTGGCTCCCACGCCTAAACCTGTGAAACCCATCGAGTAGGCGGTCTTACCGTGATGCGCCGTCCCCCAAAACGGACTGAAACGTGAGCACGTGTCAATTGCTCCACCCCAGGCATGCGAGAAGCGAAGCCCTTCGAGTTGTGGGAAGGTTTGGAAGAAGTGTTCTGCCAGCCTCTCGAACATTTCGTTTGAGTTTTCTAAATGGGGACCAAAGCCGTTATTCCAATAGTAGACCGCATCGTAGCCGCCCCAAAGGATGCGTCCATCGGCAGTGGTACGTGTGTAGTGAAATTGCCTACTGGCATCGCTGACGCCTTCACGCCCATACCAGCCAATCGATTCGCGTTGTGCGGGCGTGAGCGGTTCGGTCATCAAGGCGTAGTCATAAACGGGAACGACGTAATACGAAAGCCGTTTCAACAAAGGTGGAAAGGCATTGGTTGCAAGTGCAACGTGGGAGGCGCGTACGCGTCCGTACGGCGTGTGAGCAATCACATAATTGCCTTCCTCTTCCAGTTTGGTAACGGGGGAGTTTTCATATAACTGCACACCAAGGTCGAGACAGGCTTTTTGCAATCCCCATGCGAGATGAGCAGGGTTGACCAGTGAGGTGTCAGGCCGCTTCAAGCCTGCAATAAAGATGGGAGATTTGACGACTGCCTGCACTTCGTCGCGATCCATGAACTGGAAGTTTGTTTGATAGGGAGCGGCAATTTCCAACTCTTCTTTTATCTCGTCAATATGATGCGGCTCGGTTGCCATATCAATGTCGCCCGTGCGGATATAGTCGCAGTCAATGCCGTAGCGTGCGATGGTCTCTTCAATCTCTTTGAGATTCTGGATGCCCAATGCAAGCAATGTGGGAAGTTCGTGCTTCCAACGCGAGAGTCCATTGGAGAATCCATGCGTGATGGACGCGTCCATGAAGCCGCCGTTGCGTCCTGTTGCACCGGTGGCGACTTCGCCTGCTTCAAGGATAACGATGTCTCGGTTGGGGTTTTCCTCTTTGGCGAGCAGGGCTGTCCATAAGCCGGAATAGCCTGCGCCAATGATGAGGAGGTCGGTAGATATTTCTTTTGTAAGATCAGGTTGGGGGGCGGGACGAAGCGGATCGTCCAGCCAGAAGGGTTTGTGTATTACATTGGAAATCGAACGGGTGGAAATGGGTCTTGGGTTGTTTGAATAGGCCATACTCTCATAAGTGGTTTTATACCGCAGGGGTAGTTTGTATTCCGGTGCGAAAAGCGCGCCCCGATACTTCTTTATTTTACCAGTTAGCCTGGATTTATGATTTCTTTGCCGGCAGGATGTTGCCGATGCTACCTTTGGAAAATTCCTGCGTACATAGAGTTGAAATCATAGGATAAATAGGAGTAATGAAATGACTATAAATCAAAGACAAGTTTTGCGCCGTTCGCGCAGTAATCGTATCGTTGCCGGTGTCTGTGGCGGACTAGCCGAGTTTTACGGCATTAGTTCGTTCTGGTTTCGCCTTGCCATGCTGATTGCATTTGTCCCAGGCGGCGTGCCGGGGCTGTTGCTCTATATCGTTTTGTGGCTGATTATTCCCAGCGAGTAATGTCGGCATTTTATCGAAAAGCCGCTCAGTTGTACGAGCGGCTTTTCGATTCTATTCCGGAAAAAATTCTAATTGTGTAACTTCTATATTTGCCGCCTTCAAAAAGTTCGTTGCATTCTCATCGGTTCGATACGCCACACTGTAAACGATACGTGAGATTCCAGCGTTGATCAATACCTTGGTGCGATTAATGCAGGGGAGGTGAGTTACGTAACAGGTGGCACCTTTTGTAGAAACTCCATGTAGTGCAGCCTGGATAATGGCGTTTGTCTCTGCGTGGATAGTGCGGACACAGTGTCCATCTACAATGAGATGTCCGATCTCATCGCAGTGATCCTGTCCGGCAGGGGAGCCATTGAATCCGGTGGTCAGGATGCGTTTGTCGATCACCAATACGCAGCCGACGAAGGCACGGTCGCAGGTACTTCGTTCAGATACCGCGTATGCGATTTTCATGAAATAGGAGTCCCAATCTGGGCGCATAATTTACCTCCATGGAGTTGGTCATGGATACGCAAACATGACTCGCGATATTACCAAGCGAGTTATGTTTGCGTAGGTGTTGTTTACGAATTAAGGATTTGGAGTTTCACTGACTGATGGAACTGCTACCGTACTTACCGGGACCATGGTTTGTCCAAGCAAACGTGCCAACTCTGTTACATATTTGTCGTGTAGATCTCGTGCTTGTGCTATACCCTGGTCAATAGTTTGCTGGTCAGAGCCGCCCATAAAAGCGATCAATGTATTGATGACCGTGTTCATATGTGAGATCTGGTATGTTCGAAGGTCTGCCAGACAGGACGGCGTTGGTTGATCTTCTGCTTCGCGGCGGATACTTTGTAGATTGGCAATGGCATCACTAAGCTCTGTACGCGGTCTGCTTGTAGCGAGCGCCGATGCGTCATCGAATTCGCGCATGTATTTATGAACCTTGAGAACTTCAGCTTCCAAGTTTGCTGATGCACATGGGTCGGGCGTATTGGTTGGGGCAGGTGCGGTTGCTGTGACAACGATATATTCAACTGGTGGATTATTGCTGGTGCCTGAACATGCGGCAAGGAAAAAGATCGTCGTAAATAAGACCCCTACATATGCAAAGTGTTTTTTTATCTTCATAGTGTTTTTATCCTTTTGGGGCTTCCGCTTATGTTCTTACAAGTGAGACCTGATGTGTTTGCAAATACGGTGGCCAAGACCGCCTACAAAGTGAAAGCCCTGCCTTAATGAATTGAGGAACAGTCATTGACTGTTCCTCAATTGTATCATTTTGGGTAAAACGAGTCGATCAATGTTCTGATCTTGTCTTACTTCCTGCCGAATGTCTTTCCAAACGAATGGCAGGACTTGTGACTTCCACCCCCATAATAGGAATGACCGAATAGATGCCCGTGGAAGCTTTTGAAACTCTTACCATGATCCTTCCCCCAGTTGTTCCACCAATTGTTGTGGCTCCAGCCATTGTTATTGTTATTATTATTTCCGTTATCAACTACACATGTAGGATTGGAGAACAAGCCAGCAGTTCCGTTGCCTGTATATGTGTTGCCAATATCAACAAATTGAGGACTGCCGACATTTAATCCGTAACGGTTGTTGTTTTCAAATGTATTTCCAATTGCACTAGACAACATCAGCGCAAACCTTGGCTCCATCAATACCGTTATTGGAGGCTGTCACATTTGAGAGAGTAGCTATGGTTGACGTTATTGTAAGACCAGTTGCACCGTTCTCCATGAAGGAACTATTCACAACAACCACATTGTTGCCTTCAAGAATTGCGCCTTCTGCGCCATTGTCGCTTGCAATAACTCCAACTCCGTTTGCGCCTGGGGTGAGATTTATATTTCCTGATGTGACCACTTTTAAGCCATAGCCTTGTTTGGTAGTACCTTTGCATGTTCCTGAAGTGTACGATATGTTCCCTGAGAAGACGCTGTTGTTTATGGATACAGTGCCATCATCCGTCTGGATATTTGCGCCAAACAACTGGTTGTTATTGGCCTGACGTTAATGACGTTACATCGCCGGTGCTGACAACTTCAAGTCCTTTGCCTGTGGGATCCTTTGATCGCCAGAACCATTGTTGCTGAAGGTGCTGTCGGTAACATATACGTTGGAACCCTCAAGATGTGCACCAAAAAGGTTGTTGTTGTCGGCTGTGACATCGCCCAGGAAAATACCGTCAGGTGTAATGACATTTAAGCCATATCCATGGTAGGTGACATTGTGACACCATTCATCCGAACAGGTCGTGCCCTTATTGCCAGTGAATATGCTTTGGCTGACGGAGACAAAGCCGGTTGCTATAATGCTAGCGCCGATCAGGCGGTTGTCCTTGGCTTCCACATTGGAGAGATTGACATTGCCGTGACTATTGACCAACAGGCCGGTATCGTCAATGAAGACGGGCGATTGTGTGACGTTGTTATTGAATTTGCTGTTGGAGACGATAACATCCAGCCCATCCAAGCTGGCGCCCCAAAGATTGTTGAAGTTGGCGGTAACGCTATCTATTGTGATGTTGCCCGGGGTGACAACCGTTAGCCCATAGCCATAAAAGTGCGCCTCGCCTGTGCAAGGGTTAAATGTATAAGCTTGATTTCCGGAGAAGACACCAGAGTGGATTGTAACCTGACCACCTGGTTGAGATATCCGTACCATACAATTGGTTGTTGTTTGCTGTAATGCTGTCTAGGGTAATGCTCCATGCTCACAACCTTTAGACCGTATCCAACAGGCTTGTTATCAACTCCGGAACCGTTGTTGCTCGAAGAAGCCGGTATGAAATGTCCAAACTCAGCTCCTTCCAGATTAGCGCCGTAGAGATAGTTGTTGTGGCTTCCACCTAGCTTATCTCAATGGATCCGCCACTTGTTAAAACATGGAGTCCGTATCCACCTGCCACCAACAGGCCTGTTTCCGTGCTGGGCTTGAGGTGACCTTGTTACCGTTGAAGAAACTATCGGTTATGGCTACATGACCTAACTGCCAGGATGTCTGCGCCAAATTGTTGGTTGTTATTGGCTTCGAGTTGGCGAAATTCCAACCGAGCCTGTACTGACAATCTCCAGCCCTTTCCCTGTGAGCATATTTGCTGTAGCCGGAACCGTTGTCGTTGAAGACACTGTTGGAAATACCACACTATCTGTCCTTCGAGGTGCGCACCAAAGAGGTTATTTTCACTTGCAGTGACATGTTCTAAAATCAATTCCTGTCGTTCAACCTGCAAGCCATATCCGTGAAAAGCTAAGCCCACTGCAACCTATAGGTGTAGGACGTGTTCCCGTTGAAGAAACTATTCCTAACAATAACGATCACCGGTTGCTTTTAATGTTCGCACCAAATTGTTCGTTGTTATTTGCAGAAACATTATCGAGGGTGACGCCCAAGGCGCTGTCGCTGTTAACCATCAGTCCATACCCAATGCTCTCCTCCAGGCGGCCCGTTCCGTTATTGTTGAAGGTGCTGTTGCTAACCTCGACTTCGGCTCCATCCAGATTGGCTCCAAAGAAATAGTTGTTATCGGCAGTGACCCCGTCTAATGCGATGTCGCCGCTACTGACAACTTGCAAGCCATACCCGCCAATCGCAAATTTATGCAGGCATGTGTAACAGTAATACCTATATTCCACGTTACCTGAAAAAATGCTGTTGTCTATTGAGACCTTACCGGTAGCGGTGATATCCGCTCCAAATTTTTCATTATTACTGGCGGTAACCTGGTCGAGGGAAACATCGCTCCCGCTTTCTACCTGCAAGCCAAAGCCGGGATGTTGGATGCCTCCATTGTCCGTTGAACTGGCTGTTTTTGATATCCACCTTGTTGCCGGCATGGATGTTTGCGCCGGCGTCTTTGTTGTCATTGAAGTTTAAATCTGTGACAGTGACATTTCCGTCGGCGGAGAGGTTGGCTCCTGCTAGTGAGTTCCGTGACGTCGACACTGGAAACCGTAATATCGCCATTGGAATATGCTGTAAGTCCCGTCTGGTAATTGACACCACTGATCGTGATATTGTTGAACGTGAGTGATCCGATCCAGGGATTACCGCTTGTGCCAATGATGATCGGGACATTAAACTGTGTGGTATCCAGTCATAGTATTAGTCACTGTGTTCCAGCCGCCCTGCAGTGTCAAGTTGTAGTTGTTGAGGCTGTTGCAGTTGGAGTGGAAGGTGGGAAGTAGGCATTGAAGTCTATGCTCAACTTCCGCCGAGATATTGACCATTTTGAATGTAGATGGTCCCGGCTTGTTGATAAGTCGCATTGCTTTCATTGCTTTGGAGGTAGGTCAGAAGTGCAGTGAAGCTGCTGAATGAATCTGT
>CAVSRF010000057.1:0-26039 GCA_963730175.1 uncultured Chloroflexia bacterium | reverse complement strand
CATATTTCCATAACCAGTTTGGATATTGTTGTGCGGGAACCCTGGCAGACAACCTGGCAACCGTAAAAAATAAAGCCCGTCATTGCGAGCGAAGCGAAGCAATCTCCCTTGTCGTGTAGGAGATTGCTTACCCTAACGGGCACACGTCGTCGGGCTACGCCCTCCTCGCAATGACGAGATCATGTTTCCAACCTTTTCACTTATGATTGTGTATATAAGATGTGAGGAAATACAAATCATGAGAGATTTATGGATGAGATAGAAGCCATCCGCAAGTTGAAACGGGGAGAAATTGGCGGGTTGGAATATTTCGTTGAGCGCTATCAGGTCAAGGCGACACGTGCCGCGTTCCTTGTCATCCACGATCAGGCTCGGGCAGAAGATGTGGTTCAGGAGACGTTTATCCGCATCTTTCAGAATTCCAGCCGGTTCGATGAGACGCGCCCGTTTGAGCCGTATCTCATGCGCAGTGTGGTCAATGCCGCGCTGAATGCCTGCCGCAATGATAAGCGCACTGTTTCCATCGAAAGCGATATGGGCGCTGTGGAAGAGTTGATCTCCGAGGCGGCTTCGGTGGAGTCGCATGTGGAATATTGGGAGTTGCGAAACGGGATCGTAGAGGCGCTGAAACAACTGCCGCCGCGTGAACGAGCTGTGATCGTGCAGAGGTATTACCTGGATATGAGCGAAAAGGAAATGGCGCTCGTACTGGACACCGCGCCGGGTACCGTCAAATGGCTTTTGAACGCGGCTCGAAGCAGACTCCGCGATTTGTTGGGGAGCGGGAGGCATGATGAGCGCTAGAACTTATTTCAAAGTGTTGGATGACACGGCTGCTGACTACGTTACTGACAAACTGGATTTGATGCCGCGCATCTCTGCGCGACTCGAAAGGAAATCTTTGATGAACACTATGCGTGCAAGACCTGTTGTAACGGTTCTTGTTGTTCTGCTCGCCCTATTAGTTCTAACTACCGTGGTTTATGCGCTGGGACGCTTGACCGGTTATATCCCCGGCGTTGGTTTTGTGCAAAAAGATTCTTTGCGTGTGCTGGCAGAACCTGTCAGCCAGACGCAGGATGGGATTACAGTAAGCATCGAGCAGGTGGTGGCTGATTCGGAACGCACGATCGTGATCTATAAAACGGAAGGGCTTACCATCCAAGCCGCTAATTCACAAGGTGAAGGTGGAGGAGGAAATCCTTTCGGTTCTGTTCAACAATTACGTTTGCCCGACGGAACCATATGCTCCAGGAATTGACGGGCGATAGTAGTACACCTGAACCGATACTTGATACTATAAAAACAGAGGGTGGCTGGCCCAATTATGTGCGGAGACTGGTTTACCCACCCGATCTCTTCGGACGTGAATGAACTGACATTGCTCATTCCTGTTCTTCAAAATATGCCGGTTGGCGCGGCGGCTGAGAACTGGTCGCTGACTTTTCATCTCAAACCTGCGCCCGCGGATGTGACGTATGCGCCTGTCATTGAAGTTACTCCAGCGACACAAGTCGTAACATCCTCGTCCCCTGCGGCAGAAGAGACTGGCACACCAGCGCTTTCCAGCATCGCGACATCAAATGGTTTCACTTTGCAATTGGACAATGTGATCGAGTTGGAAGATGGTTATGTGTTCACCGGAAATTTATCGTGGGATGATTCGGTGTTTCCAACTGGCAGTGGAATGATTTCAGAAGCAGTGATCCCTGTATTGACGGATGCGAATCGGACAAGTGATCCCTGTGGAGCAGGTGCCGCTTGACGGGGCTGTTCAGGATCATAAAACATTTTGGTCATTTCGCACTAATCGCAAGGCTTTCACAGGTCCGTTGACATTGAGCGTTCCATTCATCAACGCCACTCTGACCCCGCCAGCGGTTAATTTTGAGATTGACCTTGGTTCCAATCCGCAAGTTGGGCAGATTTGGAAACATGATCAAGATTTTGTTATTGGCGGGCAGACCATCCATTTATCGTCGGTTCAATTAAATGGTAATTGTGGAACTCAAATGTATGATCTTACATTCACTTTCACAAGTAACCTGGGTGGCGTATATGCTTTTGATGCTTTTGTCAACGATCTTGCCCCACAGGCTCCCTTTGATTTTTCATGTGAAGGAGGGGGAGCGGGATGGGAAAATGGCAACCCTGTCGATTCAAAAACATTCTACACAGCTGCAATATATAAAACTATTCCCACGGGCAGGCATCAGTATTCTTTGATTGCGTCAATTCCTTATCAGGTCAAGGGTCCATGGCAAATGGTTTGGAATCCGCCGTTGACTTCCGAGTCAACGCCGACGCCTGCGGCTGGGGCGTGTTTCACGCTTGATAAATGGAATCAACTATCGGCGCAGAATGATCCGCTTCCATCAGGCTTGGGAGGAAAAATCCTCACAACCGTCAACGAGGGCGGACTGTTGCCCGCGATATACATCAGTAATCTTGATGGTGCGAATTTGCAAAAAGTTGATGTCGGTACGTGGCCGTCACTCTCTACAGATGGAACGCGGTTGGCATATAGCATCGAGGATGGCATCCATGTTCTTAATCTTGCAAGCGGAGAAAATTATGCGATTGGGACAGATGGATATCGTATCATTTGGTCGCCGGACAGCACACGCATGATGTTTACAACAACTTTCAGTTTATATGTGGTCAATGCAGATGGTTCAGGTTTACAAAAAATTGACACCGGTTCGACGCAGGTTATTTCTTCCGTCGGTTGGGCTGATAACCAGACGATTGTTTATGGTCTGATGGGCGGGGATGGGTTCACATTTACAAGCCATAACCTGCAAAGCGGCGAGACGAAAAAGTTATTTACAGTCCAGAACAAAGCTGGCTTCGGCGCGATCTCGCCAGACGGACAGTGGATCTCTTTTGCTGACAGAATATTTGGCGCAAACAATTGGGGCATCTTCATTTCTAGGCTGGATGGCTCAGAACGCAAAATGATCGCAGACCCGGAAGTTCCGACAACCTTTGCGTCGGTATGGAGTCCAGACGGACAATGGTTAATTGTCACAGCACAGAATAGTGATGAGTTGAAAATTCCTATATTGGTCAATCCATTTACCTGCCAGGTTTTGCCGCTAAAGAATATCAATGGCACGATAGAGGGTTGGAGCCCGTAAAGTTGTTTTCTAATATTACAAAACGTCCCGAAGGTTATTTTGAAGACCTTCGGGACGTTTTGTATAGTGTGTAAAACAATAATGTTTTCCCCCCAACCTTTTCGCTTATCATTCGGTATGAATAGTGTGACTAGTCAATGGAGAAATTCATGGATGATATAGAAGCCATTCGCTGCCTTAAACATGGCGATATTGGCGGGCTGGAGACTCTCGTTTCTCGACACCAACGCAAGGCAATTCATGTTGCCGTTCTGATCGTTGGCGATGAACAGGTTGCCGAAGATGTGGCACAGGATACGTTTCTGAAGATCTTCAAGCACATCGAGCGGTTCGATAAATCGCGTCCCTTTGAACCTTATTTGATGCAAAGCATCGTCCACGCCGCGCGGGATGCGGCACAAAAGAACTCAAGATGGCAGTCGCTGGATGTTGAGGATGGCGAGCAGACCATTCAGCGTTTGGTTGAACAGGCAGAGACGATTGAATCCCAGGTGGAACGGAAGCAACTCGAGGGTGAGATCATGGATGCGTTGTTCAAGCTTTCTCCACGTCAACGTGCGGTCATTGTCCAAAAATATTATCTTGGCTTAAGCGAAAAAGAAATGTCCGCGGAAATGGATATTGCGCCCGGTACCGTCAAATGGTTATTGAATGCCGCACGCACCCGCTTGCGTGACCAGCTTCGCTCGAAGAGGAGCATCGAATGAATCACCAAATCGAATCTTCCCATTTATTTAAATCTATGGCGCAAACTCTTGCGCCACATAATACTGATTTGTTGCCGCACATTACTGCGCGGTTCCGTGAAAGGAAATCCTTGATGAACACCTTGCGTGCAAGACCAATTGTAACGGTTCTTGTTGTTCTGCTTGCCCTGTTAATTCTCACTACTGTGGCATATGCGCTGGGACGGTTGACTGGTTATATTCCCGGCGTTGGTTTAGTGGATCAAAGTGTTTCACTGCGAATATTGACCAAGCCTGTCACGGATAACGTGATGGATTAAGTGTAACTGTGGAACGAGTCGTTGCTGATACGGATCGTACAAGCATTACCTATGGAGTTGTTGGGGTACCCATTCGTGATGCAGGTTCATTCCTATGTGAAGAAACGCCATTTTTACAATTGTCCGATGGTTCAATTCTAAAAGCACAAGATGGAAGAAGCGGAGGCATTGGCGGCGAGGTTGGCACAACTATAGGCTACACAGACAATATTCATTTTGCCCCCATTCCAGCCGATGAGAATAATCCAGCCCTTGTATTTCCTTGTATTATGCCAAGAGGCACTGGACCTGAAAATTGGCAAATTCATTTCGCATTATCCCCTGCGCCAAAAGACTATGCAACTCCTGCTGTTGAAATCGGTGCAACCTTTGTTGCCTTAAATCCTGAGTTTGTTGGTTCGCCAACACCCACAACCGACATGAGGATATTTACACCTGAACCTCCTGATAGTCTTCCCTCCACGTTGACGCCTGTGCCCAATGGTTCTGGTCTGTATTTTGATAAGGTGATTGAATTGCCAGATTCGTATATTCTGGTTGGTAACTTCACCGATGCAGGAGATTTACCCGGCGCACTAGAAATCAACCTCGATCCTCATGAAGATTTACCTCGTATCGAAGATAAGTCGGGTAATATGGTTACCTTCAAAGTGCGTGACGATATTCAACCTGAAAACATGCAAGGTGGTGTTCGTTATTGGGCATTCGAAGTCGCAAAACCAGTCCAAGGACCTTTGACGATCACCTTGGATCAAGTCAACATTGCGAAGTTCTATACATTTGAATTTCAATTTGATGCTGGAGCCAATCCACAAAATGGACAAAAGTGGGATTTGAATCTTTCCGTCCAATTGGGTAAGTATGAATATGTGATGGATTCAGTGGAAGTAATTGAGAACGGGTATCTTTTCAAGTATCACTCCGGTACTGATGTTCCCGAAGGGACATCGCCCCTTTTCAACCTGATCGGTCATACTCCCGAGCAGGATAACAGTACGGTAAACAACAGTAAAACAATCTTTGAATATTCAGAGAAACTTGTTTATTCGCCGCCCCTTCCAACCGGACAACTTACAGTGCAGTTGACATCCGATGAAACAATTCCACTTGATGGTCCCTGGACATTGACGTGGTCGCCACCAAGTCAATAAATCCACAATAATAATATGTCAAAGAAAATCCTTGTCTCGGTTTTGACCTCGATTCTTCTTGCGTCCTGCATCTCCATCAAAGAGGTTTCAATTACTCCCGAACTCAAAAAGGTTTTGTAACCGCCACACTGATACCCACACAAGCGCAACTTGTCCCTGCTACTTCAACATCCACGCCTAAATCTTTACCGACTTCAACTCTTTCTGCAGCCATCCCAACAAAATGTTCAGACACAGCGATCCTTTTGCGCGATGTAACTGTTCCAGATGATACCCAGATGAACGCTGGAGAAAAATTTACCAAAACTTGGGAATTTCAAAACACAGGGACATGTCTATGGAAGGGTTACACAATAAAGTTCTCAAATGGCGACCCGATGAATGCGCCTCTTTCCACACCGATAGCTGATACGCTTCCGAATAGCATAGTCCAAGTCTCGGTGGATTTGACCGCACCCACCAGCCGACGGAAAATATACAGATTACTTTACACTGCTCAACTCCAACGGAGAAATCATTCCGATTGGCACACAGCAAACATTCTGGGTCAGATTTATAGTTGGTAATTATGTCGCAGTTCCTACAAGCTCCATATCGTTATCGCCTTCAACGCCATCAGAAATTGCACCCACGGTCCAAATGCAAATTACGTAAGCGAGATATTATCCCTGATCAATGCAGCACGGGCAGATGCCGGTTTAAATACTTTGACTGTCAACCAACAGCTAGTTGCCTTCGCGCAACATCATGCCGAAGATATGGCGTTCAATAACTTTCTCAGCCACGATGGCACAGATGGAACGTTCGGCGAAAGAATGATGAACTCTGGTTTTGGTGTATTTAGCGAGATCCTTGCCATTGGCACACCACAAAATGCAATGGACCAATGGCAAAGAGACGAACATTGGGATTTTGTCCTTAATGCAGATGCCACCCAGATCGGCGTTGGGTACGCCTATAATTCATGCAGCGATTATGGCGGATATTTCACAGTGGACTTTCAGTAGATTTCATGCCAACAAATTTAAAAGACAGGCGGAGAGTTGCAACTCTCCGCCTGTCTTCTTATCCTTATCTTTTCTACAACTCGCTTGCTCGTCGTTCAATTCGATCCTTTGCCCGCTCAATGAACTCACCTAGCGGAATATTATTCTGCTGGCTTCCATCTCTCACGCGCAGGGACACTTGCTCCGCTTGCATCTCGTTATCGCCGACCACGATCATATACGGCACTTTCATTAACTGTGCTTGTCTGATCTTGGCGTTCATACGCTGTGACGAAAGATCGGCATGGGCACGAATCCCGTTCTCACGGAGTTGCTTCGCGATATTTTCCGCGTACTCGTTCTGGCTGTCCGTGATGGAGATGACGCGTACCTGCTCCGGTGAAAGCCACACAGGGAAGTTGCCCGCGTAATGCTCAAGCAGGAAGCCAATCATACGCTCATGTGTGGAAAGTGGCGCGCGGTGAATGCACAGTGGCACTTCGTCCTGCCCATCCTTGTTCGTGAATTTCAAGTCAAACCGCTCGGGCACTGCAAAGTCCACCTGGTTTGTCATTAGCGAAAACTCGCGTCCGATGGCTGACCAAACTTGCACATCGATCTTTGGACCGTAGAACGCGGCTTCATCTTCGCGCTCCACGTATGGCACACCACCGTTATCCATGGCGCGGCGGACCATCTCTTCCGTCTTGAGCCACAGGCGTTCGTTGTCTACGTATTTCTTGCCCAGCCCAGCCTTGCTATGCAAGGACAGGCGCATCACATATTTCTCGATACCGAACAATTCAAAGTACTTGCGATACAGCGCTACTACGCCCATGAACTCCTGCTCGAATTGCTCTTCACTGCAATAGATATGGGCATCATTCATCTGCATCGAGCGGACACGCATCAAACCAAACAACTCACCAGATTTTTCATAGCGATAGCACGTCCCATACTCTGCAAGCCGCACAGGCAGGTCACGATAGGAACGTCCCTTCGAGCCAAAGATTTTGTGATGCATCGGACAGTTCATCGGCTTGACGTAATACTTCACGCCTTCGAGTTCCATTGGTGCATACATACTCTCGGCATAATATGGAAGATGACCAGAACGCAGGAAGAGATCTTCCTTTGTAAGGATCGGCGTCTTAACGCGCATATACCCAGCCTTATCTTCCATCTCTTTGGCAAGTTTCTCCAACTCTTCGATCAGGATGCCGCCATTGGGCAACCATAACGGTAGCCCCGGACCTACCTCTTCATCGAAGATGAATATCTCCAACTCCTTGCCCAGTTTGCGATGATCACGCTTCTTCGCTTCTTCCAGTTGAAGCAGATATTCTTTCAACTGTTCCTTCGTCTCCCAAGCCGTGCCATAGATACGTTGAAGCATCTTGTTGTTTTCATCGCCGCGCCAATAGGCGCCAGCAATGTTCATCAACTTGAAGGCATCCTGTCTGATCTCTTTCGTACTTTCCACATGAGGTCCACGGCACAGATCCGTAAACGTATCGTGTTGATAGATAGAGATATCAGGCTTCTCTTTGAGCGGCTCTCCATATTCATCAAGTCCGCCTTTTTCGAGTCCTTCGATCAATTCCAACTTATACGGCTGTTCGGCAAAGATCTTCTTCGCTTCGTCAGCAGAGAGAATCGTCTTTTTGAATTCATGCTTTCCTTGCACGATCTGTCGCATCCGTTTTTCGATGGCTTGCAGGTCCTCGGGCGTCAGATTGCGCGGCAGGTCGAAGTCGTAATAAAAACCATTCTCAACTGGAGGTCCGATCGTGTACTTTGCCTCCGGGAACATTTCAACCACTGCCTGCGCCATGACATGCGCCGCCGAGTGACGGATCTTATAAAGATGGGACTCTTCGTATTTTTCTTGAACTTGTTGTGACATTTTCGCTTCCTTTCTTAACTTTGGTTTGCTCCGCTTCATGGACATTTTCTCGCGTCTCGAAGGGAAGCAGTCATACCCATGCGGGCCGCCGACGAGTGTAATAGCCTTCAGTCATCGGCCTCCTTTTGAAAATTGTGATGCGGTATTCATGTCACCTTGCGAGATAAATCTCGCAATACTGGGCAAATTAAAAACAATTCTCACCCACACACGGGGCGAGAATTTGATTCACGCGGTTCCACCCGATTTAAGCCCAGACCCTAAAGGTCTCCAAGACCTTTAGGGTCTCTTAGACTTATCTCTTAAGCCTCTAACGGAGCCATCCGTTCAACTTACTTGCTTTATGCTTTCAGTCTTCCGCTCGCGGGTGGTTTTCATTGGGTCTTTCTGGTCGAAGCTCTCAACTTTCAGCTTGGACTCTCTGTCAGAAAATTGGACCAATTACTCGTCCCGGTTGAAGCGTTTTGTTTATCGAATAGTGGCATTATACTCACATCAATCCGAAAATACAATGCCACTATAAGAAAACGACCTCCGAGCGAAAACTCAGAGGTCGCATTTTGTCAAAACCTGACTTGTTTAACCGTTCTTCTTCTGGAACTCAGCCATGAAGTCAACCAACGCTTGCGCACCTTCAATGGTCACCGCGTTATAGATGGAAGCGCGCATACCGCCAACAGAGCGATGTCCTTTGAGACCGATCAGCCCCGCGTCTTTAAATTCCTTTGCGAAGGCACCTTCGAGTTCCTCGCTGGGCAGGCGGAAGGGAATGTTCATAAGGGAACGGGCTTCGGGCAGGGCATGTCCACGATAGAAGCCGCCACTGTTGTCAATCGCATTGTAGACAAGTTCCGCTTTGGCGCGGTTAATCTTCTGGATGGCTTCCAAGCCCCCAACCTTTTTAGCCCACTGGAATACCAACCCAACCATATAGATGGCAAACGAAGGCGGGGTGTTTTTCAGGGACCCGCTCTCGGCGAGTATCTTGTAATCAAGCATGTAAGGCAGGTTCTCCGGGGTGCGTTCCAGCAGGTCTTCGCGAACGATGACCACGGTCACGCCGGAGGGACCGGCGTTCTTCTGGGCGCCCGCATAGATCAAGCCATACTTGGAAACATCAATCGGACGGCTGATGAAATCAGACGAGGAATCGCACACCAGCGGGACACCAGCGGGCGGTGTCGGCTCGGTGGAAAATTCCACGCCATGAATGGTTTCGTTGGAAGTGAAGTGCAGGTAGGCGGCATTTGGGTCGAGGTCGAGTTTTTCAGGCAAGCCTTTGAAACCTTCCGCCTCGGTACTGACGGCAACACGAGTAGCCCCGAGTTTCTTGGCTTCCTTGATGGCGGTCTTGCTCCAGGAACCTGTCACGATGTAATCGGCAGATGCACCCGCGGCGCGCAGGTTCATGGGGACCATGGCGAATTGCAGGGATGCGCCGCCTTGCAGGAACATGACTTTGTAATTGGCGGGGATGCTGAGCAGTTCGCGCAAATCTGCTTCGGCGGTTTGGATCACCGCTTCAAATTCCTTGGAGCGGTGACTGATCTCCATCACGGACATGCCTGTGCCTTTGAAATCGAGCAACTCGGCTTGTGCCTGTTCAAGCACTTCGAGCGGCAAGCCGGAAGGGCCGGGATTGAAGTTGAAAACACGTTTGGTCATTGGGAACACTCCTATTAGTTTTGAATAATAACTCGCCATTTATAAATGGTCTATGCAACTATTATATCTATTGTCAAATAAATCCATAGGAACAATTGACACTTATATTACCTGATATATGTCGTTCACAATGTTCATGTTTGTATGTGTCATCAAGAAATATAAAATAAAAACCACTCCGCCAGGGAATGGTTTCTTTGTGGGCGAGACAGGACTCGAACCTGCGACCTCCGCGATGTCAACGCGATGCTCTAACCAACTGAGCTACCCGCCCGAGGGACTGACATTATAACGAGGAGACAGGGTTTTGGCAATACAGGTTTTGTTGCTGTTACTCTTGGTGTAAATCTTTAGCTTACCTTGCTCACCACCAAGGTAACATCATCAGCAAGCAGAGTCCCGCGTGTGAATTCGTTCAATGTCTGGCGAACTTTGTTGGCTATCCCATCAGCGGGCAAATCTCCATTTTGGCGAACCACTTCTGCCAGCCTCTCGGGACCAAACTCCTCATTGCCTTGTGGACCGAGTGCTTCGGTGACACCGTCAGTATAAAAGAGAAGAATATCTCCGCTCATCAATTGAACCTTGGCAGGTTGTACATTGAAGTATTCCATGAGACCAACTGCCGCACCGGTTGGTTTGAGCCAAATGCTTTCATTCGTGGAGCGCCGATATATGAACGGCGAATTGTGACCTGCATTGGCATATGAAAGCATCTTTGTCTGTGGATTCAAACTGGCAAAGAAGATCGTGACAAAGGTCGAAAAGTTGATGTTATGGATATACAGGTGGTTGATACGGTCAAGGACTTCAACGGGGGAATCGCTTCCCGGAACCAGTGTGTGGAAAGCAGTTTGCAGGCTGGTCATCAACATTCCTGCTGACATGCCATGCCCGCTGACATCTGCCACAACCAGACCATGCGATCCATCCTTGAAGCGCAGGAAGTCGAAGTAATCGCCGCTCACGATCTGTGCGGGACGGCTGAATGCCGCAATGTCGAATCCAGCTATCGAGGGAATTTTTTGAGGCAACAAGGCGCGCTGAACCACCTGGGATAATTCAAGTTCGCTTTCCAGTTGGCGAAGCTCATCATCGGAGTAATGTCCCAGACATACTGAGGCTGTGTAATCCATTTGAAGAAGTTCGCTATCCACAGGGTCGTGGCAAATTTCGCAGATGCCGAATGTTCCCTCTTCGATCTTTTGCAGGGAAGTGTCAATGACGTGCAAATGCGCCTCCAATACAGACTCGTCTGTTGCACATAGGCAAATTTCCTTGGTCTCATCGGTTGCTACCGCCTGCCATTTTTCAAGGTTGGCTTTCTTTTCTGTGAGACCTTCTTGAACGCGGTCAATGATCTCGGTTTCCATTTGTGTATTCTCCATTTTATAAGCCATTATTATTTGATGAAACGTTTGTTCTAAATCTTACCTCTAAAAACGGAAATATGGAACCCCCGGTTTCAGCGATGGAAGTTATACCTGAGCACTGCATTAGCGTACATAAATGCAATATTCCTTGCGGTATAATCTCTCCGCTATGGCTAGACGTAAAGCGCCGGAAGAGATGTCGGTCGAAGAGTTACGCCGTTTATTGATCGAGAAACGGCGCGGCGCTCGGCGTGAACGTTTGGAGCACTTTAAAAGAACAGGTCGTGTAGTGGATGTGGAGCCGGATATCCTCGCTTCCTCTGCCCCGGTGGTGGATACGCTTGAAGAAACCAGCGACCAGCCCCAAAGTCCGGTTTCGAAGCGCCGACGGTTCATGGATCGACTCCTTTTGGTGGTGGAGGTCCTGGCGGTGGTTGGACTGGTCGGAGTCCTCATCAGCGGATTCGGAGTTCCTGCAGGCGTTGAATAAAGAGGTCGCTTCTGCGTTGATCCAGGAAACGTTTACGCCAACGCCGCTCGTGATGGCGGTTGTGCTTCCATCGGGACATGTGCCGCCGGATGCACAGGGCAATACGCGACCGAATGATGAAGAGATTCCCGCGCACTTGAGACCGATGGTGCAGTCGTTGGCGAGTATTCCGATCCCAACTGCTGCTCCTGATCAGGCGATACGTTTACAGGTGCCTGCGATCAGTATTGATGCGCCTATTGTATTGGGAGATGGCTGGGAACAATTGAAGAAGGGTGTTGGGCAGGCTGTAAGTTCTGTGAACGCCGGGCAAAATGGGAACGTGATCCTTTCGGCGCATAATGATGTGTATGGCGAGATCTTTCGTAATTTGGATCGTCTTGTGCCGGGCGATCAGGTGATATTATATACACAGCAAAGGCAATATGTTTACGTTGTAGACCGCACGGCGATTGTGGAGCCGACCGCGGTGGAAGTGATGGCATCCACGGGAAGCCCAACGGTGACGTTGATCTCGTGTTATCCATATCTTGTTGATAAACAGCGCATTGTGGTTTTTGCGCGATTACAAAACTAGGAGTTTCAAATGGCTAAGAAAAACAAACGTCGATCTGTATCTGTGAGTGTGGCTTCTTCAACAGCGAGTTGCACCAACGAGTTCAATCCTGACTACACCCATGTCAAGCGCGACCTTGGGCGTATTGGTACGCTTGCAGGATTCTTTGTAGTTGTGTTGATCGTGCTTTCGTTTTTTATCAAGTAACTGAATTCCACAGCGTCGGGAAGTAAGATAACCCGAAATTTCATATTCGTACTGCGTAACCCGTAAGGCGTAATTTACGTATCACGGATTACGCAGTATGATTTTAAGCAGATCATTATGATGACGACAGATGCGGTAACTTACGAAGTAACATTGACCACTCTCATATACGGCGGCGACGCGATGGGACGATTGCCTGATAATCGCGCGGTCTTTGTACCATTTGGTTTGCCGGGGGAAAAAGTCCGTGTGAGGTTGACTGAGGAGAAGAAGAATTTTGCGCGTGGGGAGATCGTTGAGATTTTCTGAGTTTTCATCGGATCGAATTGGTGCGAAATGCCTGCATTTCGGAGAATGTGGTGGATGCCATTATCAAAACCTTCCTTACGAAAAGCAATTACAGGCAAAAAGGGACATTCTCATTGACCAGTTGAAACGAATTGGCAAAATAGAAAATCCACCTGTTCAGGAAATGATTGCTTGTCCGAATCCGTGGAATTATCGGAATCACGTACAGTTTCATTTAACCGACGATGGAAAATTGGGCTACGTTTCCCCTCTCCCCGCTGGAGAGGGGCTAGGGGTGATGAAAATTTCCGAATGTCATCTTCCCGAACCTTCCATCAATGACTTCTGGACTCAACTTGAATTTGAACCTGAGACCAATATAGATCGTGTCTCTTTACGCGCAGGCGTGGATGATGATCTCATGCTTGTGCTCGAATCCGAAATCACCAGAACCGCCTGAATTAGAGATCGAGGCAGGGATTTCCATAACGCATATTTATGAAGAGCATACGGTTGTTGTCGCGGGGAGTGACCATATCGTGATGCACGTGTTGGATCGCGATTTCAAAGTGTCTGCCGCGTCGTTCTTTCAAGTGAATACGGTCATGGCGGAGAAGATGGTTGAACATCTGCTTACCCGTCTACCTGTTTCCCCATCTACTACGCTACTGGATGTCTATTGCGGAGTTGGATTGTTCAGCGCATTCCTTGCTCCCAAATGCAAAACTGTGATCGGGATCGAATCGTCGGAATCTTCGTGTGAGGATTTCATCGTCAACTTGGATGAATTCGATAATGTGGAGCTTTACGAGGGAGAGGCTGAGGATGTGATCCCGCATCTCGAAGCGAAGCCGGACGTGGTGTTGGTCGATCCGCCGCGCTCGGGTTTGGATAAAGCTGTGGTGGATGGAATCCTGAAGATGAAATCCGAGTTTCGTTGCGTATGTCTCATGCGATCCATCCACACTTGCAAGGGATGCGGCGCGTCTTATCAATGGGGGGTATCGTTTGAAGGAAGTCACGCCGTTTGATCTGTTTCCGCAAACGTATCATATTGAGAGTATTTCCATCTTTGAAAAATAAAAAAATCCCTTCCAAAGCTGGAAGGGATTTTTTGTGTTGATGAAGTTTTAGTCTCCGACCGGCACGATCTCAGATTCAGACGCGAGAGCCGGCAATGCCTTGATCTCGCGATAGGTCAGTGTCCAAACCGTTGATGTGTACACCGCCTGCCAACTGCCCAGCAAAACCCAGGGCGAGAAGGCAATGGTGAAGAATAACGGTGCCATGAATAGCGCGCCTGCGATCCACGGAAGTACACCACCGAGGAAAGTACTGAAGATACCGACGAACAGCAGAAGCGGGAGAGCCACTACAAGTACTGCAATCACTGCAGTCACGATCACAACCGGAATGGTGATGATGAACAGGATGACAGAAGCAACCGCCCAAACGATTCCTACGCCGATCATCACAAGCCACATCAAACCAACATTCTTCCAATTCTCGAGCGCAAATGCCCACCCGCGTCTCAGTGACTCACGGACGCCGGCATCTTCCAGTACAGAAATCCGCCAGAAGAAGTTGCGTAACAGATGCAACACGATGGTCAGGATCACAACCACGAAGATGGTGATGAAAGCGAGTACAACCGTGGCGACAGTGCTGAAGGTGGCGAAGTTCGCAGTCCCGTTCATCCATGCAAAGTAGACACCGATCCCTGCGAAGAGCAACACCAGCATCAGAGCGATCAATGGAAGATTCACGATCAGGTTGATCAGGAACAAACGCCACGCGGTTCTCGACCAGCCGATGCGGAACCCTTCACGAAGGGTCATCTTGTTGCCGGTGGCTTCATACTCATCCACCATACGGATGACCGATGTTTCAGAAACATAACGTGCAACCGCCATCACGATTCCCACGATCATCATTATCAGCACGAAGGTGCCGATCACCCAAAGGAAGGTAGTCAGGTCTTTGCCTGAGATATTCATGTTGGGGATACCCTGCTCGAAGAGCTTATGCACCTCGTTCTGGGCGCTCTTGAAAGCGTCCTGCATGCTTTGCGGCGTCGTCTGCGTGGTTCCGCCGTTGTTGTTTCTGTTGTACCTGGAACTACCGTTCGAATTGCCGCTGGAACCACCAGCCGCCAGCGCCAGTATCAGGCCAAATACCCAAAGAGCACGATAACTCCAAAGGATGTACCATGAACGTTTTAAAATTTTGACGGGATCAATTGTCATTCTATTTCTCCTTGTTGATATCATCCCGAAGATTTCTCTTGATGGATTACCTGACGGATATCCTTCGGGACAAACTTTCTTTTTCGTTTCTTTCTTGACTATGGGTCTGCCTCAGCCTTCGAGGAGTTGGCCATCCACCTGACGACTTCGACGCGCCCACCAGACTGCAAACCATGTGAGGTACAACACCGCAACCGAAACGTACAAGACCAATTGCGGTAACACATTCTTTGTATAACTTTCAGACATCTCAGCCCATTGCAGGCTGTTGCCTTGCAACACCCCAACCTGTCCCATTGTTGCCGTCCAGGCACTTGCATTGGACGAACTTGAGACAAACGAGGCGGTTGTCTTATCCAACAATCCAAGGTTGTCTGCCACAGATACCATCTCGCTGACGATGGTGGTCGTGCCGATAAAAACCCAGATCATCAACAGGCTGACCGGTATCATCCACCAACCGATGTCAAAGAGACTACGATTTGCAGTCGAGACAGAGCGTCGTTGTGGAAGTCGCAAATTCACCTGCGCAACGAAGCGCTCATTCGAAATAAACTCTGGCGCAGGGACTTCATGCAACATCGCCGATAAACCTTGTAAAGAGTCCAACTCTGCCTGACAGGCTTCACATCCGGCAAGATGCTCCTCTACCTGGTGAAGTCTTCCGCCATTCAATTCTCCATCGAGATAGGCGTTCAACCATTCATTCACGTGGTTAGACATGTTCGACCTCCAATAAAGACAGTTGTGGTTTCAACTTTGTTTTCAATAAATTGCGTGCATAATTCAAACGTGACATCACAGTTCCAACCGGTATATCCAATGTCGATGAAATCTCTTGATACGAAAGTCCTTCATATTCTCTCAGCACCAATACTGCCCGGCTCGCATCTGGCAGCGACAGAATTGCCTTTTGCACAAGCGTCGTTCTTTCCTGCTGTGACACCATGGACTCAATTCCGGGCTGTCCATCGGTCAGATTCATATCTTCAATATCATCGGGCAGGATACGTTTTTCCTTGCGGAGCATATCCATCCCGGCGTTGAAAGCGATGCGATACAACCAGTTGCGGAAAGGTGTCTGCGGGCGATAGGAAGGCAAATTCTGCCAGGCTCGAATAAACGTCTCCTGTGCGGCGTCCTCTGCGATCAACATGTCACCACACATACGATAGACAACATTCAACACACCTTTCGAATGGATGCGAACCAGTTCGCTGAAGGCATTTCGGTCACCGTTCTGCGCCTGCGTTATAAGTTGTGCTTCGTTAGCTGTGTAGACAGTTGCCACTGCGAGACAAACCTTTCTGGATTTTCTTGCTCTTACTATATTAACGCAAAAGCCCCCGTTTTTATTCGGAAAAGAAAGGGCGACCTTTTGGGGTCGCCCTTTTGCTTTACTCTTTCTTGCCCGTCTTTCCGGTCATACTCTTGCGAATTTCAGACCGGAGTTGCTCAGCTTCCTCCGAGCGTTTGCCTTGTGCCTCGTTGGCAAGCGCCCCAAACCGGTCGGAGAGCAACATGGCGAGCAAGCCCTCCATAATATTACCGTTACTGCCACCTTCTTTATCCCCGCCTACGACCACACGCGGGACAACATCCACGCCGGATTGTTGAATAGCTTCAGCAAATCGATTGAGCACGGTCTGCGTCACCTGGAATTGCGGTCCGCCATACGCTCGAACCTGCTCCTCGGTTGCCAGAGCTTGAGCGATACCGATGCGTGCCACTTTCTCAGCTTCCGCTTCAGCCAGCGCACGGATCTGTGCAGCCTGTTGAATGGAGCGTTGGTAATCGGCTTTACCCTGGTTCGATTGGATTTCAATGTTCAATTCAGCCTGTGTCATGCTCGTTTGCATTTGAGCTCGGGATTCAGCCTCGCGGAGTTCGCGTTCCTTCACCGCGGCTTTTTCCTGACGACCGTAAGTCTCAACCTGTTCCTCAGCGACCTGACGTGAACGCAACTGTGTAAGGATGGTTTCGATCTGCGTATCATTCTCCGGTGAAGAGGGTGTGCCGATGAGCACTTCCTCGAGTTCGAGGTTGTAATGCTCAAACTTTACCTGCATCTCTTTGCTGGCGATTTGCTGAATGTCGCTTCGTTCCTGCAGGAGTTGGATCAAGGTACGGGTTTGACCAATGTTCTTAAAGTACGCCGACACCATCGGGTCAAGCGTTTGTTCAACGAGACGTTTGACATCACCGAAACGTTGAATGACCAGCGGAGCCTTTTTGTAATCAATATGCACCACCACCGAAAGCGGCAGGGATGGTTCGAATGCGTCCTTGGTGATGAGCGAGACCTCGGTCAGGTTCTCATCGAAGTGATGCGCACCCACCTGATTACGGATCCATTTGAGGATAAAGTTGGTCGTTGGTACTGAAACGACTTTGCCAGCATATGTATTGAAGGCATATTTTCCGGGCAGGAGCGCCTCTTCCCATACGCCGCGTTTGCCGCGTGCCACTAATTCACCGTGACGATATTCCTTGCCGGAAAGGTCTTCACCTGTTTCACCGGTATATGAAACCACCACGCCGACATTGCCTACTTCAATGACCGTCTTCTCGATCATTTCAACGGTGGCAAACAGGCGGTTGACATAATACGTGCCTTCTACCAACACCTGCAACTGACGACCACGGAAACCACCCGCCATCAGGAACTTATCAGGGTCCTGGAATTTGTTGTGATAGGTTTCAGAATTCTTCGGGTCGTCACCGACAACCGGAGCAATGATCTCGCCCTGTCCCAGCGATGGTCCATCATGGACAGTGGCTATACCGATCTTGTCGTCGGTATCCTTGATGATGACGGGGAAGAAACCGCCGCGCTCGGTAATGACCGTTGCCATGCCTTGAATGACCTGCATCTCCTCACGGCTCAACGGCATGGAATATACGCGTTCATCGGTCAGCACAATGAATTGCACCAGGTTGATGGCATACGTGCCTTCACGAAGAATGCGGCGTTGAGGACCTCGTTGACCACCGTTCTTCAAGAAGGCTTCCACATCCTGAAAGTCGCTTACTTCTGCATTGGAGGCAAGAGTCTGTGTCGAACTCGAGTAACTTTCCATCACGTGCGAAAATGTAGCCGATCTTGCCCTGCGGGATCGTCACAAGCGGAGCCATCCGTACAACGTACTGGACGGGTATCAGGTAATGCAAACCACCGCGCAAAACCTTCGGTTGAAAGCCTGCTTCTCCGTTCAACGCAATAAAGCCACTCTTGATGGAACCTTTAAAACTAAAGCGTTTCTCAACAATGCCAATGCGTGAGTTTGAGATAAAGCAAATCCCTGACAGCAGGATCAATAAAATGATAACTGCCGCCGAACCTGCAACTACATAAAAAACTGTCATTTTGACCTCCTTTGGTCACGGTGTTATGCACCAAGATATTTACGCAAATTGATATTTCCGGTTGCATAAAAAAGGATGGCTTTCGCCATCCAATTATTTACTCTTCTGCGATTACGATTACCCTGTCTTCAGGGGCAAATGTGACCGTTTTCGATTTCTTTGGGTTGGTGTGGACTCCGTATGACTTGCCTGCGTCCTTCGACTCAGAAACAATGCGGTAGCCCAGTGCAGTTTCCCCACGCCGACGTGCCGCCTCGACCACGGTGTAAAAGTTGACTGGCTCACCCGTTGCCACATAATCGCTGATGGGCTTGAGATAGATCTCCGCACCCTCTGGGTCGAAGATATCATTGAACACACCGAACAGTTCGGCATTCTCAGAAAGCTGTGACATCATCAAGCTGACCAGATGCTCGCTGACGATGAAATCGTCCACCTGCGTCACTTCGGCAAGTTCACGGTTACGGATGTCGAGCATCTCGCTTACGATGGAGAAGGGGGTGGCATCGTGTCCAGCCATGTTGCGCAAATGCAGAAGCGTGACCAGAGTCTTTGCATCGGCTTCCTGATGTTCAAGTCCGCTGTTTGCCAGCACAATGACATGGTCGTACTCTTCCACGCCAAGTTTATCGAGCAGGTTGCGATCAGTCGTATCACCTTCTTCTACAGCCAATTTTTGATTGTTAAGTTTGATACCCTGCCTTTTAATTTCTTTGTCGATGCCGTAAATGTCCGATGCGACCATCATCAATGAACCCTTGGGAACGTAGTTGTCGAGTTCACGCACAATGGTCATGCCGCTTCGGTTCCATCCGATGATGAGACATTTTTCGGGTTTGGGTTTTGAGGGGATCACGCTCGAGCGTATGGCTTGCTCGTTGATCGGAATCAGGTTCAGGTTTGAGAGATGAATCGTGTCGTCGTCCTCGGACATGGCAAAAATGCGATCATCCTTTTCGATGATGGTATCCATGGGCGGGCTTAACAGGATTCTTCCATCTGACCTGCGCAAACCCATCAACGAAGAATCCTCATAGACGTGCAATGCCTCGCCATAGGTTTTACCTACCAGACTCGGCTCATCCTTGAAGTAAATCTCATCGCCACCAAAGTTCATTAACTCGGTGTAAACAATGGAAAGCCCCGATTGACGCGATGTTTGGGCAACCACACGTGCGATCAAATCCTCGGTCAACACCGCCTGTACATGGTCCTTTTCACCGATCATTTCAACCAGGTCTGTGTTCTTTTCATTGCGAAGCTGTGTAACAATGTGATAAGGTTCTTTACGCCGATTTGGGTTGTTGGTAATTGCTAGTACTGTCTTAAGGACGACGGTGTCCGGGTTATTTTCTTCGGGCGGAAGAATAATGATGGATTTTGCCGTGTGTGGACTTGCGATCTCGAGATCATTCAGATCAATGGGATCCCCCGAACGACAGATAATGCGCGTCGAACCCAGGATCTCGACCCGGTCTCGTATCTCATCCTCCATCTCCACCTTATCCTTGTCTGCCATGACCACAATGCGTGCGTTCTTCTGGTTCTCATTCGCGATCATCAACTCGGACAATATGGTGAACACCTGCGGCGACCAGCCAAAGATAATGGTGTGATTATTTTCAAGTACGAGCGAACGTCCCTTGCGCAGATGTTCCATGCGATCCTGAATGGCATTGTTCAACACGCCGATCAAGGCGCTGACGATGAAGATGCCTCCCAGCGTGACAAGCAACATGACGAAACGGAACCCTGAACCTGTATCGCCGCCCATGGTGCCCGGATCGAGCGTACGCATCAAGCTTTCCCAAATGGCTTCGCCAAGCGCAAGAGGCGATTCGTCAACCTGTGCGAATCGGGTAAGCGTAAGTATGACGCCAGCTATAAATACAACTGCGAGTGAGAGCACAAACAGGATGAAGATCATCGCGGGCGTACCGCGTGACATCATATTATCGAAACGATAACGAAAACGCTGACGAAAAGTTGGTTTCATATAGCCTCCGCCGATGACATTGCATGGATTATAGATTTATTTACGAAACTTGCCAACAGCAATTGACTCTTTTTTGATTCAGCCTATACTTGTTTATATTGAGAAAGGAGCCTTTTATGACAAACAAACTTACCTGGTACGGACACGCTACACTTGGACTCGAAACTGGTGGATATAAACTTATCATCGACCCCTTCTTTAGCGGAAACCCCGCCGCCTCCACCTCAGCCGAAGCTGTTGAGGCGGACTTCATCCTCATCAGCCACGGACACGGTGACCACGTGGGCGATGGCGTTGCCCTTGCCAAACGGACTGGCGCAACGGTTATCAGCAACGCTGAAATCGCAGGTTGGTTCGAGGGACAAGGTGTCAAGGCACATGCACAACACATTGGCGGCGGCTTCAAACATCCATTTGGATATTTGAAGTTGACCCTCGCTTTGCACGGCTCTGGATTGCCCGATGGCTCCAACGGCGGTAATCCAACCGGCTTCCTGCTGACAACCAACGATGGAAAGAAAATTTATCTCGCACAGGATACCGGTCTGTTCGGTGATATGAAACTGATCGGTGAAGAGGGACTTGATCTGGCAGTCATCCCCATTGGCGACAACTTCACCATGGGTCCTGACGATGCCTTGCGCGCCGTAAAATTCCTGGAATTGAAAGTCGTCATCCCCATCCACTACAACACCTTTGATTTGCTCAAGCAAGATGAAAATGCCTGGGCAGAACGCGTAAAGAAGGAAACAAAAACAAAGCCGGTGATCTTGAAGCCGGGCGAAAGTTATTCGTTGTAGACTGAAGACGAACGATGGAAGACCGAGGACATTTTGCCCTCGGTCTTTTTTCGATCGAACCATAAGTCTATTTAGTGGGAGGGCTTATTTCAGCGACATGATGGTGAAATCGTCAAAGCTCACATCTGCAGAGGCGGCATCCTCTCCGCTCCAGACAATAAGACCGGCAATGCCGCTGGTATAGGTGTCATCGGAAACCGATCGATCAGTTGACCATCCACATACAGCGCCAATGTGCCGTTGCCACAATCCATGCCAACACGATAAGAGGGCGCGTTTACCTTGATCAAATCTGAAGATGCCCAGCGATCATTATTCGTAAGGAGAACATCAGAATTATCCTCTGATGTTTCCACAATTGCATACTCTCCGGCGGGGGTCATCACTGCATAATAGTAGGATGAATTTGTATCCTGTTGGTAGCACATGATCCCGAATGCTGTGGTAGGTTCGCCATCGTTGTTCTTTGCAGTAACTTCCACGTGAATGTTTTCGTAGTTCTTTGAATTTGGCGTGCTCCAAACGATCCAATTCTTTTCGAATATTTTCACTTGCAGTGTTTCAGCGTCATAGCCTATGGTCGCGGTGGTATCATCGAGCAGACCCCAAATGCTGTCATCGGAGAAATCATCTTCGAGAAGGGTATCGCTGGTTGCGGGGATGACGGCTTCCGTTGGCGGCTGGGTGTTGGTGGGCTGAATTGGAGCTGCGGTATTTGTTGGCGGGGGAGTTTCAGTAGGCGATGTGTTGAGAGACCCACCCATATTGAAGATAAAAAATGCTCCTCCTGCAACGGCAAACAAGGCACATACGCCAACAAGACAGCCGATCGCCCAAGGAGTTAAGCCTCCGATTTTTGGGAGAGGCTTTCGGAACAGGAACAGACGTCCCCTGAGTCTGACCGGACGATTTCCCCGTCTGTGGCGCGTCTGAGGGAGAATCTTTGACGCGCGTTGTGCTGATGTTGTCTCATCCAGCGCGCGTTTCCAGGCAGATAAAAATTCGGCGACGGTGGCGAATCGGTCGTCAGAATTTTGGCAAGGGCTTTCAGTACAACTTTCTCAATGGCTTCCGGGATATCTGCCTTGACAGTGGATGGCAACGGTAATGGGTCACTGACGTGTTTGAGGATGACCGCCAATGGCGTTTCTGCCACGAAGGGAACGCGCCCTGTGACCATTTCATAAAGGATGATACCGAGGGAATAAATATCGGAACGCTGGTCAACTTGTATTGCCATTGCCTGTTCCGGGCTGATATAGGCGGGTGTGCCCATGATGGCATCGGTTTGTGTCAGGCGGGGGGATGCGCTTTCGAGTAATTTTGCAATACCAAAATCGGTGAGAAAAAGATTGCCTTGTAAGTCGATCAGGGCGTTGGAGGGTTTAAGGTCGCGATGGATAATACCATTGCTGTGTGCATAACTAAGCGCGTCTGCCAGTTGTGTGAAGAGGCGGTCGATTTCATCGAGCGGCAATGGACGCCCGGTCTCCATCTTTTCGCGAAGCGTCCCTGCATCGAGATATCGCATGACGAAGTAGGTAACGCCATTATTTTCACCATAGTCGAAAACAGGCAGAATGTGAGGATGTTCCAACTTTGCGATGATACGCGCTTCCTGTTGGAACCGTTGTGTAAATTCACTGCTCTCCGCGAGTTTGCTTGGAAGGACTTTGATCGCCACATTTCGATCCATGGATGGCTGGTACGCCTTATAGACGGTTGCCATACCCCCTTCACCGATTTGATTGATGATGCGATAAGGTCCAAGCATTTGCCCGGGTTGAAGTTGATCCATGCCGCGCTCCCGATAAGTTAAACAGGCTGGTTTATTGGGCGTATTCTAACATCTGATGATTGGTTAATTCAAATCCCTATTATTTATCCAATGGACAGCTTAATGGAGCTTTCAGAGTCTTGTACATATATTTGGCTTGGATGGGTATGTAATATCACCGCCCACGCCAGGATGTAATTATCCTCCTTACAGCCTATTACTGAAACCGTCCCTGTGTGAGGAAAAACAGCAGGAGAACTTTCCGTTGGGAACACGATCTGATTATCGTCATCATTGATAAGCCAAAAATGCAGGTATTTGTAATCTCTGGGTGGGGCGTCTGCCAGGTAGATCCTGCTGTTGGGTTTGATATAGCGGGGATAAAGCGCCACTCCGGAATAGAAAACTGCGTTGTCTTGTTTCATAAAGGATTCAAGATCAGACTGAGAGAGAAGTTCCCGGGCGTCATTCGTAAAACTGGAGAAATCTCTGGCAGGAATTAGCTTCTCAGCAAGAGGTACGGATGCTCCCAATAATAACAAAGCACAAAAGGTTATTATTTCAACGTAATTATTTTTGCGATTTGGAACTTTGTCGATATCGGATAGTATCGCCGTATTTTCGTTTGAAGACAACATGATCCTGGATGGGAGGTATGCCAGCGCAATACTGTAATAGACAAGAATTACCCAGTCGGCTGGCAGGGCAAACCTCCACCCGGAAGAGCGGACAAGCGCGTTGCCGCCGCTATAAGCCAGCAATACAACGATGGGAAACCATCCCGTATATTTGTTTTTTGACTGGGAGATACTGATGCCAAAGGCAATGATCATCAGATTGATGAATAGGGACATCCCGCTGTTCCCCGTCAGTGTTCCATCCCATTCTTCCCAGAACGGAAGTTGACTCACAAGGTCGCGAGGTGGATCGTTCGAAAATACCGGCGCTACATAGGTCACGCTGGTGATCATATTGCGAAGGAAATGATTCGAAACGAAGAATAGTACCTGGTTTGGGTTCTCGACGATAAATGAAAGGACTCCCTTTTGAAGCCGTTCAGAAAATTCCTTCTCCGTTTCGCCGTTGAGTGGAAGGGGTAGGGAGGTGGGGTCTGTCGAATAATCGCGTGCCAGGAGCCTTTCTTCTCCCGCGGTCATCGAGCACGAACGTACCGGTCAGGTTCCAGTTTCGCCACGCCCAAGGCAACAGGACCAGTATCAACCCCAAAAGGAGGACGACCGATTCCTTTATCCGTATTTGTATCGGGCTTTTGGCGATAAAGATGAAAAGCAAAAGCGGAACGATGAGGACCAAAACCTGTGCACGTATCAAGCCTGTTAATCCGAGGCAGGCTCCAACGATCCCCAACAGCCAGATGGAGCGGTCTTTGCTTGATAAGAGTTTGACCGTTGCATACATGAACACAATAACGCCAAGCATGGCTGCCATATCGCTCATCATTAATTTTGCATTGGATGTCACGATATCCCCGGAAAGTGTAACTGCATTTTTTTCGCGAAGCAGTATCAACAGTCCCGCCAGAAGCCCTGCCAGACGATTCGAAAGCTTTGAAGTTAAAAGATAGGTCATGGATGGGATCAATGCCAGAACCAGGATCTGGAGGAAGATCGTATCGTCGTAACCGGGACCAGCCAGCTTGTGGAAGAGAGCGAGCATGCCGGCATATAAAGGTCTGCGGATCAAGTGGTTGCTGAATCCGATCCCATAAAGCAAATGATAGGCAGACCTGTCGAAGATCAGGGCATCGGAGTTGGGATAGTATTCGTTGTTGGGCGGCATGGGAGGAGGGTTGAAGTGGGTGGCGCTAACCGGTGTATTCCACCAGAGAATAACTGCCAGACCCCATAATCCCACCGAAGATAAGGATGTCTCTGATAGGAATCCCTTGCGAGCGGCCCTTGGATTTGAAGATGCTGTACGCAAATGCCAGTAAGAGACTGACCGCAAAGGCGAGGACAACTTGTGGAAATGAGATCGGCGTCCCCGGCAGTCCCCAGCTCAGCCCAACAACATCATGCGTGAACCCAAGGTGCGTGGCTGAAATAAAAATCCATACGCCGAGAAAACATCCCAACAGAATAAGGGCTGTTTTCCAGATGGGACCAAAAGTATTCTTCAATATATCTTTATTGAGGTTGGGTAAGAGGAACACTATTCCCAATTGCAGACATAACAGCGCCCCAAATACGGCGATAGGCAGTAATCTTGTGTACGCTAATTCGCTGATCGTTAAAAGCAACGTTTCCTTGTAAAGGATCGTTACGCACACGATAGAAGAAAGGGCTACGAATAGAAATGAAATATAAATTCCCGCGTCCCTGCTTGCAAATCCATCGATTGTTTTTGCCGCTTTATTCCCAGCCTTCGCGTTTACAAAAATCGCCAGACACCCCAATGAAATGACCAGGATGACAAACAACGACCCCAATCGGACCGGTGAAAATGTCCCTTCTGTGGGAATGGATGCCAGCCAGACGAGTGCAACCAAACCTTCGATAAAGGATGCCAGCACGGCGAATCGTATACTCTTAAGCATCATTTAATTCTACTTCAATTGATTGAACCAGCAGTTGTTGATAAGCCCCACACTATGAACTGTTTCAATGGACAGTTCGATTGGTCTGTCTCGCATTTTATTGCTATTTTTTAAGATCCATTATTGCGAAACCCCTAAAAAGAAAACAAAGACGACCGCGACAAAATCCGCCACCCAGACAGGGACCGGGAATAAACTTCAATAACTCGATGGCTGTATCTTTTAGTAATGTTGAAATTTCCCAAATGGTGGTTGCTGTAAACCCAAGGGCTTGAAGGCTGAGGTCGAACTTATGCCGCTTGGCAAGATGGACGACCATAAAACTCCAGCCCCGTTAACGCGGGACTTTACGGGGACCGGTTGCCAATAGCGGCGATCAACCCTGCAATGACGGTATAGATCAAGATCAATACGAAATTCGATTTCATTCTTGGCTGATTATAGTATGACCACCGTGTATGGGAAAGCCAGTCATTCTATGTTGTGTTGCAGGTCTCCTAGTTCACGTATTGCATTACTACAAAGACAA
>CAVSRF010000056.1:0-70763 GCA_963730175.1 uncultured Chloroflexia bacterium | reverse complement strand
TCTTGCCATCGTAGTTGTATTCGAGTTGCCAGCGTCCCTGCTCATCCTGCTTCGAGCGGATAAGCTCAAGCGTGTTCTGCAAACGTTTGTCTTTGCCGTATCCCAAGGCAACCAAAGCTTCGGTGATCTGCAAAATGTCGGTAACGTAAAAGACGGGGAAGCCGAACTTCCACCAATTGCCGCTCGGTTTTTCCGCCCAGCCATTTGGATAATCCGCCGTGGATGGATCACACTAAAGAAGAAATCCACACCCTGTTGGATCGCCTTCTTAATCAGCACGCTTCTTTCCTCAACTGGGACCTAACTCAGCGCCAACAAAACTTTGACTCCACCCCACGCACACGGAAGTTTGTTATTCGCCCCGCACGCGAAGGTCTGGACCGCACTTGCCCCCAAAATAACGAATTGGCGCGTGCTTGTCTTTCATCGGCGCAACACCTTCACCCGTGGTCGTGCGTGCCATCCATTCGTAAGCTTTATCCATGCGTGGATCGGTGTAACCCAACTCCATCAATGACCAGAGCATATTCCCTTGCAAACAATCGACTGCTCCAGCAGGAGAGTTGTTTGTCATGGAGATATCTGTCCGCCGGGGTCAGCGCATGGTCGAGATAATACTTACAAGCCAGCCTGATACGCTTATCATCTTTCACCGACGCGCCCAATTGTGCCAGCAGGATCAATGCCCATACCGTGGACTTGTACTTCGGTCCATAACCCGTTCCCGCTCTTTGCCAGTATCCCTCCTCGTTCATCTTGGAGAGGACGTGCGCGATCGGTCCCTCCTTGTGCGCGGACTTGCGTGCCGACTTCAATTTTTTATCGTCAGGGGAAAGGTCAAGCAGATCTCGCATCGCGAGATAACGGACACCAGGATTCTCAGAACTCCAGCAACCACGGCAGGGAGTTGCTTCGCAGTTGATTCTTCCAGGACATGTGTGCCTCCTTTTAGAAACGGATGTCCCCATATTTACGATGAGTTTATCGTTTTTTTACTTGCTTTTCATTTATCATTTGGATGAAAACTTCCACAACCTTTGAGTCAAAATGGGAACCTGCTCCCTCCAGGATATGAGCTAGTGTCTTTTCTTGAGTCCACGCGGCGCGGTAGGGGCGGTCGCTCGTGAGGGCATCCCAAACGTCGACTACGGAGAAGATACGAGCCACTAAAGGGATTTCTTCCCCTTTGAGTCCACGTGGATATCCTGTGCCATCCCACTTTTCATGGTGACAATAAGGGATGTCGAGCGCAGATCGCAAATATTGAATTGGGCGAAGCATTTCGTGTGCATATACCGGGTGTTTTCGCATAATAACCCATTCATCATCGGTCAAGGGACCTTCTTTTAGCAGGATTCGATCGGGGACACCCATTTTTCCAATATCATGCAAAAGCGCCCCTCGGCGAATATGTACCAGTTCTGATTCCTTGAATGTGAAAGTGCGCGCCAGCTCAAGAGTTAGTTCTGTGACGCGGCGCGTATGTCCTTCAGTTTCTTTATCACGCAGGTCTAACGCGTGAGACCAGCCTTCGATGGTGGAGTCATACGCTTTGGAGAGTTCATCGTTTGTACGTTGCAGATCTTCGAAGAGAGTAGTGCTTTCTATGGCGATGGCTGCCTGCCCTGCAAGAGTTTCGAGGAACCCAAGCCATTCATCGTTAGGATCAAGAAGCGAACGATGGAAAATTTCCAGTACGCCTTTGACTTGTCCCTGCGTGATGAGCGGAGCCGCGTAGTAACTGACAAAGCCTTCCTTCGCAAGCGAAGGGGCATTGACCAGGCTCTTAGGGTCGGTTCTTAGATCATGGACGTGAATGATTTCTCGCCTCTGAGCGGCGCCTCCTGCCATGCCTTCGCCGACCTGCAGGCTTGTGTAGCGCAACGTTGAAGTTTGGAAACCCAGGCTGGCGCCAAATTCAAGCCGTCCTTTGGTTTCATCCAGGAGCAGGATCACTGCGGCATCCACCCGGAGTTGTTTCGTGATCTGCTCAAGAAGAACATTCAATGTCTCTTGCAGATTGTGATTAGAGGAAATGGCAATGTCGATGGCTCGCAGAGCCTGGAGATGCTCCAGTCTTCGACGGGCATCCTTATATAACCTTGTGTTTGTGATTGCCAATGCCGCCTGGTCTGCCAGCCCCTCCAGGAGTAGGAGTTCGTTCTCTGCAAAGGTACGGCGTTCTCCAACCGTGATGGCAGTCAGACTGCCGATGAGTTCGTGTTCATATTCCATTGTGACGAATGCCATGGAATGGAAATTCATCTTCCTGAACTGCTCGGTGTAATCCACGTTATCAACCCCTTGCAAGTCGGAAATTGCAAAGATCGTTCCAAGTTCTCTAACCATTTGCTCGTACATATCTTTTGAAACCGGTGGCATGTTCGTAATCAGGCTTGGTACTACTCCTGCGCCCATTGTTGGAATGAGGACATTCTGCTTTGGATCGTATAGAGCTACGATGGACACCTCTGTATTGAGCGCGCGCATAACCTCTTCGCTAATGGTTTTCAGCAAAGTATCCAGATCGAGTTGTGCGTTCAGACGTTCAGCCACACGTAATAAAGTCTCAGCGCGTGCGGCTTCGCGACGACTATGTTCTTCCTTCTCTGACAGTTCTTTTCTGCGATCCTGCTCGAGATTATTGCGGTGACGTGTGATGACAACCAAAAGCATGGAGGTCGTGAAGATAAAGGCAAAGGGACCGACGAGCACATCATCCATTGTGACCAGCGGAATCAGAAATGGGAAGAGTACTATTGAGATGAGACTTAGCGCGATGAGAATTGCCAGCCCGCTCAGACTTAAATATAAACTGCCCAGCCACAAGGGCAGGATCATAAAATCGAAAATGCCTCCTAAAACGCTCTTGGGTTCACTCCACCCAATGAAATAGACCCCGGCTGATGCAACGATGACCGTAAGTATAGCCGCGACCCTGACCCGCTGTGTGCGGCTGATCCCATAAATTATCCCCAGAAAAATAACAATAACAGTGGTTTGACGATAACCTGTGTAATTCTTCCACCCGATGAATTCGATCGTTAATAACTCCGTAACGATGGCAAGCAGGATGGCTCCAATCAAAAACCCCGAAAGCAGGGACGCCTGGCGGCGCTGGTCTGGCTCCGTAATTTTTGGTGAAGGGGCAATGAACCACCGCCAGAGTTTATTGATAAAGGACTCTGGAGTTTCGGTTTCCTCCCAGAAGATTCCGGGAAAGTTTCTTTCATAACGATAATCTTACTCCTAAACTAGTGCAGGAGTCAGATTGATATTGTTAGGTGTAGCTTCCTTGCAAGGGTGTGAGGCAGGGAGTCGCTTCGCAGTTGGTTCTTCCAAGACATGTGTGCCTCCTTATCCATAATAAGGATATGCAGATTTACCAGAAAATGCAAGGGTTTAAGAAACGATGAGCCCTTTTTTATACTGTCGTGGGGTTTTCCCCAACACTTTTTAAAATCTGCAATGAAATGTTGTTGGCTGCTATAACCAAGGTCGTAGGCAATTGCAGCCCAATTAGGTTGGTCACTCTCGCGGATTTGTTGCGCCGCGGCTAAAAGCCTGTGACGTTGGAGCAGCCACTTGAGTCCAATGCCGATGTAATCTTGAAAGAGTTGTTGCAGCCAGCGTTCGCTTCTGGCAAATGCCTTTGCTACAGCTGTCACTGTTTGGTAACTGTCATCGGTTTCGATGGCAATAATAATCTCATTGATAAGTTCGATATTGGTGTCTGGTTGAGGCTGTTTCGCTCGTATCAAATTTATAAGGTCATGGATGGCGGTCTGGTCGTCCAGTGATAACAATTGTTCGACATAACGATTGTCGATTTGTGGGAAGACCTGTTGCAAGTCGATGACTTTGTCCTGTAGTTCTGTGATGGTCCCACCCCAGAAGGTATGAAATGCCCCCGGACGAAAACGAACACCGATAATTCTACCGCTCCCTTTGGCAACATAAGTACGCTTCCCTCGAAAAGTTCCCTGAACACCAGATTGTTGTGAGGAAATAAAGATATCAACGTATGGACGATGCATCACTTCTTCAGAGTAATATGTATTGTCTGCTTTATCCCAGTGAATGGTCCAGAAATGTTCGATAAATGGTGCCAGGTCTGTGGGTGGCATGTAGGTGTGAAAACTTACATGACGCTCAAACCCGGCTGGATCCAGACGTCCACGCGGCTCATAATTTCTTGCGGTTTTTTGTAATATTTTATTCATGCTACTTGATATTATAGATTTATACATCATATAAATAAAGGAGCAGACAAATGGAAAACAAACACTTTTTGCGTGGGATGGCGACGGTGAACTTTTGGACAGACGATGTGATCGCGGCACGCAATTGGTATGCTGAATTATTAGGTGTCGAGGCATACTTCCAGCAACCGAATGCTGAACATCCAGTATATATTGAGTTTCGGCTTGGTGATTATGAGGGTGAGTTCGGCATCATTGATCGTCGATATGCGCCAAAAGGAACACAACCGAAACCCGGAGGTGCGGTACTCTATTGGCATGTTGACGATATTGATGCGGCGTTCGAACGACTTAAGTCCATGGGAGCGACAGAATACGAACCGATCACAAAGCGTGGTGACTCTGGCTTTGTCACAGCATCTGTTATCGACCCATTTGGCAATATTTTAGGAATTATGTATAACCCACACTATATCCAGATATTAGGTTCACATACCAAATAGGAAAAACATATGGCATCCCAGAAAGAATCCCCGACCTTGCCTTTTGCATCTGCTACATTATGGGAGGAATGGTTATCAAAGCATCATTCACAAGTGGACGGTGTGTGGATAAAAGTGGCGAAAAAAGCGACAGGCATTGCATCAGTAACTCACGATGAAGCTCTTGATGTGGCGCTCTGTTACGGCTGGATTGATGGACAACGAAAATCCTGTGATGAAAGATTTTTCCTGCAAAAATTTACGCCACGGCGTTCCAATAGTTTATGGTCGAAGCGTAACGTCAATAAAGTGGCTGAGTTGATGGTTGCAAAAAAGATGCAGCCATCTGGCTTGGCAGAGGTTGATGCGGCAAAACGGGATGGCCGATGGGAAGCCGCCTATGATTCATCCAAAGATATGGCTGTTCCAGAAGATTTTCTGAAGGTGTTACAGAAAAACAAGAAGGCACTCAACTTTTTCAACACGCTTAACAAATCCAACCGCTACGCCATTTTCTGGCGATTGAAAACTGCCAGAAAGCCGGAAACCAGGCAACGGCGTTTTGATGCACTGCTTGCTATGCTGGAAAAAGAGGAGAAGTTCTATTGATAATTGGGTACACTGTGTTGATTCTTCCAAGATATGTATACCTCCTTTTGGAAAAGGATGTCCCCATCTTTATAAAGAGTATGGCACTCTTGTGTTTCAGTTGCTCAACCACTCATACAACAACAAAGCTATATTCCTCATCACAATTTTCAAATTGATATAAAACACAACAGGTGCTTCGTGATTCGCGGTATCGGTCGCGCCGCGCAATTCAAGATATGGGACTGCGTTGAATGCACATGCACGTGCGCCGCCAACTCCTTCCCATGCAACCGCTAGTGCTTTGTGCTTTTTATGCAGTTCTTTTCCACGTTCCATATCGATGACATCTTCATCACCGCCTGCCATCACCCCAAAATGGACTTTGAAATCGGCATCTTTCATTTTCAAAGCCTTGAGTTGCTTGATGCTTTCCGTATCTCCTTTAAAGCGTGGTTTGGGACGCGGTACGAACTTGTTGTTGTAATCATGCTCAACAGTGGTTGTCGCGACGATCAAATCTCCCACTTTGACTTTGGGAGCTAATGCCCCTGCTGCGCCAGCACAGATGACCAGATCAAACAGTGCATGATCCAATAGATATTGAGTTTGGATTCCGAATTGGGTTTTGCCATGTCCGCCGCGGGCGAGGGTGATATTGAGTGCAGGGAAACGATGAACATCCAGCTTTCCGATTTTGTCTTCGAGGGATTCCAAGTCCAGCTGTGGTGAGGCTGTGAAGAAGATTGTCGTATTCTTCTTTGAGAGGGGTAATGATGAGAATGTTTTGTGACATTCAGTTATTCACTCAACCACCTGGCTATAAAACTCCGTAAACCCACACTCATTGCACGCAAAAGCGACCAACGCCTTGCGCTCCTTTGATATGGGGTTTAAATTTTCATCAGGCGCAAACACATAAAGATACTTATTCTGCATCGAGTGTTCGTTGTATTTCATGATCCTGCCTTGCGTCATTGTGCCGTTGCATTTGGGACAAGTTTTGGGGTCTGCCATTTCTGTCTCCATTTTATAAAAGTATTCTACGGCAGGGAGTCGCTTCGCAGTCTGGTTCTTCCAAGACATGTGTGCCTGCTTTTGGAAACGGATGTCTCCGTGGTTGACAATAGTCTAAATTCGTATAATATCCCGTAGCATTTTTCGCTTATTCTAAGTCCTAACCATTCAAACACTTTCCTTATACTCTTACCAACTATATAGTCTCCTCGTCTCCATGCAGATTGAATCGCAACAATTTTCCAATGAGTTGGAGACAAAATTGGGTTGTTGAGATTGATGGGTGGAACATACCATATGCTACCACCGCTAAGTCCAGGAGCATCTTGAAGATTTCGATTATTAGTGTTTTCAGGCTTATATTCCAGATAAATCTTTGCCTTAGTTTGCCGCCTTCCAATAGGTGGCATTGTTTGAAAAAGCAATGGTTTAAGAGTGAATGTTGGACTGTTGGGTATATTTTGTTTTGCAAGACTTCCAGGAAATCCGCCTACTACAAATTGGGAATTCCTATGGGAAAAATCTCTTAAGTCAGTTGATGTCGTAAACTCCCCAAGAGTAAGAGGAGCTAAATCCCCTAATTTGAAATTAGTCTCATCTATCCTCAACAAAGCAATGTCATCGTTTTTATTCTTTCGAAAGAGTGTTATCTGGTTTTGTTTGAGGGCTTTATTGTCAGGGAAAATAATTTCAAGGTTTCTGAAGGTATATGCCTCTACTGCAACATGATGACATGTAAGAATAAACAATTGATTTCGTATGTTGTACAAGGTTGCCAGTACCAATATATTTCTCATCGCCATACAGTATCGAACAAATATCGACGTCGAAACTTTTGTTTCAAAATTATGTTTAACTGCTCTGTTAGTGCACTGCCTTCAATCATTTGCCGTCATCCCTGCATCCTCTCCCACTCGCCCACTCTCAACTTCTCATTCACCTCTTTTTGCACTTGATCATATTCCTGCGCCAGCTTAATGACTGCCCCCGCATCTTTGGGTGGATGTGCCAACTGCTCGCTGATCTCACCTAACTTTGCTTCCAATGCGGCGATCTGTTTTTCAAGTTCCTGCCTTTTCGCAGCCTTCTTTTTATCTTCCTTCGTACTCGGCGACTTGGCTTTCGTTGTCGCTTTGTTGCGAGATTCAGCCTCTTCACGCTCAGCTTGTGCGGCGGCGCGGCGAGCCAGATCTTTTTCGCGTTCTTCTTTCAATTGAGAGTAGATACCCTTGAAGATGATGAGATGCGATTTGTCGGTATCAACTTCCCAGATTTGGGTGGCGATGGCATCCACAAGATAACGGTCATGCGTGACAAGCAATATCGTGCCTTCATAATCATCGAGCACGGCTTCGAGAATTTCCTGCGATGGAATATCCAAATGGTTGGTGGGTTCATCTAATAGAAGCAGGTTGGTATCTTGCAAGGCAAGTTTCGCCAACGCCAGACGTCCACGCTCACCACCGGAGAGCATGGATACTTTCTTGAAGGCATCGTCACCGGAGAATAGATATTTGCCGAGATACTCGCGTGCCTTTTGCGGAAGCCAGCCGGTTGTATCTGTGATCTCTTCGATCACGCTTTTTTGCGGATTCAAACTTTCGTGCGCCTGGGCAAAATATCCAATGTGCAGACTCTCTCCCAGAGTCACCTCACCAGCTAACGGGGGGATCTGACCGAGAATTGTTTTGAGAAAAGTCGATTTGCCCGCGCCGTTCGGTCCGATCAACGCGGCACAGTCGCCGCGTCGTAAATCTATGTTGGGAGAAGAGAATAAAAATTTATCCGGGAATCCCACTTTGAGATTTTCAGTGCGAATGACCATATCGCCCGAACGCGCGGCTTGCGCAAGGCGTAAATGTAAATTGGGCAGTTGGCGCACAGGCGATTGCAAGGCGTTGATGCGGCGCCCGGCTTCTTCCACGCTGAGAATGGAGGTGGTGACGGAAATTTCGCCTGCGGTCTCGATCCATTTTTGTTTGAGCGCGGCTTCCATGCCGATCTGCTCAATGGCTTGGATCAAGCGTGAGATGCGCTTGAGTTTGCCTTTGGCTTGTAATACATTTTGTCCCGCTACATTTTTGCGGATGTATTCCATTTCCTTTTGCAGCTTTTCTTTTTCGCTGTCGAAAACTTCCTGACGGCGTGCCATGCGTTCGACGCGTTGTTTTAGATACGCGCTGTAATTGCCGCGATACGTTTCTGTTGCGCCGGGGAACATTTCCAAAATTCCGTTGCTGGCTTTATCCAAAAAGAAGCGGTCGTGCGAAATGATGACCGCCGCGCCTTCCCATTGACTTAAATATCCTTCGAGCCATTCCACGGCGGCAATGTCGAGGTGATTGGTCGGCTCATCGAGTAGGAGCACATCTGGGTCTTCGAGCAGGAGGCGTGCCAGAAATCCACGTGTGCGCTGTCCGCCCGAAAGATGGTCAAGGTCTAGTTGATAGTCCGCTTCGCTAAATCCCAAGCCGGTCAACACCGTGCGGATTTTCGTCATATAGGTGTAGCCGCCGCGCCGTTCAAAATCTTCCTGCAATTTGCCGTAGCGTTCCATGGCTTCATCAAGTTTTTCAGGGTCAGACATCAACTCTTCAAGGCGATGCAATTCTTGCTGCTCATCTTTAAAATGACTGAAGACGGCTTCGCACGCCGTCCAGATCGTTCCCGCCATTTTGAAATCTGCCTCTTGCGACAAATACCCGATTCGGACTCCCCGTGAGCGGTTGACTGTTCCCGAACTAGCCTGGTCCACGCCGGCAAGGATTTGCATGAGCGAGGTTTTGCCGATCCCGTTGGGACCCACAATTGCCATGCGGGCGCCTTTATCGACGGTGAAATTTACCCCGCTGAAAATATCATCGGCGCCGTATGATTTTGATAGTGAACTTACAGTAATGAGTGACATGTTTTCCAGTTTCTAGTTTTGAACGCCCCGTATTATAAGCGAAAGAGATGATGCAAATGGTGTAGGGGCACAGCAAGACGATTTCTCGTCAAGCGGATTTGCGATTCTCCGCTGTGCCCTTGCGATAGATTTCGTAATTGCCCCCGAATTATAAATCAACCCCACCTTTCATCTCTAAAATCCAACGATGAAATTTTTGTGGGGGATTTAAAATTTAGATCGACGGATTTTTAGTACACTACCGGAGGCTCTGAAAAAGGAATAAGGGGAGGGGAAATCCCTGTGAACTTTCACCTAAATTCACCAAGCTGTCCCCCCATTTTTCTTTTTGGAAACACGATAATGATGTAAAACAAGAAGCCGCAGGAGTCCAAAACGCAATTGCGAACCACTGGCTAGTGGAACAGGTTTATGCGGAATGAGTCGCTTATCGTTCAGCCATGAACCGTTCGTGCTTGAGAGATCGACAATTTCATACCCGTCTTCCCCTCTGCGAATCATGGCATGCCGCCTTGATATACCTGCCTGATGCCCGCCTAATTCTGAAAGGTCGAGAAAGGTGCCTTGAGACAGTCCATCCATCTTGCGGCCAAAGACCAGTTCCTTCTCAAACCACAAATAAACGGGTTGGGATGTGCCTGCGGCATAAATGGCAATACCATCCTCAGGGATCAAGGAGTCATCAACCGGCGAGTTCTATTATCTTCGCCGAAATCTTCTCTGGCGTTGTGGTGCTGCTTGTAACTGTCGCTAGTAAATCCAAACGGAGGCTTTCCAGCGAGGCTCCACAGTGTATGCAGACAATTGCCCCTCGTTCATTCCTTTTCTTGCAGATAGGGCAGAATCTTTCGGTGAGTTCCAAGCGGCTTTCTCCTTGCAAGTTTGGTTTTGATTTCCGGGTTTGTCAAGGACAAGAATGCTATCCACACACCCGAACTATCACCGGGAGAATAGAGTAAGCTTTCAACCGGTTACATACAAGATGAAGATATGACGTTTTTGTTACAGACTCAATGTCTGCTTTATGAATTAGGTAGCTTCGCTTCTCTTCCAGCCGCTGACGGCTCTCAGCACGAAATACCAACAAGGCAAAATTTATCCAGATTTCTCCCAAGATCGAATATCCCAATTTATATGGTTCGCATCAAGGGTATTTGGTTGAAACGTAATTCCATTAAATCCAAATCATCAAATGTCAGAAAACTTCTCTCCAACTGAGACCACCATACGATGGAGGAAGTTTCGCGTTGCCATTGCCAGACTGGGATAAATAAATTCATGATGCAGAAACTCACGATAATCGAGCCAGCAATCATCCCGAGAGTAATTTGAAGTACCCTGCTCCAGAAGTGTATTGTGATAACGCTTCAACAGAAGCTGTTCGCGTCTTTGCCGCAAATCGGGATACCAATGAAGACCCATCATGTAGGCAAGGTCATTTGTCCCTTTGCCGATGTCCCATGAATTCCAATCGAAGATTCGGAATTCATCCTTTGATAAATCTTTCGGGAAAAGAAAATTCCAAAAGTGGGTGTCACCGTGCAGGAAGGTTTTGGCATTTCTTGTGCTGTCGGGCATCCAATGATGATTGGATGAAGCGAGCACCTTTTCGTAAATCCCTTTTTGTTCTGTGGATAATCTGTCACCAATGAAATCGAGAAAATCGGGGAGTTTGTTGATCGCTTCGTCGAGGCGACCTGTCCAGTAATTTCCCTTGGTTACCTTCTGGCAGAATTCTGTTTCCAAACGAGGATCGTTCCACCAAAAGGCATGGAATGAGGAAAGACAGTCAATTGCTGCTTCGCAAAGTTCCAATGTTGGCGGAACAGGCCATTCTGTTTGAAAATGTGTGTCAGATAAATCTTCAAGCAGGAATACCGCTTGCGATTTGTCTTCGTTTTGCAGGGTAAGATAACAGCGTGGAACAGGGACATCTCCCATCCATTCGGTAATCTGTGTGTAGAAAAAGTATTCCTTCTCTTTGGGTGCAAGTTTCAAGATGACTTTGTTTGGAATATCGCAGACAGCATCTTGGGAGTATTCTATTTCCAGCCCTCGTATCTTTGGCGCACCGAATGGGACATCTGATAATGATTGTAGGTGTATGTTATTTATGGAGCCGCGTTTCAAATTTACCATTCATCTGCAAGATACCGGTCAACCAATCAGCTGTTATCTTTTCAAAAGATTGGAGATGATGACATGTAATCCTTTAGCCGAGGATCATAAAGCCCGTGACTCGTTACGAACTATTGCCCGACCCCAACTCTCCCCAAATACGACATTGAGAATCTGGTTGTTAAAGATAATTTTGGTGTCGTATTTGGGTGAGGGCGGGATGGCTATTCTTCGTCAATATGCCCATCAGGGATATGCCCTGGTTTCTCTTTGCCCAACTCCAACGAGCGTTGATACGCCGCCCAGACCGCGCGTGAGATCGCGGTGCGGAAGCCTGCCTTTTCGAGATAATACAACGCCTCGGCAGATGTCCCACCGGGCGATGTGACTTGGTTCCGCAAGGTGGCGGGATGTCGCTCGGCATAATGATAATAAGAGACTGATCCCTTGATCGTTTGCAGAACCAATTGTTCAGAGATGCGGCGGGGAAATCCCATGTGCACACCTGCGTCAATTAAGGCTTCGGTAAATAGAAACACGTACGCAGGTCCAGATCCAGAAAGAGCCGTTGCCATGTCGAGGTAACTTTCATCTTCCACGAAAACTTCTTCGCCCATGGCGCCCAGCAATTTGCGCGCCATGTCCTGCTGTTCTTCTGTCACTTCTTTAGAAGCAGTCCAAACCGTAATACCTTCTCCAATTTGACCGGGCGTATTTGGCATGGAACGCACAACGGCTTTATGCTTCAAGCCCGTCCCAATTTTCTTCATGTTCGCGCCTGCAATAATGGATAACACCAATGCGTCGGGACGAATGCCTTTCAATCCCTTCATCACTTCGGTGAGACGCTGCGGCTTGACCGAGAGAACTACCACGTCCGCATGGGATACGGCAGATGTATTGTCCGTTGTGGTTTTGATGATGTATTTCTCATGCAACTCCGCTCCCCTTTCCTCGTCTGGACCCGATGCCGTAATGTTTTCAGGTTTTGCCAGTTTCTTACGTAATAATCCCGCGATCATGGCTTCTGCCATGACACCGGGTCCGATGAATGCGATCTTTTTGTTAAGCATGAGTTCCTCCGAGTTACCGAGTTTGTCACCCTGAGCGACCCGCACCTGTGGTGGGGCAGGTGTAGCGAGGGGTCTCTGTTATTGCCCTAAAGAGATTCTTCGGTCGCGAAAATCATGCTCCCTCAGAATGACATGGTATCCATTATAAACAAATGAGCGGACAAATGATATGTCCGCTCATTGATTGCTACTACCTGATGACTGAACTATGTATACGCCATTTGCTCGACGCGCTGTTTCTTGAGTTGTCGCTTTTTCATCTTTGCAGCAAGCATGTTGTCACGTCTATTCTGCGCAGAGCGAATGATCAATCTCATGAACTTATGATGGTCGTAGACCGGGTCATTGAGCAATGAGAAGTCTGCCGAACCCGGTTCATCCGGTGCGTAGAATATGCCGCAATTCGGATTGATCTCCAGCATGTGGACCGTGCCTTCCGAATCCATGCGATAGTCACAACGCGCATACCCGTTGCCGTTCATGGTCTTAAAGATGCGGGCGGTTTGATCGCGCAAAACCTTTTCGATGCGCGGGTCGGTCACTGCGGCAACGGACATTTTCTCGTAGTCCACCCACTTCATATCGTAGTGCTTGAACGTCTCGCCTTCAGGGAAGATGAATTCAACCGGCGTAAAGGTAATGGGCTTCTTCGGATCGTCGGGGTTCTCCGCGATGAGGCAGGTGAACTCGCGCCCTTCGATGAACTCTTCAAGAAGCGCGCGACCAAAATCTTTGATCTCAATGGCAACCTGTTCCTTGAGTTGTTCGATATTCTCACAACGCGATTTGCGCGTGATGCCAACGCTGGCATATCCATGCGGCGGTTTGACAAGGACAGGGTAGCGTAATTTCTTTGCAGCGCGTTCCACATCCTCCACGCGGTCCACCATCATCCAGTTGGGCGCAGGGACGTTGGCTTTCTTTGCATAGGTCTTCATTTCCTGGCGTGAGGGATCGAAGAATTTTGAATCTGCACCCGTAAATGCAACGCCCATTTTTTCCATGAGTTGCACAAGCCCAATTCCTGATAGCGCATCATCGGGCGTGCCATCGCATAGATTGAAGAACACATCCACGCCTTCATCCACAAGGTCGCGGATCTGCTTTTCAACATCGACGGGGTCCACGCGATGATGTGTCCATTTGAATCCGTTCATGTGTGGTGACGGATCGTACGGTTTATCGTTTGGATCGTCAGGGATACTTGATAATACACAGAGGTACATGTCGAGTCCTTTTCTTTTTATATCAATCGATCAAGACGTTTATTAACTGGAGTTACATGTACTTGATCGAGTTACATAACACATTGCATCCTGCTTTTATTTTTTGTTGATCTAAAAATTATTTAAATCATGCAATGACAATATATAACCATATAGATTGTATCTATTAATTGATTTATGTAAAGGTTTTTATGGTGGTATGTAACTTTAAAATTTGCAAATAAATTAATCAATTACTCATTGATTAATTTATTTGTTTCAGTTATGTGATTGCATACTGTGTATTGAGTTGTGTTGTAATAGATCAAGGATCAATATTTTACAAAACATATTGTTGCGGTCACAATGATTTTACATTCCACTCCCGCCTCAAACTCCTGAACAGCTGACTCTGCTTGTGAATATTTTTCCCGCTCAATTTTTGCCTGCCGCATCGCACAAGTGAAATGCTTTATTGTTCTTCAAAAAAACCAATCGTATGACCAGTCAATGCAAAGAAACGTTCCAACTCTGATTTTGCGAGAACCAATGTTGCTGTGTTTACAAGCGGATGACTTAGAAAATGTTCGCTCTGCCATATCTCGGTATCGATCCACAACTCGACAATATGCTCAACGTCGTTTGCCAGTCCCATCATTGTCACTGATCCGCGTGTGACTCCCAACAACCGCATCAGGTTTTCCTCTGACCCAAACCTCAAATGCGGAACTCCCAATTGCGAAGCCAGTGCATCCAGTTTGACAGTTTTTTCACAGGCGGTCACAGCTAAAAAGAATCGCCGTGCCTTCTTATCGCACAGAAAAAGGTTTTTCGTGCTCACCGCTGGTACATCAGGGCGATGCAACTCCGCTTCGGCGCACGTGAACACCGCAGGATGTTCCACACGATGATATACAAAATGATTGGCATCGAGAAACGCTAGAAATTCCTGCTCCGTCATCATTTGAACTTTATCCTCATCGTCAGGATTTGATAGGGTCTCAGATTCAGGATGACCTCATTTGACTCAACCTGCAATTGAGATTGATTTTCCTCAAGCAGATTTGTCTCCCACGCGGACTCAACCTCGCCTCCCATTTTGACCTTGACCTGCCCGCGCCTTCTCTGGCTTTCATACAAGCGGACGATGATTCCATCTCCATCTTCGGCTTGCTTGATGGTTTCAATGATGACATTTGACTCGCTCACGCTGACCAAAGACCGTAGACCATTGACCATGGGTTGTATTCGGTCATCGGTCTTTCGTCCACGGTCTGATTGATAAACAACAATCGGATCATTCAACAAATACGCTTCCCTCTGTGTCTCCTCATTCCATGAACCCATCATGCGGATATAAACTATATTTGAATTGATGTTCGCCAAAATCTGCCATGGGGTCGGGCATGGTGGGTGAGCGGAGCAGGGTAATGCGCATCACGTTGTCGTGGATGTCATGTCCGTATTTGCAATCGTTCAATAGACTGACACCATAATCACCCTCGGATAAGTCCACCCATTTGTGGGCACAAGTCTCGAAGCGAGCCCAGTCCCAGCTTGTGTTGCGGTGCGTGGGACGAGTCACATTGCCCCATTGAATTTCGTAGGTCGCTTGGGGAGAGAGAATGTCAACGGGGAAGGCAACTTTGAGCATGGTGTGACGTTCCTGCCAGTTGATCGAAGTATCAAAGTCCAAACGGGGTGAGTTGTAATTGAGTGAAATACGTTGGATGAATTCGCTGTTCTGAATCTTGCGTTTGATCTCTATCGTTTGCCGCAGTTCGCCATATTCAATGAATTGGACGGAGGAAGCGGGCTCTGCCAGCCACATCTTGTCATCGTAGAAGATGTCCACATCCCAGGCGTCCCAGAATTTTGGGCGGTCTTCAAAGGCTTGGAATTGATTGGCGATAGAGTTGGGCGCTAAAACATCTCGATTGTTTTTCTTGTCATAGATGCGAGTGATGTCACCATCGTTGTTGAACTCAACACGGAGATAATCATTTTCCAATTTGACCATGGACGATGGACTGTGTTTCATGGTTGATGGTCTATCGTCCATGGTCGTTTGCAATGCAACCGCACTATATGGCTCGAGTTCACCCGCATCCAGCCAATAGCCAGAAATCAGTTCCTTGAGCAGGAACAGGTTTCCCGTCACGCGTGAAGCGGTGAAATGAGTCGCTTGGGACGAAGACCAAGCCTTGCTGTGTAAACGAAGTCGCGTTGACGAGGATCAAGTCTGCATCCAAATGATTCGCAATTGACTCTAAAGCTTCGTCGCGGAGTTGTGTCACGTTTTGAGTCAACTCGGCATATTGCTGTTGCGACTCTTCGTAAACGGGACCGATGCTGGAGCCTGGGATGATGTCGTGAAATTGGTTGAGACAGATGGTGCGCCAGGCATTGTTGAATTGCGCGGATGGATATTGATGATCGGTATGAAGCGACGCGAGCGTGGCGATGAATTCGGCATCGTGCAGAAGGAACTCGCTCTTGCGGTTGGCGCGTTTGTTGCGGGCTTGCGTGGTGTATGTGCCGCGATGATATTCGAGATAAAGCTCGCCGTTCCAAACGGGCATCATTTTCGATTCGGTGAGCGGCGCAATGGACTCGAAAAAGTTTTTGACACTCGATTGTTTGACCTGCGGAAGCGACGGAAAGTTTTTCATCACTTCGATGTTCTCGAGCATCTCACGTGTGGGACCTCCGCCGCCGTCACCGAAGCCATATGCCATGAGGAGATCGTGATGCAATTCCTTTTGCTGAAAGTTCTGCCAGGTGCCGAGCGCTTCATGTGCATCTGCCATGGCATTATAGGTGCTTGCATGATTACCTGAGTCTTGGCACGGTACTAAAGTGCGTAAGGATTTGCGTGCCATCAATGCCCTGCCACATGAACGTGTCATAGGGCAGGCGATTGTATTGACTCCATCCGATCTTGATGGTCATGAAATATTTCAAGCCCGCTTGTTGGATGAGTTGCGGCAATGCCCATGCGTATCCAAAGACATCGGGAAGCCAAAGTACGGGACTCTCTGCCTCAGCGCCGAAGTTTTCTTTGAAGAATGTACGACCCAACAGAAATTGTCTTGCAAGCGATTCTGCGCCGCTGAGATTGCAATCCGCTTCGACCCACATGCCGCCCATGGGTTCCCAGCGTCCTTCTTTTATTTTTTGTTTGATGGATTCGAATAAGGCAGGCTGGTCTTCTTTGATATATTGATACAGTTGTGGCTGTGACTGACTGAAATGGTAATCAGGGAATTGTTCCATCAAGCGGATCACATTGTGAAATGTTCTTTCCGATTTTCTTCGCGTTTGACCAAGAGTCCATAACCAAGCAACGTCAAGGTGTGCATGACCCGTGGCATGGATGACTGCATCCATGGGTGCGCCCGCTTTTTCAATACCAGCTTTCAGAGTTTGTGTTGCAATTTCAACGCTGGAATAAAAAATTTCATCCCCGATTGGATCTCGAGTGTCAAGCACTTGGAAGGCGTCGTTGAGCGCATTGAGTAAATGATGCTTTGTGGGATTGTTGTCATCGAGATTGTTCACGGTTTCGAGAGCGATACGGGATAGGACGATAAAGTCCCGTGTGGGTTGGTGGATTTGAACCATCGTGCATTGTTTCATGTAAAGTTTCGTGAATGGTTCAAGCTTTGCGAAACCACCCAGACCTGTCCAGCCGTGGAGGGCGAGTACATGCTCTTTGCCGTCCAGCCAGTCTGTACGCAGAAGAATCTCTTGGTGATGACGATCACAGGTCGCGTAGGGTTGTCCGTCAATGTATGCCAATGCCTCAGGATGACTGAAGTCACCTCCATCGCCCAAGGGCAGGAATAAAGCGATAGGCTGTGACGCATCCATATATTCAGGAATGACAAACTTGGTTCGGAATACAAAGTCCTGCATCCATGAACCCCAATATTCATTGGCGTCAACCTCCTGCCATTGCGAATCGTCCACATTGATCTCGATGGGTGGATGTATGGTTGGATTTGCCAATTCTTTATAGCGGAACGAAGGCAATGCTTTGCGTTTGATATAGACCAGCGGTGAAATCAGTTCGAGCCGTTGATTTATTTTTTCAGGTGTCCAGCGTTGGCTATGGTACATAATTTTCCTTTTAATTTTTTGGTTACTTGTCAAACAGATAGATTATTTCGTTACGTGCGCTTCGACTTCGCTATCGCTCCGCCACCCTTCGGGCACGATGTCAGCACGAGGCTTTTTATTTCATCCTCTTTGACATGATGATATCGGGCTTGCCTCTTCCGTTCGCGTCGATCACTACCCCTGTGATGATGTATCCCATCTTTTGATAGAACTCGAAGGGATGTCTTTTTAGGTTGCGGATGTTCTTTATCTTATCCCAAAGGTCTTCGTACAGATCAACATTTGATAACGAAGTCATATTGTCTTCATCGTCTGAGCCGAGCGTGATGGTAAGTCCACCTTTCAAGCGGACTTGTTCTTCGAAGTCGTTGACCAACGCCTTGCCGATTCCCTGTCCCTGCATGGATGGTTGCACGGCAAGAGGATGTAATTCCCAGACGTGACCGTCGTATTGCGCAGTCCCGCCGATGATGCCGAGCAGGTTTCCTTGTTCGTCAATTGCAGCGCGGATTATTTTTTCAGGCTCAAGCATTTCGTGGATTTCTTTCAAGCCCTCTTCGAATGTAGACCAAGCTTCGGGCCAGTGTTCGTGGAATGCATCCACGAGGAGTTGCGCGGCTTGTTGGATGAGTTGTTCGTTATTGGGTTGTGGGGAGATGATGTTCATTTTGGTTTTCCAAAAGGTGACAGTTACTTTAAAAGTAACTGTCACCTGATTTTCTAATTAATTCCAAAACTGCTATAAGATAACAAAACAGGGATGCGGCGATTATAAATCATCTGCATCCCTGTTTCTGCTAACGGCTCACTAACTACCGTTCACTGCTTATTCCCCAATGGTTACCTCTGCCGTCATCCCCCAGAGTAAATTTTGAGGTTGTTGATTGAATGCAATCGTAACCTTGAATATCACATCGCCGCTCACAGTGTCTGCAATAGGTGAAATGCCAATGACCTTCCCGTTATAGTTCTTGTTCAAGGCTTCAATAAAAATATCCACAGGCGCGCCAATCTTTACTTTGGCAATATCGCGTTCACTCAAGTCGGTGGTTTCCAGTTGTAAATTGTTCAATGTGGCTAGCGTGACTACAGCTTGATCGGATTGAACAAATTCACCGGAACCAACTTTGATTGAGGCTATCGTTCCATCAAAAGGTGCCATCAATGTAGCCTCAGCAAAATTGATCTGTGCTATTTCCAATTCTGCTTGTGCCTGTTGAACCCTTGCGTCTGCGCGTTGTCTATAGACTTCGGGGAGAGTATCGTAAAATGTTTTGCCATTCCTTTGATCCTTCACCTTTTGATACTTTTGCAGATCTGCATACGCCTGCGCGGAATGGAGAGCAGCCTGTGCTTCGACGACCGCGAACTGCAAATCGGGAGTATCCAAAACCATCAACGGTTGTCCGGTTGTGACAGTATCTCCTTCCCGTACAGGAACTTGCCCGGCGATGCCCGAGATGACAAATCCCAGTTCCGATACTTGCGCCGGAACGATCACTGCAGAAGCGGTTACAGACGCGTCTGAAGCCAATGCAATGGAAACGGGATTCGTCACCATGATCATCAGGATGCTTATGCTAATGAGTCCCAGCCAGGCAGAGTGTTTCATTCTTGTTTTCATTCGTCACTCCCCGCCTTGAATCGTCACTTCTGCGGTCATACCCCAGAGTAATCCTTTAGGTTGTTCATCGAGTGCAACCGTGACTTTGAATACCACATCGCCGCCCACTGTACCGGCAATCGGTGATATGCGGATCACTTTCCCCTTGATCGTTTGATTCAATGCCTCGACAAAAACGCTGGCAGTGTCGCCGATATGGACATTGGGTATATCGCGTTCACCCAAGTTAGTCGTTTCGAGTTGTAAATTATCCAATGTGGCTAGTGTGACAACCGCCTGATCCGATTGAACAAATTCACCAGGAATAATTTCGACTGAAGCTACTGTTCCATCGTGAGGCGCGATGAGTGTGCCTTGTGCCAGATTGGCTTGTGCGATTTCAACGGAAGCCTGCGCCTGTTGAACCTTTGCCTCTTCCATATCGAGTACTTCATGCGGCACTCTCAACCAAAGCTTCTTGATCGTGTAGGTCCTGTAATTGATTATGTATTTTTTTATGATCTCATTCCTTCGAATTCCCTCCTGTGCCTGTGCATAACGAAGGGCGGCTTGTGCTTCGGTGACCGCAAATTGCAAATTTGGTGTATCCAAAACGATCAACGTTTGCCCTGCCTTGACCGAATCTCCTTCTTTTACCGAAACCTCTCTGGCAATTCCCGAAATGAGAAACCCCAACTCCGATACTTGCGCAGGAACGATCACTGCAGAGGCAGTCACAGTTCCCTGTGCAGAAGCGGAAAGGTTTGGCGCGGCAAGCGCGGGGTTAACCAAAACGGCGAGAATAACAGCCACGCTAAAAGCGGACCAACCGAATCGTTTCATTCTTATTTTCCGGTCTCGATGTTCACGTCTGCGCTCATGCCCCACAACAAACCCTGAGGTTGTTGATCCAGAGCAATGGTCACTTTGAAAACGACATCTCCGCCAACTGTGGATGAGATACGAGAGATATCAATTACCTTCCCGGGAAACTCCTTATTCAATGCCTCAATAAATATGCTGGCAGTTTGCCCGATCTGCACACGTGGTATATCGCGTTCGCTCAGGTCTTTAGTCTCGACCTGCAACTTGGAAAAATCACCCATTATGATCACCACACGCCCAGGTACAACAGTTTCCGCTGGTGAGATTTCGACCGATACAACAGTTCCATCAAAAGGAGCTGTCAGGTTGGATTGTGCAGCGAGTGTCGCGTTTGCGGAATCAAGGAGGGCTTGGGCGCGATCTGCCTCTGCCTGCGCGGATTCGAGATGTACCTCATCCGTGCCCACTCGCTTCAAATAATTGACCTGAACCTGCGCAACGGTTAAATTGGCTTCTGCCTCTTTGACCTTTGCTTCCAGCAAAGTTGTATCAAGTTCGACGAGCACCTTTCCTGCCGCGACTTGATCTCCAACTTTTACATTCACTGCTTTGACGCGTCCCACGCTCGGAAAGGAAAGATCTGCCGTTTGAATGGGGACAATGACCGCTTTTGCTGATACCGTATTCGCACTATTGGACTGATTGGTGTTGGAAGTGGAGTTGCTATTATCCAATACAACGGTTGGTATGGGTGTGGGTGAGGATGTTGAAGCACAGGCTGAGAGGGCGAGCGCCAACAGAATTAATGTATACAACACGCTTCGTCTATGGGACAGAAGATCACTGCCCCTCCGCTCTGCGCAAGGAATATTTAGCTTCTTCATTGGTTCCCTACGACTTTCCGTTGGCTTTGCTGTCTTTTATGATCAGACCATCCTGTAAAGTAACGATGCGTTGAGCATAATTAAAAACGCGCGGGTCGTGGGTTGCGAAGACAAAGGTAACACCGGTCTCTTTGTTGAGGCGTTGCATGATGTCCATGACCTGTTTGCCATTGGCGGTATCGAGGTTGGCAGTGGGTTCGTCAGCGAGGATCAGTTTGGGATGAGTGGCAAGCGCTCGGGCGACTGCGACGCGTTGTTGTTGTCCGCCAGAGAGCTGGTCGGGGCGATGATGTCCGCGGTCGGAGAGTCCGACAGCTTCCAACATCTCGTTGACGCGTTTCTTGCGCTCGGCGGGTTTGGTGCCATTCAATAGAAGCGGCATTTCGACATTTTCATATGCTGTTAGTGTTGGGATGAGCGCAAAGAACTGGAACACGAACCCGATGGCATTCTTGCGCAAGTCTGCACGTTGATTGCGGTTGAGTTTTGTCGCATCCTTTCCATTGATGGTCACACCACCTGTGGTGGGCTGGTCGAGCAGACCGATGAGTTGCAGTAACGTGGTCTTGCCCGAACCCGAAGGTCCAACCAGCGCGGTGAACTCGCCATCTTCGATTGAGAGGCTGACGCCGCGTAGAGCTTTGGTCTCCACTTCGCCGATCTTGTAAATACGTGTTGCGTTGGTAACTTTTGTAACTTCCATTTTTATTCTCCTGCTCCATGTAATGCTTCGACGGGTTCCATGCGCGCGGCAAGCCGGGCAGGATATAGTGAAGCGACAAGGGTAATCATATAAGTAACAATTGCCAGGGTAATGGCATTATTCAATGTGAGGTAGGCATAAATGCGCTCTTCAAAGAGAATACCTGTGATGCCGAAATTGCCGATGTAAAAACCATTGACGTTGAAGTATGCAACCATGGCACCGCCAATAAGCAGACCACCGATCACGCCGCCTGTGGCAAGTAACGCGGCTTCGGCGAGGAACTGTGCCATGATGCCGCGCCCCTTCATGCCGATGGCGGCAAGGATGCCGATCTCCCGCGTCCGCTCAAAGACTGCCATCACCAATGTGTTTGTGACGACCGTGGCGGTGATTCCCAGAACGATCAGATAAAGAAAAATCAGAAACACGCCTGCATAATCTTCGAATTGGACAACAAAGTCATTTTGCTCGCGCCAGGTAAGGACCTGGTAATTGCTCGATTGCAATGCCTGTTTGACAGCATCCGCCTGTTCGCGATTCTGCAACAGAACAAAGATCGTACTGGCATGATTTTCTGTGGCTGTGATGGTTTGCGCTTTGGCGAGCGGCATGAAGATCGTGTTTTCATCAAATCCGGGTGTCTTTGTTGTGAAGACGCCGCGAACCGTGAACAACTGCTCGTTCACATCGCCGTTGGATGTGGTCACCAACAGGTTGACCTTGTCTCCTGTTTTTAGACTTAGTTTGTCGGCGAGGATGTTGCCGACCAGGATACCTTCACGGTCATCTGCCTGGATGAATTCACCGGCGATCATTCCCTCACGAAAAGGCTGGTTCGCCGTAGACGCAGGATCGATGCCGAGAATTTGTACGCTCTTCGATTGGTCACCGACGGACATGATTGCGCTGGCGACCAACCGCGGCGTGGCAACAACAACTTGTGGCAGTTCCTGCTTAACTTTTTCTGCCACCTGTTCAGGGTCTGCGATCAGATCTTCCCATTTGAGGCTGATCTTGCCCTCTTCATAGGATTCTGGTCGGATCTGCAAGTGTCCGCTTTGGAGGCGTATGGAGTTGTCCAATGCGCCACGCATTTCCCCTTCCACTACGGAAGCCATGAGGAGCAATAACGCCATACCCACACCAACCGCCAGGACGGAGAGCCATGAGCGAATTTTGTTGCGCCCGAGGTTACGATATGCTAGTTTCAATAATTGGATCATGTTCATAAGTTTTTACCTAGTGCTTTAAAGTCAGCCAGCTCATGTGCCCGTTAGGGTATGCTGGCGAGACTCCAAAACTTATACGTGGTGCAAAGCCTCAGAAGGTTCGCGGTGCGCAGCTATCAACGCAGGGATCAGTGCCGCAAGGATGGCAATGACAAGCTCGACACTTGCCCTTTCGGGAAGTTTGCCCACTCCGAGTGATGGGTATATACGTCCGCTGATGAGCGCCATGTATTCGGCAACACCTGCGTACTGGCTGTAATCCAGTCCAACCTGCCCGATGCTGAGATTGAGCAACAATCCCATTGCAGTACCTGCAACGACACCCACCACCCCGATCAATGCACCTTCCAGGATGAACGTTGTGGCGATCTGATAGGGTTTGACTCCCATTGCACCCAGCAGACCGATTTCACGCGTCCGTTCGTAGATCGCCATAAGCAACAGGTTCAAGATGCCGATGCCAGCGATCATTACGATGATGACACTGAAGATGTCCATCACAGCGCTCTTTGAGTTGATCGCGTTGGCGAGTTCAGGATAGTTCTTATCCCACGACTCAACTTCGTAACCAGGTAGGGCGGAAGTTAGCGCGGAAACCACCGCTGTTTCTGTCCCGATCTTTTTCAACGTGATCTGCACTTCTGTGGATTGCCCGCGCAGGTTGAAGAGGCTTTGTGCTTCACTCAACGAGATATACAAATTCGCCTTTTCAATGGATGGCATACCGATATCGTAGATGCCGATAACAGTCATGGTGCGTTGACGGTTCTGCTTGTGAATATCACTGCCCACCATGGTGATACGGTCACCCACCTTGATGGATAAAGAGTCAGCCAGACTTTTGCCGATCAGGGCTGAGTCTTCATCTGTGGATTGCACATATCGTCCGTCAACGATGTGTTCTGCAATGAGACTGACGGGCGCTTCCGCTTCGGGCTCGATGCCGATGATGCTGAGCGGGAACGCGCCTTCGTGATTGCTCACCAGTCCGCCTGTTGTGATGCGGCGTCCGGCGGCGATAACGTCAGGTTGGGCTAATGCCGCTTTAACGACAGCAGTATCATCGGTCAGAGGGAGAAGCGGGTTGCTATCCACTTTTTCGCGATAGCCAGCAGCATGTACCTGAATGTTTCCTCCAAGTACGCGGACGGCATTCCCGGCAATGGCGTTGTTAAAGCCATCGATCAGCCCATCGTAGAACATCATGAAGCCAAGGGAGAGCCCCATTGCCAGCACAATGATGACCGTGCGGCGGCGGTGCCGCCAGATGTTACGCCATGCAAGTTTTAGATATAAAAGCATTGTATAGCTCCTTTCGTGCTAAAGATCTTCTTATTCATATCGTAGTGCCTCCACCACGTTCATTCTTGCCGCTTGCCTGGCAGGAATGAGTGCGGCGAAGACGCCGAATATCAAGCCAATCGCAATGCCTGCCAGAATGCCGTTGACCGGGAAAACATAACCCAGCGGGAAAATACCCTTCATGGCGACAACGATTACGTAACCAAGATACAGCCCACCTAAAATGCCAAAGGCGGTGCCAATCGCCGCGAGCAATAAGGCTTCGGCAACCACCATCGTGCGGATCTGTTTGCGTGTGGCACCCGCCGCACGGATCATGCCGATCTCACGCGTACGTTCGATAACGCTGATCGTCAACGTATTGAGCATGGCGATCAAGGACGGAATAGCCAGCACGAGGAACAACACATACATTCCGCTGAATGCCGCGTTCATTTGGGATTTCAACAATTCGTAATACTCAGTGCCTGAAACGACCTTGAAGGTCGGGTAATTCTCCGCGAGCGCTCGAATAGTTTTATCCGCCGCGGCACGGTCGGCATTCTTCTTCAAATTGAGTTGGATGAAGACATCATCCGTTGCACCAAAATCAGTTTTTAGGTTGGCTTGCGAAATAAAACCTGTGGTCACTTTTGCGTTCAGCATATCGGTTGCAACAGCTACGATGCGATATTTCAAAGTGCCTTCCGGTGTGACAATTTCAATTGTGTCACCTACCTGTTTTCCCAGAGCCGCCATCAACGAGCCATTGACGATCATGTTGCGTCCATTTGCCAGTGAGGCGTAGGTAGATTCTTCGTCAGTGTAGATAGAATCCTGGAAGTAGAAGTCCAGACACGGCTGGGTAAGAGACGGGGTCAATTCCAAGCACCGAGATCGCATGTCCGTTCGATGTCGCGCTTGCATAGCGGAACGTACTGACCGTTTCCACACCATCCACTGCTTTGAGTTGCTCCGCAAATTCAGGTTTGGCTGCCCATGTTACTGCCCCACAATGCAACAGAGGGGGGCACGAAAATGTAGTCACTGCCGAAGTCGTTACGTATCAAATCAAAGAGTGTGACGGTCAGGCTTGAAACCATGCCGCCCATCGCTACGATGATCGCAAGTGCAAGCATGGTGGTGCTGGCGGTCACTGCCACGCGCGAAGGTTGGCGGGTGAGGTTGCCCTGTGCGAGTTCACCAATGCCTTGCTTTGCGTAAAACAAGGAAACGACCCAGCCAAAAGCGAGTGCAAACGGGCGTACCAACGCCGGGGCGATCAGTACCAAACCCAACAGGAAGAAAAGTCCGCCGGGGATGATGAGCGCAGGCTGACCGGTTAGGATGGCGATCATTGTAAGAATGATGATGACCACGCCTCCCACAAAGCCGGAACCTGTTTGCCGATTAAATTGCGTCTCTGCCACTGACGGTCTCAACGCTTCGAGCGGAGTGACCCTGCTGGCGCTAATCGCAGGGATGAGTCCCGCAACGACGGTAACACCCACGCCAAGAACAATCGAGCCAATCAGAAGAGTTGGAGAAACAACAGGGTTTCCCATGTTGATGTTGATGAAACTGTTCATGAAGGGTCCAATAAATTTAATGAGACCCGCGCCAAGCAGGTAACCAAGGAGTAACCCCAATCCCGTACCGATTACACCCTGCAAAAATCCCTCAGCGAGAATCATGCCGATGATGGTACGGCGATTTGCACCCAGCGCACGCAACATACCGATGTCGCGCCGGCGTTCAGCCACGATGGTGCGGAAAGTGTTGAAGATAATGAATCCGCCCATGAAGAGCGCCAACACACCAAAGACGTTGAACATCGCCTGACCCAGTTGAAGCGACGCAAAAATTTCAGCGCCTGATGCCAACGCTCCCACTTGATAATCTTTGCCCAAGGCATTCTCGATATTCTTTTGTACTTCGGCGCGACGTGCCTCCAATGCCATTGTGTCGGTATTGATGTCAATGACATTGACTTTGCCGGGTTCATTGGTGATCATCTGCGCTTCGGGCAGATTGACCAGCACTTGTTCGTTTCCAGTGATAAGTTGTGCTGGAAGGATGCCCACAACGGTCAGTTCAGTTGTTCCGTCCACGCTGGGGATGCGGAATGTGTCGCCAACATCCACTTTGAGAGAATCGGCGAGCGTGCGCGAGATGAGGGCTGAGGCGGAGTCATCCGCTGTCAGATAACGCCCTTCAACAATCGGGAAGGAGCGAAGCGAACGTTCCGAATTCAGGATCAATACCCACAAGCGAAAGGGCAGTGACAGTGTCCAGCTTGCTTGCATCGTTATCATAGAAGTTCGCAGGGATGTTGATGGAGCGAGTCAGGGATGACGAATAGACGCGCACACCATCCACGCCTTGTAGTTTATCCGCAACGGTTTGAGGGAAGGGTTCACCTGAAATGTGCGTGATACTAAAATCCACCGCGCCTTCGGCTCCCTGCACATTGGTTTGCAAGGCAGCCAGCATGGTGGGCAGGATGATGTTCATGCCGAAGATCACCAGCACGCCAAACACAACCGCGAGGGTGGTGAGAAAAGTTCGTAACTTGCGCCCGCTGAGATAACGGGCGGCGAGAGTGAGTTGGAGATTCATCTCAATCTCCCATCTCCCTTACTTTACCCGCCACGAAGTCTGCGGTCTTGCCGTTCTTCCGTTCGAGCAGGGTTTCATCCACGACCTTGCCATCTTTGAGAAAGATGATGCGGTCGGCATAGGCGGCGAGGCGCGGGTCATGTGTCACCATGACCACGGTGCGCTTATATTGCTTCGAGACATCACGCAAAAGACTGGCGATCTCATCGCTTGCGCGCGTGTCGAGGTTGCCGGTAGGTTCGTCAGCAAGGATCAGTTCCGGTTCAGCGACCAGGGCGCGGCAAATGGCGACGCGTTGCTGTTGTCCGCCAGAGAGTTGATCGGGACGATTGGAAAGCCGGTCAGCCAACCCGAATTTTGTCAGCCATTCAGCGGCTTTTTCCTTCGCCTCAGCGGATTCGACTCCATCGAGGGTGATGGGCAAGGCGGCATTTTCCAAGGCATTCAAGACAGGGATAAGGTTGAAGAACTGGAATATAAATCCTATTTTTCGACGGCGCAGTTCGGTCAACTGATCGTCATTGAGATCGCTCAGATTATGATCACCGATAATGACTTGACCGTCGCTGGGCTTGTCCAACCCGCCAAGCAAATGTAACAGCGTCGATTTGCCGCATCCGCTGGGACCCATGATGGCGACGAATTCACTTTCCCTGATCGTGATGTTGACGTGGTCGAGCGCGGTCACAGCGGTCACGCCCGAGCCGTAGATCTTTGTCAGTTCTTTTACTTGAATGTTGGACATGCTTTTCTCCATGCACACTGTTCGTTTTACTGAACAGGGACTTTCACCAATGACTGTGTTACATCCCAGAGTTTCTTCCAGGTTTCCTTGTTGTATGCGTTGTTATTGGCTTTGGCTGGCGTATTGGGAGCATCCCAATAACCACCAGTGACATCCTGTAGGGTTGGGTCAGCCGCGAGCCATACATACGTCTCTGCCATCTTTTCGGGTGTCAGGGCAAATTTACGTTTCATCTCGTATATCTTTAACATCCACTTTGGTAGGTGGTCGAGTCTCGTATCGGGGATGGCGACATTTCCAACGCGCACGCAATTGACCGTGACACCAGTATCTTTCAATCGCTCTGCAAGATCAAAAGTGAACATCACCTGCGCCTGCTTGGAGAGGTAGTAGGCATGTTGCATATTGAACTTCTTTTCGCCCTTGAGATTGTCGAACTCGATATCCAAAAATGGATAGGTCATCAGTCCCTTGCTGGCGACTGTGATGATGCGGCTGGGTGCACTTTGTTTGAGCGTTTCCAATAGCAGTTGTGTCATCAAAAAAATATTTACATGGTTGGTGGCAAATACATTCTCAAGTCCGTCAGCCGTTATCACAGGTTTTGTCTGCCTATGGTCAAAGTTGGCGGCATTGTGGATGAGAACATCCAGCCGTGAATGCCTGCTCAGAAATTCATTGACCGCATTATGCACTGATTCTCTGCGAGGACATATCCACAAGAATCAAATCCAAGTTGTCGTTTTTTGAAGCGGAGCGCACATCCTGTAAGGCTTGCTCTCCGCGCTCGGCATTTCGGCACATCATCACAACGCGCGCGCCAAGTTTTGCCAATTGGATGGATGCGGCTTTGCCGATCCCTGAATTGGCTCCGGTGACAATGATTGTTTTGTTTGTAAGATCGTAGTTCATTTTTTTCTTCCGTTTTTCAAAAATAAAGTTAACTATGCTTTCTCTACAATATCCTCTGTTGGAGGAACGACCGTGGTTTGCGGAATTTTCTTCGGGCGTCCACGTCTTCGTATTTCAGGTTCCGGGAAAGGTTGACCCTTGATCGCCTCAAGCCGCATCTCGATCATATCGAGCCAGCGCAAATCCGCTTCGAGGTGCATGATGGTTTTGTCGATTAGGAGAATCTGTGCCATCTCTATCTGTGGGTCATGTTCATCTCGGTGGGTGGTGGCATCGTGTAAATCCTGATACAACCGTGAGCGCTGAGTTTGGATGATGCGAGACGGGTCGGCTTCACCAGAGACGAGTCCGATCATTAGCTTGACATAGAACTCGTCCCGTTGGTGTTCGGTGGGCACGCCATCGTCGAACCAATCTTTTAGAGCCTCACGCCCATCGCGGGTGATGGCATAAATGCGCCGATCTGGTTGACGACCCTCGCCCAAGTCTGACTTGGTCTGCACCAACCCTGATTCTTCCAGCCGTTCGAGCGTGGTGTAAATCTGCGCGGGCTTCACATCCCAAGTCGCTTCGCCGACAACCGCCGAGAACGCGGAGTACAGTTCATATCCGTGGCGTGGTTTTTGCGCAAGCAGTCCCAAAATGGCATTTCGAACGGACAAATGGTTTTCTCCAGAAAATAGTATACGAGTTACTAATTACCGAACGAGCAAAATAATATACGAGTTACTATTTTTTGTCAAGAGGATTAAAATCAATTGAAATTATGACAAAAAAACAGCGGACTCGTGTACATGAGTCCGCTGCAAAAGATGCGTATATAAAACTACGAGCTACGCTTCTTCCTCCGCCGGTATCTGCCGAGGCTTCGTGACGCCAATTCTCCCCCAGAACATTTTCAGCATTAACCCCGCCCTCCAAAAAGCGACCGCCGCCATCCCGTGCGCGAACACGGCAAAGACAGGCGGCGTTTGTAGTGTGTAATACGTCCAACATTCGCGCGTGGTACCCCACACCTCAAGATAATATCCAAGCCCCGAACCGGCAATGAAAGTGAGCAAGGCATAGCGATGATCGGTTGGTGTCAGGATGAGAAGAACGCACAAGGTTAATGCGAACCAGGTGAAGGACTTGTCAAAGGTTGGGGAAACAAAGACCAGCATCAAGGTCAGGAAAGAAGCGAAGGTCATCCAATAGAAAATGATGAATGGAGAATGATGCATGGTCAATTTGAGGCGTTGTTGGATTTTTTTGATTGTCCAATTGAGAAAACGAGTGATCCGGTCAATGGACAGCGACGCAATGGGCCAGGCAGGGATGATCCACAACGGCGGTCTTTCTGCTGTGTAGTAGTGCCAAAGATTCGTTTGCGTCCCCCATGATTCAATTGCCAGCCCGCCGCAGATGCCGACGAAGATGATCAATAAATCGGTTTTGAGATTTGCACGCGCAATAATGGTAATGGACATGAATGCAAAGATGCCGAGTAGCAGCCAGTCCATGTAACGCCACCACTCGCCATGCCAATCCACATAGGCGAGATATTCCTCCGCAAGGGGCCACCAGATGTAAACGATGAGGAAGATTGTTAGCAAAAATATGCCGAGCAATATACTGCTGTCTCGTGTCCAGAAAATAGTTCGTCTATTTTTCATGCGCAGATTATATTGCAAGACGGTAGGTCCATTCGAGATCTGGTTTGTGTTGGCTGTTTATATTTACCATCTATTAATGTTTTCAGATAACGAGCAGGTATAATAAATAATCTAACAATAACAGTTGGTTTCAAGTGTTATTGACAAACCAAATCGTCGAAAGGATTTACCATGGGATCTCTTCAATAAAATTCTCGAAAAGATCGGGATCGGAAAGAAAGATGAAGCAGCGGCGGCTCCCGCTGCATCTGCGCCTGCTGCACCTGCCAAGCCTGCTGCGCCAGCTGCATCTGCCAGCCCTGCTGCTGCACCTGCCAAGCCAAGCATATCGTACGCACCGAGCTGCAGCATCCGCTTCAACCAAATCAACTGGTCCACAGGCGATCCCTGTAGTGGATGTAGTCAAGAAAATGGAAGAACTTGCCGCCAAGAATCCTGCCAAATTGGATTGGAAGGTCTCCATTGTAGACCTACTCAAACTCCTGGACATTGATAGCAGTTTTGAAGCCCGCAAGGAACTGGCGACTGAACTTGGTTGCCCAGCGGACTTGATGGGTGACTCAGCCAAGATGAATGTCTGGCTTCACAAGACAGTGCTGAAGAAGATCGCCGAAAACGGCGGCAACATTCCCCAGGCACTTTTAGACTAAGAAATAGTGGAAAGCAAAAACGGCGTGTATCTCCAACAAGACACACGCCGTTTTATGTTTTCAGGATGGATTGTCAGAGCAATTAAACAGATGTTAACTTTGAAAGTTAAGAATAGGTTACAAGTCATCTTGATTTTTCATTAGGTCTAACATAAAATGAATTCAGTGTGGGGAAAATTTATATTTTCGTTTGTATGCTATTGTATTAGGAGGTGTTTCGCGCTAGTCAAAATCGAACTTTGTCCCATGACAATGCCCTTCGGCATACTTTAAGTACCCTATAAACCTACTAGAGGAGAGTAGCATGAATAAACGATTGAATAAAGTATTTTCAGTTGGATTGGTTCTGATGTTAATATTGTCAGCATTTCCAACTCAGATCGCACAGGCGATATCGCCCGATATTGTGATCAGTCAAGTTTATGGAGGCGGGGGAAATAGTGGCGCAACATACACCAATGATTTTATCGAATTGTTCAATAGAGGCACTTCGGCTGTTGATATCACGGGCTGGTCGGTGCAATATGCTTCTTCGACTGGCTCAACGTGGCAGACTACTGCACTGTCTGGTACAGTGCAGCCCGGGCAATATTATTTAGTGCAAGAGGCGGCAGGCTCAGGTGGAACCACATCCTTGCCCACACCAGACGCATCGGGCTCAATTGCCATGAGCGGCACAAAAGGTAAGGTAGTAGTAACAAACGCATCGACAGCATTAAGCGGTGCCACGCCCGCTGACGCCAGTATTGTAGATGTAGTTGGTTACGGTGCAGCTGATTTCTATGAGGGTAGTGCCCCAGCTCCTGTGTTGAGCAATACAACGTCAGATTCTCGTGCAGCGAATGGCTGTACAGATACAGACGACAATGCTGCAGACTTTGTGGCGGAGGCAGTTGCTCCACGCAATAGTGCGTCTCCTTTAAATCCATGTGGCGGTGGCGGAGATGTAGCTCCCTCTGTTTCAAGCACAACCCCGGCAAGCGGTGCAACGAATGTTGCAATCGACGCGAATATTGACGTTGCTTTCAGTGAGGCTGTCAATGCAAGCGCCAGTTCATTTGATATCACTTGTACAACCAGTGGTGCACATACTGTGGTTGTAAGTGGAGGTCCTACGACCTTTACGCTTGATCCTGAGGCTGACTTTGCAAACAGCGAATCTTGTACAGTTACTGTCCTCGCCGCGCAAGTGACGGATCAGGATGGCACTCCCGACAACATGGCGGCGGATTATGCTTTTAACTTTGATACAGCCAGCGGTAGTGTTGCAGTATCTTCGATCGTCATCAGCCAGGTTTATGGCGGCGGTGGCAATTCGGGTGCTACGTTGAAAAATGACTTCGTTGAGTTGTACAACCTTGGTGTGAGCGCGGTTGATGTTACCGGCTGGTCAGTTCAGTATGCCTCGTCTTCTGGCAGCTCCTGGCAAGTTACTACTCTATCCGGTTCAATTGCTCCAGGAAAATACTATTTAGTGCAAGAGGCAGCTGGATCAGGTGGAACTCTCAATCTGCCCACGCCTGATGCGATTGGTGCTATTGCAATGAGTGGTGCCAACGGTAAGGTGGCATTGGTTAAAAACTCGACTGCGCTCAGCGGTGCCTGTCCCATCGACACCAACATAAGTGATATCGTTGGCTATGGCAGTGCCAATTGCTCTGAAACATCACCCACACCTCCACTGAGCAACACCACTGCTGCCCTGCGCAAATCAGATGGTGCGCAGGATACCGATAACAACAACGCGGATTTCGATATTGGTACGCCGAATCCACGCGACAGTATTTTCCCCTTTGCCGCTGTTGGCTTAGCTACTCCTGCCAATGTACTTTCGGGAGAAACAACTCTCTTGACTATGGCTATAACTCCCGGCGCGGATCCTGTCAGTACTGGAATCACTGTTTCATGTGATTTGAGCTCGATTGGAGGGTCTGCCGCCCAGGTTTTGTATGATGATGGCACGAACGGTGACCAAGTTACAGGTGATAATACTTATTCATTTGCTACAACTGACACAGTGGCTGGTACGCAAAATCTCTTATGCACTTTCTCTGATGCACAGAGCCGTAGCGGTACCACCACAATCACTGTTACCCTTCTAACAAGTCTTCCTATCGGTACGGTTAATGGTCCAGTTGGTGATGCTGATAGTGGAACTACTCACGTGTCGCCGTATGTGGGTCAAACCGTACTGATTGAGGGCGTGATTTACGAAAAGACGCTGCAGGCGACAAGTTTTGGGGGCACCTACAATGGCTTTTTTATCCAGAACACAGCCGCAACAGCGGATGGTGACCCGAACACCTCTGATGGTCTCTTCGTGTACATGGGTACTCACACTGACTTGGTTGGAGGCTACGTACCTGTTGTCGGAGATGAGGTGGTCATCTCGGGGACTATAAGTGAATACTACAACATGACTGAGCTGTCTAACGCGACCCTTGTCAAGCCAGTTGTGCGCAGTGGCGTAGACCTGGATGCTGAACTGCCTCCAGTTGTAGCCAACCCACCCGTCAGCTTGGCAGATGCGAATCGTTACTGGGAACGGCTCCAGGGAATGCGTGTCCAAGTGCCGCAAGACAGCATTGTCCTTGGCGGTCGCAACGTTTTTAGCCCGGCAGACGCCGAATTCTGGGTGGCGAGTCCAGACAGTACGATTGCACAACGCCTCGATCCTTACACGCGCCGTGCTTTCCGGGATGCCCATCTGCTGGATGATAATTACGATGCAAACGACTGGGATGGTAATGGCTACCGTATCCTGTTGGGTAGTTTGGGAATCAAGGCTACAGAGAATGATGGCCAGGCATTGATCGCGCCAGCGCGCACTTTCGATACTGTGACCAATGCACCAGTTGGCGGACTCAACTACACGTTCGGCAAGTACCGAATTGAGATTACTTCGCAGCCCGAGTTGAGCGAAGGTCCTAATCCTACGAACAATAATCCGCCACAGGCTTTTGATCGCAACTTTAAATATAGCATCGTCGATTACAACCTTGAGAACTTGTACGATTATCGCGACAATCCATTCTCTGGGTGTGATTTCGCGAGTGACACGGGTTGTTCTAACGAGGGTACTCCGTTTATTTCTCCTATTACCCCATCCTTTGATTATGTCCCAGCTAGCGATGCTGTTTATCAGGCTCGCCTGAATGACATTGCTTTGCAAATTATCAATGACCTTCATGGACCAGATATCCTTATGGTACAGGAGGTTGAGAACCAGGATATTTGCACGGTAACAAGCGGCGCACTCACATGTGGCACAACCGACAATGCTGATGGCAAACCAGATGTTTTGCAGGAATTGGCACTTAAGATTGCTGTCAACGGTGGTCCTGCTTATGATGCTGCTTTTGACCGTGATAGTTCGGACTTGCGCGGCATCGCCCCTGCTTTCATGTATCGCACTGACCGTGTTCAACTTCTATCCCCTGTAGGTGATCCCATTTTGGGTAGTAGCCCGGCAATCGCTGGATACACGGCTGTACCATTGGATAGTGATGTCTCGAATCCGAAGACTTTGAATGCTGAACTGCCAACCGGAATAGCTGCCTGCGAGACAACCTGGGTTTTTCCGCGTGCTCCTGATATCGGACTTTTTCGTATCTTCAGTACGAGCGTCGGTCTAGACAGTTATCACGACGTCTATGTTATTAACAACCACTTCAAGAGCGGACCTGATGGCTGTGTTGCGCACCGCACTGAGCAAGCCAAGTACAACGCGGCCATCGTGTCTTTCTTGCAAACAGCAAATCCGAACGCACGCATTATCGTTGGCGGTGACCTGAATATTTACCCGCGCCCTGACGATCCATTCGCACCCATTGGTCAGCCATCTTCGAGCGATCAACTTGGCTCGCTGTATGATCCGAGTTTAGGGTTGACAAATCTGTGGGAAGTTCTGCTCGCTCAGGCGCCGGAAGCTGCATATAGCTACGTCTATCAGGGACAGGCCCAGACACTGGATCAGATGTTTGTTAATCAGCCAATGCTGGCGGATCTCAATCAAATTCGCATTGCACATATCAATAGCGATTTCCCGGCTGACTATCCAGGCGATGTGGCGCGCGGTACGAGTGATCATGACCCGGTCGTTGCTGGTTTCAGCTTAACTCCTCCGACGCCTCCGCTTCCACAATGTAATGGACAGGATGCAACAGTCTATGTTGATGAGAACGGCATCATCGTTGGCGGCTTGCTCGATGGAAGACAATATCACGGCAGCCTCATTGGTACGCAAGGTGCCGATGTGATTGTTGGAACCGATGGTCGTGACGCGATCTTTGCCCTTAGTGGCGATGATGTTGTCTGTGCGCTTGGTGGCAATGACGCGGTCTTTGGCGGTCTTGGGAATGACACTATCCAAGCCGGAGACGGGAACGACACGGTCCTCGGTGAATTTGGAAATGACACCATCGATGGTGGCGCAGGCAGAGATGTCGTTGATGGCGGGTTGGGTAACGATACCTTGTCTGGCAGTGATGGAAACGATCTCCTTCGCGGGGATCGGGGAAACGACTCTCTTAACGGTGGAGGCGGTAGAGATGTCTGCAATGGAGGCGTTGGATATGATACGTCTTCGAGTTGCGAGATTAAGATTCGAATTCCGTAACCCTGCAAGAAGAAAAAGTAAATAAAGAGAAGGCTCGCGTTCATAGCGAGCCTTCTCTGCTTAATATCCATTGAGTTCGTGTATTACTTATACACCTGTGGATTCACACAATTCGGCAGGTGTTTGCCTTCCAATCCTGCCATCAAATTCTTTGCCGCCAGCCATGCCATCTTGTCACGAGCCGATCTGCTTGCGCTGGCAATATGCGGCATGATGATAAGGTTATCCAGCGAAAATAAAGGGTGGTCTATTGGAAGCGGCTCGGGCTCGGTCACATCCAAACCCGCGCCGAAGATTTGCTTCGCTTTCAATGCTTCATATAGCGCATCCATGTCAATGACCGGGCCGCGCGATGTATTCACCAGTACCGCATTGGGTTTCATTCTGCCAGGGCCGCCGCGTCGATCAAATGGTGCGTATCAGACGTCAGCGGGGTATGAAGCGAGATGAAGTCCGATTCTTCGAGTAGTGTTTCAAAATCCACTGATGAGGCTTTTACATCGTGGTCATGCCGCAGCTCGTTTGGGTCATAATAGATCACATTCATTTCAAACCCGACCGCGCGGCGCGCCATCGCCTTGCCGATGCGTCCAAAGCCCACCAGCCCGAGCGTGGAACCGCTCATTTCATTGCCAAGTAAAAGCATGGGCCCCCATGTCTTCCACTCGCCATGCGCGCACATATCGGTCGCCCTCAAGATTCGCCGCCCGCGTTCATCATTAGTGCAAATGAAAAATCGGCGGTTGCATCAGTGAGCACATCGGGTGTGTTGCCAACGGGAATCTTACGCGTCAGTGGCGGCGTGATATGTCGATGTTGTCGAAACCGACTGCATAGTTACTGATCACTTTCAATTGCTGGGCCTGCGGCATCCATCACTTCGCTGTCGATGTTCTCGGTCAACAAACATAACAAGCCATCCACATCCTTTACATGCTTCAACAACTCATCGCGGCTGGGTGGCAGATCGATCCATCCACAGGTCAACTTCACAAAATTCCTTTACCAGATCAAGTCCCTTATCGGGGATGATCCTCGTTACAAATACTCTTGGCTTGGACATACGCTCTCCATAAACATCTTCTGATATGATAACAAAAATGAATGCAAATCGTTTCGCAACATCATAGTCTCGACTGATCTGCGTGTATTACAAATTTTATCATCGGCGCTCAAAGCCGTTGACCCGGCTGAGGCTGTGCGACTACATCTCCCAACTATGAAGGCAATGTGCATGGGTTGGGGATCGGGAAAGCCTCCATTCCAATGCTGACAGCTCTTGCGGATGTAATTCCCACTCTCAAGCGCACTCGCCATCAGCAAACACGCTTCATCCGCTTCATCTTCGGACTATCGTCCTCCGCTCAGCATGACCCCGAACCTGTTTCCTGTTCTATTGGGCGGGCACCCGAGTCCCGAACTCTCGATTCGCTCCGCGCTGGTGAACGCGCATTGGAATTCGTCTCTTCCTTGAACGAAGACGACACTTTGGTGTGTTTGATCTCCGGCGGCGGCTCGGCATTGGTGACTGCACCATATGAAGGTATATCGCTTGAAGATATGCAAACGCTTACATCTCTGTTGCTATCATCAGGCGCGCGCATCGACGAGATCAACATCCTGCGCCGTCAACTGGATCGTGTCAAAGGCGGAGGGCTGGCACGTGCGACAAAGGCAAAAGTGATCAGCTTGATTTTTCCGATGTGATCGGTAATCCGCTTGAAGCGATTGCCTCAGGCCCGACCTATCAGACCCAACAACGAAAGAAGATGCAATTGCTGTTTTGAAGAAATATGGAATTGAGGATCAAGTACCAAATTCAATTCATGGTTTTTTGCAGTCAGGCACTGCTCCCGTTTTGCCAACTAGCATACCCTAACTGGGGCACAAGAGCTGTTGAAAATAATTTAATTGTTGGTGATAACAAACTCGCCGCAAATGCCGCATTGGAACAGGCAAAAATGGAAGGCTTCCCATGCTGAAATATTGACGAATGAATTGCAGGGCGAAGCGAGTGAAGTGGGTGTGATGCTTGCGGAGAAATTGAGCAGATGAAATATCGAAGAGACCACGTCCGTTTTGTTTGATCGCTGGCGGAGAAACGACAGTTACTATAAAAGGAAATGGCAAAGGCGGGAGAAATCAAGAACTGGCGCTTGCCGCAGTGAATGAATTAAAGGACTTGGAAAATGTGATGCTGATCTCTCTGGCGACTGATGGCGAAGACGGTCCTACAGATGCGGCAGGTGCGGTGGTGACCGGTGAATCCGCTCGAAGGGCGGAGTTGCTTGGGTTGTTCGCGGCAGACTATTTGTCCAGAAATGATGCGTATTCTTTTTTTGAAGGGTTGGGCGATTTGGTAAGAACCGGTCCAACTGGAACAAATGTCAATGATTTAATTTTTTTGTTTGCTTCATGACAAATCCTATCTTTGAATAAGGCTATGTTGGTGATAGTTTATGTAATAGATCAAAAATTGAGTATTGTTGTTACATAAATTTAAAATTAATTTTAGTCAATGTCTCATTGACACGTTTTGTTTTGGTTATATAATAGTTTTGCCAAGAACATATGTACAATTTCCCTTGTTGGTATCAGAATATTGGAATGATAATACATTATGAAATTGTTTGATTGTCAGGCACATATTGATGATTTTCGGCCATAACGGAGTATTCTCATCTTCCGACGAATGAGAGGTGCTCCGTTTTTTTTTATAGTTCGCGTTGAAAGGAGGTGGTTTTTCGAAAACTATAATGCCGTAAAGTAAAAGACAATTTGAATTCAATGAAAAGGAGTAGAATAAAATGTCTAAAAAGAATTGGTATAGCATGATGGCCGTGCTTGTCATCATGCTTCGTTTGTGCTTTCTGCCTGCGGCGGCGCTGCAACTCAGGCACCTGCAGGGACGGAAGCTCCTCGGTGGATCAGGTAGAAGTATTCTCATGGTGGGTTGGTCCTGGTGAAGCCGATGGCTTGGCCGCGATGATCAAGATTTTCGATGCGAAATATCCAAATGACACGTTTGTCAATGCATCTGTTGCTGGCGGTGCTGGTACGAACGCGAAGGCTGTTCTGGCAACCCGCCTCTCTGCTGGAGACCCACCTGATTCCTGGCAAGCACACGCTGGCGAAGCGACCTTCGCCTATGTGGATGCAAAACAAATTCAACCGCTGGATGATTTCTTCCAATCAAGTGGCTTTGGTGATGCACTGCCAGCCGCTCTGCTCCCCCTGATTTCACAGGATGGACATCCATATAGCGTACCGGTGAACATTCACCGCTCGAACGTCATGTGGTACAACCCGTCGGTGTTACAGGCGGCAGGGGTAACGATGCCCGCTGGCGGATTCGCAAACTATGACGATTTCTTTGCGGCTTGCGACAAGATCGTAGCCGCTGGCAAGACCTGTCTGGCTCTTGGACCTGCCTGGACTGCTGAGCACCTGTTCGAGAACGTTATGATCGGCACGCTCGGCGCGGATGGCTGGGCTGGGCTGTGGACCGGTTCAACAGATTGGGCCAGCGCTGATGTTACGAAGGCGTTGGACAACTATGCCAAGGCACTGTCCTATACAAACAGCGATGCTGCGACCCTGTCTGACTGGCAGCCTGCCGCTCAACTCATGACCAATGGCGATGCGGCCTTCAATATCATGGGTGACTGGGCATATGGCTACTTTGCCAATCCCGCCCCCAATGGACTCGCTCTAACACCGCACACCGATTTCGACTGGGCTCCGCCTCCTGGAACAAATGGTGTGTTCGTGTTCCTGGCCGACAGTTTCGTCATGCCGGTTGGTAATAAAAATCCTCAGGGAACCATGGACTGGTTGACAGTTGCGGCATCAAAGGAAGGTCAAGAGGCCTTTAACCCGCTCAAGGGTTCGATCTGTGCCCGCACCGATTGCGATCAGAGTCTATTCAGCGAGTATTCACAAAACGCGGCGAAAGATTGGGCTAGCAACAAGGTTGTTGGTAGCTTGACGCATGAGGTTGTCGGTAATCCATCATGGAATAGCAAAGTCGCCACAGCTTTAGGCGTATTCGTGGCAGATCCGACCAAGGTGTCTGACTTCCAGGCAGCGCTAGTTGACGCCTGCAAATCCGACGGTGCTTGCAAGTAGTAACAAGTGGGGAGCAAACAATAGTTAATAGAGAATGGGCGGCTCAAGAAGCCGCCCATTTTGAACATACAGTTTTTATTGTCGCAGGAATTATTTTCATTCAGAACTTCATATTATTAAACAGGGCAGTTACAATCTGGGTTGCTATGATTGATTTGGTTGGACATAAACAAGCCCCCGGTTGAAAGCGAGGTAGCCAATGTTGCGAAGATTCAAGCTTAACTCTTCAAGGCTTATTCTGGCAATTCTGCTGATGCTTTTCAGCACCATTGCCATAGTATTTCCTTTCCGGCACACAACTTGTTATTGCGGAGATCGAACTTTACCTCAATAGCCATCTTGGCCAGTGGGTTGATTTTTTATGTTGGTGTGTTGGTTATTGTGGCAATGTTTGAGAACGAAACGCTCCTCTCCATTGCGATGCTCACTCCCTCGATTGTTGCAGTGTCGATTTTTGTTTACGGTTTTATCGCCTGGTCCATCCGTGTTTCACTTAGCAAATGGAAAGGCTTATTACCGGATTATACATGGGCTGGTTTAAGCCAATATACTTACCTCTTCCATGATGCGCGCTTCTTGATCGATGTCCGTAATACGGATTGTTTACAGTCTTGTTTTATTGCAGGTTGCCTGGTAATTCGGACTTGGGTTAGCTATTCTGCTGGATCAGAAAGCTCAAAGGTGAAGCTCTCTTCCGTAGTATTTTTCTGTTTCCGATGTCGATTTCATTTATTGCTTCAGGCGTAGTCTGGGGCTGGCTGATGAATCCAGCTACTGGCAATCGGATCACAGGCATCAACTTGATCTTTCAGTCACTTGGGCTCAATTCTTTTATCAGTCTATGGCATTCTACACCCATGCCATGGGGAATGGCATATACAGTAATTCCTGCTGTTTGGCAACTATCTGGTTTCACAATGGCACTCTATCTGGGCGGCATACGTAGCATCTCAGAAGATATCCGCGAAGCGGCTCGAGTTGATGGGGCATCTGAATTCCAGATCTATCGTTATATTATCCTGCCGATGCTTCAGCCTGTCACGCTCAGCGCAGTGATCATCCTGGGGCACATGTCACTCAAGATCTTTGATCTGATTGTGGCGCTTGGTCATAAAGATCTTCGTCTGGATGTCCCGGGCATTTACATGTGGACGACAACTTTTGATGGTACCAACTATGCTCAAGGCGCGGCGATCGGTATTCTAATGCTTATCAGTGTAGCGGTGCTGGTCGTTCCCTACCTGATCCAAAATATGCGCACGGAGACTGAACTATGAACCGCCGGACTGCGCTTAAATTTCTTTTCTATTTTATTTTGATCGCACTTGCGCTGGTATACCTGTTGCCGGTTTACCTGCTGGTGTTGACCGGTTTGAAACCGCTTAATCAAGTTGATCTGAAAACAATGTGGGCTTTACCCATCGGCGGCTTGCACATTGACAACTTTATCGCGGGCTATAAACAGCTGGCTCCCAATATAAAGAATAGCTTGATGATGGTTATTCCAGAGGCGTTGCTTTCGGCATTGCTTGGTTCTTTCAACGGTTATCTACTATCCAAATGGAAATTCCGCGGCTCAAACCTGGTTTTTTCCTTTATCCTGTTCGGGATGTTTATTCCCTATCAAAGCATTTTGATCCCGTTGGTAAAGTTTATGCAATATATAAAATTGTATGGAGATCTTCCGGGTTTGGTATTGGTACATATTATCTACGGCATTCCCATCACGACTCTGATTTTCCGAAACTATTATGCGGGGATTGGGACCGAGATTCTCGAGGCTAGTCGTATTGATGGCGCGAGTTTGATGGGTATATATCGTTACATTATGTTCCCGCTTTCCGCGCCAAGTTTTGCAGTGGTTATTATCTGGCAGTTTACCCAGGCTTGGAATGAATTCCTGTTTGCAGTCATTCTTACCAATCAGTCACATTGGCCTGTGACAGTGGCATTGAATAATCTCGCTGGCAGTCAACTTGTGCAATGGAATGTGTTGATGGCGGCCACCTTGTTGGCGGCTCTGCCAACATTGCTGGTGTACATCTTTTTAGGACGCTTCTTCCTGCGCGGATTGATGGCGGGTGCGCTTAAAGGATAAACATGTTACACAAAGGGTGGGCATGGGAGACTTAGGGATGTTATTCTTGCTGGAAGTCGCGACAACCTTGAAATAATGCTAAGATTGTTCGAAGTCGTTGCAAGCTGGGAAGGGAAGATGATTCTGCTTTATTTGCAAGTGCCCTTACTGCAAACAGGTTGTTTCAATGGACACTGCAAGTCAGATGCAGGAGAACGTGTATATAACTGGTCATGGTCGCCCAGGACAATAACGACAAGGGCATCCAGATAATTTTCATTTTTACATCCAATAGCGATGACCTCACTGTCATGTGGAAAGTATTGAGGAATACCGCCCGGTAGGATGACGCCCTGTTCGCCGAAAGCTCCTATCAGGATAAATGTTGTGCGTGGAAACGGCATCGCAATCATCGGATAGAAATGAATTTCCCCTTTATTTTCCTCATAATATCGTGGATATAGTGCTCGTCCGATAAGAAGCCTTGCATCCTGGTTTTTGAGGAAGGATTCAATGGAACGTATATCCATTCCAGCTTTTGTGATAGCTGGTTCGTGCTCGGTAAGTATTTTTGCAGGATCAACCGTCTCGTATGCTTTTGGATGCAGGTTTTCCGAGAGAGGAACGAGCGTTCCTAATCCAAACAGGATCACAAGAATGACAACGATCTTCACCCAAAATTTTTGATGAGGTTTGTTTTCAGATGGTTCTTGTTCAAAAGAATCCGAAAACAAATTCCATTTTGCGCCCAGGGTATTTCCAAAGCTTGCGATAATTCCAAAAACGCCCAATAGAAAATATAGGGTAATGATCCAATCGATTGGAACGATATATCTTCCGCCTGAAGTACGCGCAAAGGCATTGGATAGACCATAAAAACAAAAAATGGCAAGCGGAGCCAAACCGCGAAAACGATGTTTTTTCCAGGCAATACTAATTCCCAATGTGATGAGAAAAATATTGGCACAAAAAAGTACGAGGGGTAAAGTAGTAAACGAACCATCCCAATCCTGCCGCCAATAGGGTGGATTGTTTTCCTTGACTGTGTGACGAAGATTATCCAGCATAGGGGATGTGGGAAAGATAAGAGCGGATGTCAGAATATTGTGCAGGAAATGACTAGACGTGAAGCATATGATAGTGTCGCAAGGCTTGCTATCCTGTGCGGGATTAATCCTTTGAGAAAGAGTAAGCAGAGTCTGTGTACTTTTCAATGCAATGGTCGAAAATCTTTGAGGAAGAGAAGTGTCGGGATTAGAAGGAGGAGTATATCTTTGATTAATGACAAGACTGGAATTTGGCAAGAATCGGACCCATACATTTGTCCGCCAAGAGATTTGTTCCTCAACTCCCAGGGCAAAGTGATCGCAATGACGGCAATACCTATTAAAGAGACATGGAATAACCATTGCTTCCATTCTGGATAAAACCTAAAAACGGCATAAAGAGGAATAAACGCCAGGAGTATCAATGCGTTTGTTCTCAACATCATGGTGAGACCAATCGCGCCGCCGATCCATAAGGCATAATTCCATTTTTGTCTTGGCGCTTTTAGCCATTCGCAAGTTAACAAAACGACAAGAACAACTCCAATCGCCGCAGGAAAATCCGTCAGGATCATCTTGGGGTTTGCCATATCGATCAGGTTGCTGGCGGCAATCGAATTGATTCCTCTTAAGCTGGCGATGATGGCAGACGCAAAACCTACAGATCGCATATTCAATGATCTGCCGATTAGATAAATAAGCGCAGGAAGCACCGCAAAAATCCCTGCCTGAGCCGCCATCAAAGTTTCGTAGTTTTGCCCAAAAAATGTATGCAAATAAACCAAAAAGCTCAGATAAAACGAACGCTCGAAAAAGTGCCTATTAAAAATAAAAATTCTTCTCCCCGATCAGAGGAAATTGACTCGCTATATCGAACGTCGCGGCATCGGCAAATGGATATAAAGCATTATTAGGTGGGTAGGGGTCTGTAAATAAAAAGCTTCTCTGTAAAGGCTCACGAGCCCAAAAGATCGCCGTCAGCGCGTAGATCAAAATGAAAATAACAAAATCGGAACGCTTCGAAATCCATTTTCTTTCGAACTGCATAAAGACCAGTCCGCCCAGTATCCCCGCTATGAGTTGCGGCACTAATATGGGAATCCCGGCTCCATACCAATAATCATCCGAAGAATGAACACCGAAGCGGCTGAAAAGCATTCCACTCAAAACAAGCATACTGATAAAAAACAATACAAGGCTTAGGTGAAACGTCCTCGATTTTTTCAGGTCCTGTATTGTCAGTTTACTTCGCCTTGTAAAAAACACTACCAATGTAGCAATACTTGTCAATAGGATGAATACCATCACGGGGCGGATTCGGATCCAGTAGCTAAGTAATGCCCCGAGGCGGTAATCTGGAAAAAAACATCCGATCCAGCTCAGCCCAAAACTGATACCGGTTAACCAAAATAATCTTTTGCCGAAGCGATTTTCACCAAACCATCGATCAAGAAGTGTGTCTGCCCAAACCTGATCCCTCCACGATTTACCTGTAAGGAAGAGCGCTCCAATGAATATGATGAATAACCCTGTTGCCAATATAAGTCGCGGGATTGAAAGTCCAAAAAGTATCGTATTGCCCGGCTCGGATGGAGATGAAAATATTTCACCCAGCACAATCAGTGAACTGAGTGATACGAATGAAAAATATGCGACCAGTATCTTTTTCGAGCCTTGCGTTGCTTTGCATGGAAATAGTCTTTACTCCACTTTAAATGGTTTTACAGGAAAATAAATTATTGTTTGCTTTGTTTCGCTTCCAATAGTAACAACATATAAAAACCACAAAGCATAGTAGAAAGGAAAATAGCATTTGCCCATAAAGGTGGGAGCGGCAGGGCAATAAAGGCCACACAACTGGTAATAAATGCAGATACGTGCATGGTAGTTACTGCCTGGTTGGGCGACATCCCCAGTCCGATCAGCCGATGGTAGATATGATCCTGTCCCGCTTTATAGATGGGCAATCCTCGGTGTATCCGTGAAAGCACAACAAATGAGGTGTCAAAAATAGGTACGCTTAGAAGAAGTATTGGGACAAACCATGATGATGGTTGAGGCAGACCAGGCGGTGTGTAGGCAAGAGCCAGCGCCGCCAAAACGAACCCCAAATATTGTGAGCCTGAATCTCCCAAAAAAGTTTTGGCAGGTGTGGAATTAAAAGTAGAACATCCCAATGCAACTTCCAAGGATCACAGCACTTAAGTAGGTTAGATCAGGTTGATTTGCGTCTACAGTGACTAGTAGAAAAAAAGCTCCGGCATTAGCGGTAAGTCCAACGGCAAGCCCGTCCATACTATCAACTAGATTGAAGGCGTTTGTGATCCCTACCAGCCAGAACAAGGTCAGGCTGATGTCAAGAACGGATGATGCAAACATCTTGATGTAGATACCCTGCCAGATCAGGAGAATGGCGCCAGTCAATTGTCCAAGTAGTTTCCAGGGTGCAGATAACCCTTTGGCATCATCCAATATTCCAAATAGAAAAACAGGTATGGATGCCAGCAGGATGGAGCGAATATCTGATGTAAAAAAACGTCCGCTTGTGAGAGTGATTAGGAATATGGTGAATACAATTGCGATGCCGCCAGCCTTGGGCACAGGCGTCTTATGGATTTTATGCGGTGCGCTATTGGGGATGTCGATTAGTTTTGAATGAAGAGCAGTCTTTATGCCAATAGGGGTCAGGAGCAGAACGCTGACAGTTGCCGCAAAAAGCGGAATAAAGTATTGCAAAATCATACGTTACTCCAGGGTTTGTTCATTATCGATTGTGCTCGTTTGCAGCTTGTTGAAGTGTGGGAAGTGCCTGGTAATAGATTGCCAAAGTTTGTTCGATGATTTTGTCCAAACTGAATTTTTCCATGGCAATTTTCCGTCCTGCGCTGCCCATTGTATCACGCAGGGATGTATCGTTTAGGAGCTTCTCAATGGCATTTGCCAATGCTTGAGAGTCGCGGGGAGGCACAAGCAAGCCATTAAGTTCATGGGTAACCACATCCCGACATCCGGGTACATTGGTGGTAACGATGGGTATGACCGCAGGCGCAGGCTTCAAGGAGGGCATTGGGGACTCCTTCACGATAGGATGGAAGGCAGAAAATATCGGCTTTTGCCAATACGGACGGCATATCGTCCTGCCAGCCCCATATCTCGACAGAATCGGATCGTTGCCATCTGTCAATCTGTTCATTGGAAACTGAGGCCGGATTGCCAGGATCAGGCGTCCCTGCGATGGCGAAGCGGGCTTCTAATCCCTTTTGTTTCAATTGTTGCGCGGCTTCCACAAATTCAAGAAGACCTTTTGTGATGAGTAGTCGGCTTGAGAAGAGAACGAGAGGAGGTTTGTTCGTTTTCGCCGTGGGTTGAAATTTTTCCACGTCCACACCCGTTCCAAGAATGAGGTGGGTTTGTTTGGGTTGAAGAAGGCGATTTTGAATGAAGGTGTTTTGATCTTCGGGATTTTCGAAAATCACTTGTGTTTTTTTCAGGCTTGCCCGATAGAATATTTTTGCAAGACTACGCAATATGCGAGTGATGAGTTTCGGGTCTATAAATAAATGTCCCAATCCTGTGATCGAATTGATGATTCCTTTAATGCCTAGAATATGAGCGGCAATGGAACCATAAATGACTGGTTTGATGGTGAAGTGATGGACGATAACGGGTTTTACTCTGATGGTATACGCGAATCAGCCGCCAGAGTGTCCATAATTCACTCAGTGGGTTGGTTCCCTGCCGGGAAAGTGGAAAAGGAATCCATTGGAAGCCGTCTGCTTGCATGCTTTTATGAAAGTCTCCAGGTGGGGAAAGTATGACTACTTCGTATCCGTGTGAGCGCAATTCTTTTGCGAGAGCAAGCCGGAAATTGTAGATGTACCAATCTGTGTTGGCAAAGAGGATGATTTTAGGCATGCTGTTTCATTATTTTGTGGCGGCGCTTGTAAGCAAATCTAATAATTTAGGCGCTGTCACCTTGAGATTATACAGTTTCTCTGCTTTTTGTCGACCAGCCTGTCCCATTTTGTTTCGTTCTTGATGATCGTCTCTTAAAGTACGTAATGCAGCAAGCCATTCATCCGTTGAACTTGCAAGAAAACCATTTATGCCAGGCTCAACGATCTGTCGATTCACGCCCACAGGGGATGCTACTACTGGAATTCCTCCAGCCATGTATTGCACCAATTTGTATCCGCACTTACCGCGTTCAAATGGACCATCGACTAAGGGCATTATCCCCACGTCAAATTTCTGACTTATGGTGAGTTCAGCATCCTCACTCCACGGAAGTATTTCTGTTGGAATATCTGGAAACGATTGCGAATTTCCAGTTCCAACTAGAACCAGACGTATGCAGACTCTCGGTTTAGTATATTAGCTACTTCACGGATCATGTCCAGATATGGGGCAGTGACCGGCGAACCGATCCATCCTATTTTGAAAATGGAGTCTGCCTCTCTGGGGTCGAACATATATTGGCTAACATCCACAACACTCGGCAAATACTCCACGCTGAGCGATCCGGCTTTTCTGGCTCTTTCAGCTATGTATTCGTTTCCAGCGATAACCAGCTTTGCACGTTGCATAACATGATCAATTTTTTTTCCCAATAACCAACGAACTGGGGTAAACGAGTGCATGTCATAACGATGAAAGACTGCATCATCGTAATCCACTACATAGGGAATCCGACTTGGCTTGAATAGTGTCTCTATTCCACTTGGAAACCAGGGTAGCAGTTCTTTTTCCACCCATAATAAATCAAAGGACTTTTTTTGCATTAAAGTGGTCAACCGCTTGATATATGCCTGTAATACAATCCTTATTGATTTTCTGCGTCCGGCGTACAAATCCCTTACATAATCGTCCCCAAAAAATGGTGCATTGATGATTTCTACACCATGCGATTTTAGATAGGGAAAGTACTGATAAAAACGTACCCGGCTACTGGAGCCGAGCCGTTCATAACGGGTGAGGGCGAGTATGCGCATCAGCTACTCGTTTTTAGATGCGGCAGCCAAAACGCGGCGTAGATGATATCCCAATAGATAAGGTTGGAGCCAGCCATGCTCCATCACGTTTGCAGATCGATGTTGTTATCCGTATTTTCCTTTGAATTTCTCGACGTTTCTGTAATGCCTTTGATAACCCCGTTATCGCATCCCATCTTTGCTTGCCACAAGTACTTTCCCACGACCACGTAACAGTGTAATTTAAACATAAATAGCATTGGCATACGATATGTGCAAGCATATATCGCCATAACAGGTTGTGGCATGTTTTAACAAAGGACCAGATGAAATTTCGGTGAGAATGGTAGAAGGCGAAATCGCTTCGCTACGCCCAAGGTTGCAGACCCGACATGATGGACTATAGCCTGTGGCACATATAAGCAACGATATCCTCTTAATCGCAGACGAAAACCCAAATCAACATCTTCTAGATAGCTGAAGAAATCTTCATCAAAGCCGCCTACCTCCAAAAATGCCTGACGTGAATAAATTGCCGCCGCCGCCACATGGACTGAATACTTCTAAGTTGTTCAAACCATATTGATCGGCGGGATATCCGAGCCAACGCTTCCATGCCATTCCACTAACGTGATATGCATCACCAGCACCATCCAGGAGCAATTCGGGTTTTTGCCTGAATTTGACGAGATGAGAAACAAGAGAATTCGGGATGATCTTCTGCAGCCTGAATAAGTTTTTCCAGCCAGTCAGGTTCGGGGAAGGCATCGGCATTGAGGAGAACCAGCCATTTTCCACGAGCGAGGCGGGCACCGATGTTATTGGCAACGGCGAAGCCTTGATTTTTGCCCAAGACAGACCATACGTAAAGTCCAGATTTTGCCAGCGAAATTCTATTTCATCCAATGAACCGTCCGTCGAACCGTTATCAACAAAAACAATTTCAAAATCTTTGTATGTCTGCTGTGTCAGGCTTTTTAGACATTGGGGAAGAACATTGCCACTATTCCACGTTGCAATGATTATAGAAACTAAAAACGGTTTATTGTTTTTCATGAATTTGTACTTGAAGGGGCTGGATACTTGGCGATTTCATCAAGTACAACTCACCAAGTCTATATCTGGTATCCGGCCTTTTGAGCGTCATCATAAAACATCTTTACCGTGTCCAGTGAATACTCGTCCAAATCTTTTCCCACAAGAGAAAGTTTTTTGAGAATATCGTGTGTGACCGTAATGACATGACAACCAACCTCATCAGCATGAAATATATTCAGTAACTCACGTGGACTTGCCCAAATCAATTCTTGCGTTTTGTATGGTGACATAATTTCTACAGCTTTCCTCATGAGCGGCATGGGATCATGTCCAGTATCAGCAATCCGCCCAGCAAAAACTGAAATATAAGAAGGGGCATGATTTTCCAACGCCAATGACACGGAACTCACCTGCTCCAGTGTCATTAATGCTGTCACGTTCAACTGCACCCCCTCTCCTGCCAATCGACGCACCAACTCGGCAGACGATTCACGCCTGGTATTTGTCACAGGAATTTTGACATATACGTTCTTGCCCCAGGCGGCAATCTTCCGTGCCTGGTGTTCCATTTCGTCAAATTCGTCAGAAAACACTTCAAAGGAAATTGGACGATCAGTGATGTGCTCCAATACTTGGCGAGCAAACTTCTCGTAATCAGAAATACCACTTTTGCGCATGAGCGTTGGATTAGTGGTGAAGCCGGTGATATATGGATTTCGGTAAAGCTCTAAAATCCCATCCAGGTCAGCGCCATCGGCAAAGATTTTAACCTTCAATTGCTCAATTGTTTTCATTCTTGTTGTCCTTTCAAAATAGTATCAGCTAAATACATAGTATCTTCTACTGTGAAATCAGCAGGGGCCCTGTATAATCTTCGGTATAGTGATAATTAACAAAAATCGTTTTCAGCCCAACAGCCTGCCCCGCGGCAATATCCTTCCAGCGATCCCCGACCATCCAACTCTTCGAAAGATCCAATCGGTATTTATCTGCGGCTTTTAATATCAATCCCGGCTTGGGTTTTCGGCACTCACAATTATCTATATTATCATGATAGCATACAAATATTTCACGTATGGGCAATCTGGATTGAATCAAAGCATTGAAAGACTCTACCATTTCACTGGATTGTGTGCCTCGGGCTACATCTGGTTGATTAGTAACGCCAATCAAAACATAACCGAAATCTGCCAACCGTGATAATGAAGTGACAGCGCCGGGTAGGATTTCCAATTCATCTAATCGCGAAGGCGGGTACGGCTTACCGTCACGTACTATTGCGCGATTGATAATGCCATCACGGTCGAGAAAAACCGCGGGTGTTCCATTTGTCACTTCACAGATTCCCACATTGTTTGTTTGGCTTTCAAACGAGGATGTGTTACCAATAGATGGTGAACTATTGAATGGAAAGCTTCTGTGTGCGGAGTAATGTGTTCTGGGTTAACTGTAGGAATAACGACACAGGCGTCCGCCACTTGTGCCGTATAGCCGCCGTCACGGCCTACTACGCCAACGATTTTAGCACCGACTTCTTTGGCTAATTGCAATGCCATAACCAGGTTTGGGCTGACGTTTTTTTCCATACTTCCACCACCGACGGAGAACACCATAACTGCATCTTTGGCATTTATATGGCTTCCTTCCAACCAACCTTTGAAAACCGAAGCCCAGCCTTCATCATTAGTGCGGGCGGTGAGTTCTGAGACATTATCAGTAGGAGCATAGGTCTCGAGCTCAACAATTTTACGAAAATCATTGACGGCGTGCGATGCGTTAGCAGCGCTCCCACCCACACCCAAAACAAAAAGCCGCCCGCCTTGCTCACGTGTTTGGACTAATACATCAACAATTCTCTCAATGGCAGAAATATCCAGTCTATTCAGAATTTCAACTGCCTCAGCAATAAACGATTCGGTGAAGTTCATAGTTTTTCCTCTCAGAGAAATTTATTAGGATCGCCAGTTAGTAATTCATCCAACTCACGTAATCCTTCAAAAGAGCCAATTTCATAAAATCGCTGTTCTACTTCGTATGCCAATAAACTGTGGTTTGCTACTAATTTCTGATAAACCTTAGCTAGATCAACAAGCTGATTTTCGGGTAGTGAAGCAAAAACACTAGGATTGAATAAGCCAAGACCGTAATCAATGAATTCCATGCGAATATTACGGTTTTCCTTATCGTAGCACAAAATCTGCCCGTTTTGTATTTCCACGTTGCTTGTATCCCATTTGCCTGCGTTACGATAAACTGTCATTAGACCAGGCTGATTGTGCTGGTCGAAATGGGATTGAATATCAGCATAATCACATGGCAAATAAGAATTGCCGTACAACACAAAAAACGGACTATTTATAAATGATAAAGCTTTTCGGACAGCTCCCCCGGTTCCTAATGGAACCTCGCCGTCAAACACATATTGTACTTCTATCCCAAAGCGACTCCCATCACCTACAAATTCACGGATCATTTCGCCCTTATACCAAGCAGAGATGATCACAGATCGAATATCATGCGATTTTAACAAATTTAATTGATGCACAATGAAGGGCTGTCCGCCAACTTCCACTAATGCCTTCGGTATTTTTTCTGTGATAGGGCGCAAGCGGGTTGCCATCCCACCTGCCAGAATGACAACAGGGTAGAGATTCATCCTATTAAAGTCTTCGTTCCTTCGAAATCGAAACGGAAGCGCACTTCTTCCAGTTTCGCCTTGGACATTGCATGACGCAACCGGTTGCGGTCCTCGGCGTAGAACATCAAGAAACCTCCGCCACCTGCACCAACCAACTTCCCGCCCAAAGCTCCATTTTTCATGCCCAGTTCATACCACTCGTCAATTTGAGGGTTGCTCATACCCTTCGAACGTTTACGTTTATGTTCCCAATGCTCGTGCATTAATGCACCGAACTCAGATGTTCTCCCTGCGATCAGCGCATCCTTGCTGCGAAGTCCCAGATCCTTGACGTAGTGCATATTATTCAGCATGCCCTCGTCCATTTCCTTACTGCGTTTATCCTGGTCTTTCAAAATAGCTGAGGCACTGCGGGAAAATCCGGTGAAGAAGAGTAACAGATTATCTTCAAGGTCAAACAAGGTATCCATGCTGACTTGGAGTGGATATGCGCTTAACCGCAATCGTCAGTATTAAATTCAAAACAGGTAATGCCGCCATATGCCGCGATATATTGATCCTGTTTACCAATAGGCTCCTTCAAAATATCCAGTTCAATTTCACAGGCAAGGCGTGCCAATTCATTCAGGCAAAAGCAACCGGCGGCGATGAGCAAACAACGCCTTGAGCAAAGCCGTGGTAAAACTGCCTGATGAGCCAAGCCCGGTACCTGAGGGAATATCTGCCAGCGTTGTGATCTCCAATTGCGGAGTTTTGAAATCCAACATACGGATGGCTTCACGGATAATGGGGTGCTGAATTTCATCCACAATTTCCACTTTTTCAAGTTGAGAATATTTCAGGAAAATTCCGGAAATAAATGGTCGCATGACGGTGACATAAACATACTTGTCAATTGCCGCGGCGATCAGGAAACCGCCGAAATTTTGATAATAAGATGGTAGGTCGGTGCCGCCACCACCGAGTGAAATACGAAGCGGACTACGCGTGATGATCATATCCAGAATCCTTATATATTTTTTCTACAATCGCAAGCGCCGTACGCGCATCCATTAAATTAGCGGATGGTTGACGATGCAGGCGAATATCTTCCATAAATTCAGCAAATTCCAATGCCCACGAGTTATCGCCGCGTGGGTATTCCCAAACTGTTGTATCGGGCGGACCCATTTCAGGCAGCATTTTATAGAAGGAAAGTTTTTCCACACCGTAACTGCCGCCCAAGCCTTCAATATGCAGTTTGGCATTCTTCCCATAAATCTCAAGTGAGAATAGATTCTTCCATTCGGTGCAACTGACATGCAGGAAAGCGGTCTGGTTTTTGGCAGTCTTTAATAACATGAAGCCATTATCGTCAACGGGCATATCCCAATAATAGGTATGTGCGAAGCCTTCTATGGAAACAAAGTCACCCATAAACCAGCGCGATAAATCAATTAAATGCACACCCTGATCGATCAATTCACCGCCGCCAGAAAGCGCAGGGTTGGCGCGCCATTCGCGGTCATAGCCGATGCGCCCGCCATGACCATAGCGCCCGCGGATGAACATGAGTTCACCCAGTTCGCCCGCGTTCAAAAGTTCATGGGCTTTGAGCAAGGCGGGATGGTAGCGGTGATTAAAACCAACGCGCACCAAAACATCATTTTTCTGGGCGGCATTGATCACTGTATCAAGCTCCGCGACATTGCGCGCGGCTGGTTTCTCAACAAGGATGTGTTTGCCCGCGTTTGCGGCTTCAAGACTGGTTTCAACCAATGCCTGGTTTGTTGTGGCAACGATGACAATATCCACATCATCGCGATGAATGGCAGAACGCCAGTCTGTAGTGGATTCGACATCAGTGTAGGAGTTTGCCAGTTGTTGTGCACGGCCAGCATCCAGGTCCGCACAGATGCGAAGTGCGCGCCCTTCAATGCTTTGGCACGTTTTTGTCCAATTAATCCACAACCTAAAATGGCTACTCCAGGAATTTTGTTCATACATCACCCCAATCCATGCCGCGATCTTTTGGAACGATGCGGCGCAAAGTATAGATATCGCTATTTTTCAATTCTTCCAAATGTTCAGAAAAATCTTCCCACGGATCCCAAATGGCGCTGATGAGTTTTCCTGTAACCCCATCACTTTGAGCAGAGGCCAGGAAAACTGCCAGTTCAGCGCCCCGTTCAAGCGGCGCGCCACCTTCTGTTTTTTGTTTTAGCGAACGTTCATAAAATGACCTGCCCACTTTCTCTGGACCAGCCTCCAACACTTCGTCGAGCAGACGGGTGTTGAGCGCACCGGGAGCGATGGAATTTACATCAATACCATCCGTTTTTACCTCTTCAGCCAGCGTCTCCATAAACCTCACAATTCCTGCTTTTGAGGCGGCATAAGCGCTGATAAATGGCAGGGGAGAGGTTGCACCGCCACCAGAAAGCTGGATGATCTTCCCATAATGGTTGGCGCGAAAGTGAGGCAGAAGAGTTTTGGCAACCAAAATCGAGCCCAAAAGATTAACTTCAATTGCCTGCACCCACTCATCCCAATCCACATCTTCAATCGGTCCCTTGGGACCATATACACCAGCATTATTGACCAAGATGTGGATTTGGGAAAACTTATCTAAAGCAAAGGAGACGAGCTGATTAACTTCATCGCGTTTTGAAACATCTGCACGCATCGCTTCCACCCTTTGGCTTGGTTTGCAAAGACCCCGTAACTCTCTTTGCACCTCAAGCAGTTTCGACTCGTCGCGGGCACATAACAAGACGTTAGCTCCAGCTTGCACATAAGCATGAGCAATTACCTTGCCCAGACCCCTGATTTGCGCCAGTGATTAAAGCAGTGCGGTTCTCAAGTGAAAAGCTCATGCCTTTACCGCCTTGCCTACAGTCACATAAGTTACACTGGACAAAGATTTGAGCGAAGCAGCCAGAAACCCATTTGCATCTATAATCAGCGGCGTATGCAGGGCAGATACAACTTCATCGATGGCGACAGTGCGGTAGTCGGGCCATTCTGTTGCCACTACCAAAGCATCCGCATCACGCACGGCTTCGATGGGTGAAGCACACAAGTGGATTGCAGAAAACTGTTGCGGCAGAATTTTTACAGCCGGGTCATGCGCCTGTACTTTGGCACCCTGTTCCAAAAGCCATTGGCACAACTCAATAGCGCTGGAGCGACGTAAAGTATCTGTGCCGGGTTTATAGGTTAGACCCCAGACAGCGATGGTCTTGCCTGCAAGATCACCCAGTAACTGCACAAGGCGGCGGCGTGCCCAATTTTTATGCGCATCGTTACTGGCACGTATCGCAGGGACAAGGTGAATGGGTAGATTATTCTCCTGACCGAGTTTAGTCAAAAAGGCAATATCGCGTGCAAGTGTGCCACCTGCAAAAGCCCCGCCCGGACCAAGATAAGCCTTGGGTCCAATGCGCGATTCGGATTTCAAGCCGCGTTCGACTTCTTTTGCGTCAGCGCCGACTTGTTCGCAGATCGAAGCGATTTCGTTGATGAATGTCACCGATGTCGCCAGAAACGCATTCAGCGCATGTTTGGTCATCTCAGCGGATTCGACCGACATCCATTCAATATGGTCGGTGAAAGGTGCGAGTAATTCAGCAAAGACTTTACGACTTTCCTCCGACCGTGTGCCAATCACAACGCGGTCAGGTTGTGTGAAGACAGATATGGCTTTCCCCAAACGTAGATTTTCAGGTGAATATGAAAATGAGACATTCACGCCAGGGCGGGACTGGGCGAACATGGACTCCAGACGTTTGCTTGTACCCACTGGCAGTTGAGAGGAGATCAATATATGCTGACCAGCTTCAAGGTGAGGAAAGAGGCGGGAAACGCGCTCGACCACATATTCCACATCAGCATTATCTTCGTCATCGACAGGGGTATCATATGCAACCCAGATGACTTGCGCACCCCGTACAGCCTCTGCCGGGTTGGTCGAAAAATCAAGGAGGTTGGATGCCAATCCCTTGTTGACCAGATCTTCCAGCCCCGGCTCAAAGAGCGGCGGCTTTCCATTTTTCAAGTTGGTGATAACTGTTTCGTCAAAGTCCAACCCTGTGACCTGATGCCCACCGGAAGCCAGACAGGCGGCTGTCACGGTGCCGAGATGCCATAAACCCAAAACACATACTTTCATGAACGTTGCTCCAAAAGCCATTGATTGGCTTGTAAATATTCCAACGTGCGGATAATGCCTTGTTGGATGGTCAGTTTAGGTTTCCAACCGAGTTTGCGGATCTTAGTTGTATCGAGAAAAATAAACGGGTTATCCCCGATCCAACCGCGCTCACCGCCAGAATATTTTCTCTCTGGATTTAATCCTAAATGCTTGCTGATCCAGCCAATCGAGTCGTTTACTTCGCAATACTCATCGGTGCCCAGGTTGTAGATGTTTACCTTTTCCTGCGATTTTTCAACAGCAAAGAGGATCGCGTCTGATGCAATCCTGCACATAGAGATAGGATTTGCGCTGATGACCGTTGCCCAGAATGTGTAACTCTTCAGGGTTCTGGAGCAGTTTTTGATAGAAATCAAAAACATGCCCATGCGAATAGCGCTCGCCAAGGATGGATACAAAGCGGAAAATATAGCCGGTAAACCCAAAGCCCTCACAGTATGCGGCGATCAATCCTTCACCTGCAAGTTTGGATGCGCCATAAAGGGATGTTTGCACTGGGAAAGGTGCATCTTCGGGGGTGGGGATCACCTTTGCTTCTCCATACACTGAACCTGTGGATGAGAATGCGATGCTTTTTACATTGTTGGCACGCATGGCTTCGAGCACATTGAAAGTGGCTATTGTATTCTGTTCCAAATCCTTGCGCGGATGCTCGGTACCAAAACGGACATCGGCGTTGGCGGCGAGGTGAAAGACAAAATCGGCACCTTGCATAGCATCGGTAAGGACGGGTAGATCCAATATGTCGGCGCGTACGAGGTTGAAATTTTTGTTCTGTCGTGCGGAAGAAACAAACTCCTCTTGCCCTGTGGAAAAATTATCGTAACCTACAACTTTATGACCATCTGAAAGAAGACGGTCTACAAGATTGCTTGCAATGAAACCGGCAGCACCGGTAATGAAGTATTTCATGGCGATTGTTGTTACACCTCCGTGATTATGGCAGAGCGATATTTTACTACTGATTTTTGAATAAAGTATGTGCAGGCTGAGGAAGGGAACATTTAGCTAATTGCCCATGGTGGTGATGTTGAACCCAATGCTAAGAGTTATAATACTTTACAAAAACTCACTAGATTTATTCACTGTTTAAGGGATTTATGGAACTTTCTTCAACGCTTTTTCTTTTTTTGTTTTTACCCGTTTTCTTATTAATATACCTGGTCAGTGCTCAACGCCTAAGGTTGCCCATCGCCTTGGTGGCAAGTGTGATCTTTCTTGTCTTGGGGGATGGGATGGCTTTATTCTGGCTGGGGGGCATATTGATTTCGGGGTATTTGGTTGGGCTTACTCTTGTTAAGGCAAAAGAAAAAGGTAATCATTCTCCAAAATGGATTTGGGTTGGGGTCGGAATCAATGTAGCAATACTCTCCTTTTTTAAATTTAGCACGGCTTATAGCGAAAATGTCTTTGCCCGGCTTCACCTGCCTCAAAGTTTACTCGCACCTGTTGCCGGTTTGGCTGTGCCGGTTGCGCCTATCCTACATCACCTTTCAAATGATCTCTTATCTGGTGGATGTTTGGAAGGGTAGTACGCCTGTTGAAAAAAATTTTATAGCATTGTCTGCCTACCTGCTGTTTTTCCCAAAGCTTATTTCCGGACCCATAGCCCGTTACAAACCCTTGGCACCTCAGTTGGCGGAACTTAATCCTTCCACTGATGATATTGCCGCGGGCTTTCGACGTTTGCTAGCGGGTTTTGTAAAACGTACATTGATTGCAAATCAATTGGCATTGATGGCTAATGCTGTTTTTAATCTTCCCACGGCAAATGTTGAGCCTAAGTTTGCATGGCTGGCATTAGCTGCTTATACCATGCAGATTTTCTTTGACTTTTCCGGATATACTGACATGGCACTTGGCTTGGGAATGATGATCGGTGTTCACCTGCCTGAAAACTTTGATTTTCCATACATTGCGCAGAGTGTCAGTGATTTTTGGCGCCGCTGGCATATTACTCTTACCACCTGGTTTCGTGAATATGTATTTTACCCACTGGAAAGACGACGGTTTAAATGGGCAGGTCAGCAAATTAACATATTGATCGTCTTTCTTCTAACTGGCCTTTGGCATGGGTTTAAACCCACTTTTATTATCTGGGGACTGCTTCATGGATTTGCATTGGCAGTGGAAAGCCTTGGTTTTGGGCGTTGGCTAAAACAGACGTGGCGACCCATTCGCCATATATATACCTTGATTGTTGTTGTAGTGGGATGGGTGTTTTTTCGCTCAAATGACCTACATTTTTCGTATTTGTTTTTTCGCCGTCTGGCAGGAGACACTTCTGGGTTGACATTGCTTCCGTTTAGCGTATCAACTCCCATGCCATTTGTTGAGCATTCTTTTATTTTGGCGTTAGCAACAGGTGTTATTTTTTCTTTACCCATATCGTCTATGTGGTATCAGATACGCACAAGATTGGAGAAACGTCACGTCAGTTTTTATTTCCTGTTTCAAATCTTTGAAGATGTTGCCATCATTCTACTATTTATTGTGGGACTTGCAATGTTATTGAGTAATACCTTTTTGCCGAGTCTGTACGCCAAATTTTAAAGAATGGAACTAGATCATGCTTAATGTTTTGTCCCTGCGCCATCGATATACCCAATTCTTTATACTCTTTATGCTCTGCTCCATTATCTATGTGATGGTGCAAAGCATTGGGAATGGAGTAACTAACTTTCAAGACAACCTCTATAAAAAAGATTTTCTTATAGGGAAAGCTAATTTGTTGCGCATGAAAATAGGAGATCGAATTCTCCCTACGGTGTTGATCGGAAAAGATGGATGGATGGATTACACCGGTGATGGAAATATTGATGATTTTCAGAACTTAAAACCATTTGATAATAAAGAAGAAATTATATTAAGGTTGAAGACCCTTGATCAGTACTTAAAGTCACAAGGTATCACTTTATTGATTGCAGTTGCCCCCAATAAGGCTACTATTTATCCTGATAAGTTGCCCGATCAGATAAAATCCCTGCCAACAAAATCAAGGCTTGATTGGTTAATTACCCGTTTAGAACATAATAATTTACCAATAATAGCGGATCTAAGGCCATTCATTACAGGCTGCGCGTGATGGCCAAGATGTTTATTTCAAAAACATCGATGCCCATTGGAATGGTTATGGAGCTTTCATTGCATACACAACGATCATTAACGCTCTGAAAAGTTCATATCCCGAGCTTACACCTTATCAAATTGCGGATATGAAATTAATGCCGCCTGACCTCAGTCTGCGAATGCCAGGTCCTTATTTTGCGCCCGAAGATCCATTTGTTCAAACATTACACTTGGGTGATGATAATGGTCGTAATCAATTTGCTGGCATTGAGTATGGTTACAATCAATTCTCATCGATACCGGATAGTAAATTGCCAACACTCCTTATGTTTCACGATTTGTTCGGCGCTTTCTACTTGAACGATTACTTGAGTATGAATTTTGGAAAATCCCATTTTGTCCACATAAGCGGGCAAAATGGGATTTCTCCTTATTATTTATCTAAAAATCGATTCAGCAATTTAAGCCGGACATAATCATAATCGAAGTTGTGGAAAGAGATTTGGGATATTTAGAGCTTCTCCTTGGAAATTTTGCGCCCTAATAGAGATTTCTATATATGGACTTTATCGTAAAAGACAGTCGATCAGTAGCTTGGACACTCACCAGCGTTGTTCTATACGGCGTTAGAGAAATTTTGCGCGGTAAGCATGCGAGACCACCTCTGTAATGCAGTAAGCAAACAGGAAAATAGGTCTATCGATAGTCCATACTATTCCAACACAAATACTTCGACGCATCCCAACGTGAAATATTCGCCGCTATTCGCCGCCGGCCAAAAGCTCAGCTTAGAAAAATCTTGATTGCCGCCAAGAACCAACTTGAGTTGGTTCTTGGTGATAAAATTTACTGGACGGCTGGGATTTGAGTGTTTCATCGAAATACCATGGCTTTGCGCCATTAGTTTCTCCAATGACTAGCGCCTTAACGCCCAATCAAACGAAGACAGGTAAGAAGATCGGATGTTGATGCACGCAACGGATTCCGATGCCACGCTTTTCGGAAGCTGATATTCGACAAATGGATGGTCCAAGGTTGCCACAAACAGCTTGGCATCAGCAGCCAAGTCCTCAACCTTTTTCGCACCCCTTACCGCTACGGGAGAACCTAGAATGCGCGAAATGGAGCGCCTTTTTTGCAAATCATTTGCGAACGAAGCAGAATTGGATTCGTCGCGCAAGTTGAGGTTGTTGAACTTCTCAACGCTGGAAGTGGCACAAGGGGTGACTGTTGATTCAAAGCCGCAAAGAGCAGCCATATTCTTTAGGCTTTGTTGATCATGTAACCAACGATGCCCGGTAAAACGCATCCCATAGTTGAGAGCATCGCTGCCGGTTTCGACGCCGTAGATGCTATCCAAGAACTCTCCGGTGGTAGCGTGGTAAGTCTCGATCAGTCTGGCAAGGCTTGGCATGAGTATCCTCGCTACGGATGACGGCTTGAGTGCGCGGTTGATGTTGCAGAGGATATAGATTTGTTCGGCAAGGAAAAAATGTTCGAGAGTGTCTTCAGAGAAAACTCCATCGACCATATCACTCAGTTCCTCAGGCCACAGGTAAGCAAATTCCACTTAATAACGTGCACATCCTGTGGAGTGATATCCAGGTTTACAAAACCATCCAGCACGTGAGCACCGCACCCCAAGTGCAACCACATTGAATTCTCTCTGTGAGCATGGGATTGATGTCCCAGAGGTAGTGGCGTGCCAGTCCCTGGTTTTCCCTTAGCAGGTTATTAAGCCGAGAAAGTCCGCGATACTTCGCCATCTAGCCTCCGAACGTTCCACGCTTTCATTTTCGTTTTTATCCTATCGTAAAGTCCCTTGAGAGGGTTCAGTCGGTTAAGCAGGGCTATAGTTGTCCACAGTTTTGGGTACTTTTCTGCCAAAGGCATATGGTTCTTTTTCATAATTCACCTAATCGAAATATCCAATCTCATCAATAACACTTCCATGTCGCAAGCGACGCAGATGACAAGTCTGTATCAAAGCCTTTCACACGGAATTACGGATACGTCCTTGCAATTCTATTGCTCTCTTCACATTGGCATGAAGGTCCCTAAGTGGATTTACCCGCCAAAACATATATATGGCTGGCCAAAAATCAGGGTACATCTTTTCCAAGACCCTGCCGTTCTTTTGGATGAGGGCGTTCCGACGATGGGAAAAAGATGAGCCGCCTCTATGAAAGACAAAAGTATTGTCACACAATACATTTTTATAACCTTTCCGAGACGCTCTCATGGAGAAGTCGTTCTCTTCTCCGTAGCCTAGACCGAAATTTTCCTCATCAAGATATCCAATTTCATCAATGATAGCTCTGTGAATATACATGCAGAATCCAATTGCCGTAACGAGTTCCGGGTATCGGTTTAAAGAGCAACCTTCCACTAGTTCTGCGAAAAATCAATAGTAAATCCTGTCGGCACTTCGTTGTTCTGCCCAAACTCCGGAATTGAACACTCTGTACCGTTATTTGTGAAGGGAGTAACTGTGGCAATATAATGACGGGAATAAGCGCACGCCCTTATTTTTCTAGCCCAACCCGGGGTAACAATGGTATCCGAATTAAGTAAGATGATATCTTTCTCTGTCATCCTCATTCCTACATTTGCCGTTTTCAAGTAGCCGATGTTGTTTTCATTTTCAACTATTTTAACCGCTCACCCTGATGCTCCCGGAGGGCATTGAGCAGTTCTTTTATCCTCTGGTCTGTTGAACAATCATTTATCAGGATTACCCGATATATGTCTTGGTGCTTGAACAGGCTGTATAGGCACCTTTCCAGATCTTCGTAGGCATTATATATGGGCACAACTACATCAAGTAGGTACTCAATATTCAAATCAGGATTTTTCTGCAAAGCTTCAAATATTTTTGAAATGTAATTTGCTTTCTCGATAATATATATCTGTTCTTTGCCATCGTTCACCAGGTTTTCGGCAGATTCCAAGATTTTAATTTCTGCACCTTCGAACTGCCAATCTAATATATGATTTGAAAGAATACCATCCATGGGAGTGGCAGAATAAAGAATTCCTCCAGGTTTGACAGCCCGCAACCACAGGTTAAGGGACTCGCCAGGAGTGGATAAATTTTTGGGGAATTTGCTGCAAACAACGAAGTCGTAGACTTCATCGCCGATCTCTGCTAATCTAACCCGATGCATATTCTCACCAGCAAGCGGGTTCCCTGGCTCTAGGTTTTCCAGTTCTGATAGAGTGTCGTAATTAGGTGCGTCAGTAAAATCCACAATTACATTTTGGGGCATCAGATCAGTGGGAGGGGCGCCTATCGCGAGTCCAATACCTCTTAGGTACTTGTGCGCAAGCTCAACTCTTATATTGATTGGCTCCTTCACTAAATGCCGTACCTTGCGAGCGAACAGAGATTTAACACGGTTTAGCAGGCGTTCGAGAAAACCTCTTCTTCTACTACCAACTGGCAAGACAGTATTAACGAACGCTCTCAATTTCCAGGCAAGTCGAAAATAAATACTGCGACGGATATCTTCAAGTTCGGCTCGGGCGCCTCGCAGATCTTCAACTTCGACCCTAAGTCCCAGCCAATCTTCCTCTGCGCCAGATAATGGGATAGCAGTTGAGGTGTTATCAACCCCGGCAGACATTTTATCGGTCAATCTGCTTCCGAGTAGAAAAAAGAAATTCTGTATAGCCAGTATCTCTTTATCGTTGGCTTCAAACAACCAACTCAATTCTTGGGGTCGATTCTTGCCGACAGCAATAAGCCCCAGTCCATGACCGTGAAGGAATTCAAAATGCGGATATTGTGCCTTTAATTCGTCCCAAAGTTTCCATACCCCAAAATCCGTCTGCTTTTTGTTAATATCATGGAACAAAACAACACCTCTTGGGCTGACTTTCGGAAGCCAGGTTTCAAAGTCATGTTTGACAGCCTCATAGGTATGAAAGCCATCGATGTGGAGAATATCGATGGTGCCATCTTGAAAGTGTTGTAGAGCTTCATCAAAGGTGCTCTGGATGAGATATGAAAAACTCCCATATAATGGATCATGGTGAGACTTTATAAGTCTGCCAGCACTTCAGAACCATAGAAACTGGCATGAGGATCACCCTTCCATGTATCCACCCCATAGCAGGTGGTCCTCAATTGGAGTTCGGCGACAGCCTGGCAGAAGGCATTGTATGAATCCCCATAGTGAACACCGAGTTCAACCAGAGTTCTTGGTTTGAGAATGTCAACCAGCAACATGGCAAAAGGGACATGTTGACGCCAGGCTGGAAGTGGGACGGTTCGCCTGGGTAGAGAAAAGCAGATCGGGTGTTCCAGTATATTGAAGTCGTGCATGGTATGGTATTCTCCTTGTTCGATATGCCGCTTGTGATGGTGTAGGCTGACCGTGTTTATTGATTTGGACTAATACCAAATAATATCAAATCCCCCATTCTGCGGTGAGCAGCTCGTATTCATCTGCATCAACCCAGAGGATGCCTCAATCGGGTTATCATTCGTCGTGCAAACTGTCGCCTCCATGTTCCTATGGGCAATAGGGCGTCTGTTATGGATTGAATTTTCCTGACAACTCTCCAGGCTACACTTGACCGTATCGCGTCAAGTTCAATTCGGGCCGCTATATCATTGGTTTCAGCTCCTCCGGCAGTCACTAGCGCATATTTCGTTGACAGGACCATTTTATCTGTTAGTCTACTTCCCAGACAGAAAAAGAGGTTCTGTATGGCCAGTATCTCTTTATCGTTGGCTTCAAACAACCAACTCAATTCTTGGGGTGGATTTTTGCCGACAGCAATAAGCCCCAGTCCATGACCGTGAAGGAATTCAAAATGCGGATATTGTGCCTTTAATTCGTCCCAAAGTTTCCATACCCCAAAATCTGGTTGTTTTTCGCTGATATCATGGAACAAAACAACACCTCTTGGGCTGACTTTCGGAAGCCAGGTTTCAAAGTCATGTTTGACAGCTTCATAGGTATGAAAGCCATCGATGTGAAGGATGTCGATGGTGCCATCTTGAAAGTGTTGTAGAGCTTCATCAAAGGTGCTCTGGATGAGATATGAAAAACTCCCATATAATGGATCATGGTGAGACTTTAAGTCTGCCAGCACTTCAGAACCATAGAAACTGGCATGAGGATCACCCTTCCATGTATCCACCCCATAGCAGGTGGTCCTCAATTGGAGTTCGGCGACAGCCTGGCAGAAGGCATTGTATGAATCCCCATAATGAACACCGAGTTCAACCAGAGTTCTTGGTTTGAGAATGTCAACCAGCAACATGGCAAAAGGGACATGTTGGCGCCAGGATAGAAGCGGGACGGTTCGCCTGGGTAGAGATAAGCAGATCGGGTGTTCCAGTATATTGAAGTTATTCACAGTATTCTCCTTGTGCAGTGCACCGCCCGATGCCCCGTTTGCTGTCGATGCCTGATGATTAATTAAATCTTTGAGTTGAGCGTCAGTTGATGTGGGTTGACCGCTTACTTTGCCGAACAGGTATAGTTCATTTATGAGCGGGTCACCCAGGTGACGCTCACATTCAGCGTTGATCTTGTCTACAGTAATGTCAAAATGTTGCCAACCCATTTGGTGGGCTCTATTTTGTTCGCTGATCCGTGCCTTGCGCGACATCCTTCTGGCGACAGCAATGGACGGATCTGCCATTTGCCAGTGTGCTCCGAAATAAAAATCCGGTGAGGGTAGGGGATTTCCTTCAATGTGGTGATGACCCGGTAAAAAACGAAACATCATTGATGGACGCACGATGTTGGGTTTGATGTACACGTTGTTCGCCGCCCGATGATCTTGTGCGGCTGAAGAAAACAAATGTGGGTCGCCATGCATCCTTTGCGGTATGGATGGCAGAGATGAATCCAGATCCTTATCGTCCCGATGCCGGTATACCTGGAACATTCCTGAACGGATAACATCACAGATCTGCCGTTTCAGAAAGTCTTGTGGCATTTCGTTGTTTGCTGGAAAAATAAATTCGTCCGGGTCTACCACATATACCCAGTCGGCTTTCAAACCATGTACGGTCTTGTTGATGAGGTTGATTTTTGCAATATCATCCAGCCCACCTTCGATGTGACATTTTTCGACCACAACATTTGGCGCTTTTTCGAGGATCTGCAGGCTATTATCAGTGGTGTCGGTTTCATAAAGAACGTGAATTTCATCAAGATAATTATAGTGATTAAGGAAATAAGGCAATAGCATTGCCTCATTGTATACCATTGTTACAGCCGCTATTTTCATGTGTTTTTATCCTCTGTAAGCGATGATTTGTCTGAGTCTGGCTGATCAATGGATGAAAAAGTTTTGCCTTCCCGTAATTGCCTGATTTTGGTGCTGATCGCGCGAATGGGAGCAGTCAACCGCCAGGAGTTTGATAAATATATATCAGCAAGTTGTGCTTTTATGTTTGCTATATGGATGTCACGGTCTGCTATTCTTTGTTCCCTTTCTATTATTTGTTGTTCTTTCTCTACTATCTGTGCCATGAGCACTTGCTCCTTTTGATGCAGGGAGTTTATTTCTCTGGTAAATTTATCCGCCAATATTAGAGCAGGCTTCTGGCGCGAGAACTCATTGTTCCACTTCTCTATTTTTTGTGTAAAAGCATTACTATCCAATTGTTGTCTTGACCGCGCCACGCTTAATAGCTCTGGATATATATCGCTTACAAGAGGAGGGATTGCCTCGTCGAGTAATAGATCGTTGGGTTGATAGACCGTATGCCGTAATTGATTGTCGAGAAACTCAGTCTTGAAGCTTTCAAGTTCGACTTTGTCAATTTTCAGCCCAAGCGCTTTGGCTGCCTTTGCCAGCTCACTTTCCGGTGTCTGCATGAGGGCGTCATAATCAATTAGAACTCGATTTTCCCCGATGGTGCCGAACAAGCTGCTAATTACATGATCGAGCCATAACAAATGGTTCTTTCCAGCGTCAAAATTGTTGCGATTGATTAGTGACTTAGATACACTAAGCGGGTGTCGAATAGCCAAAACATAACTCACGTTCAGCCCGCTCTCCGCGAAAGCCTCTTTCCAGAACGGTAATAATTTTGCCACCCGGGGGTCTTTGAATCCAAAGATTGGCAAGTCAGATGTTTTTTCCCTGAGCATTGCCACTGCCCGCACGAGATATCCATCTTTGCGTAGTTTTTCCACATCTGCCGGCTGAATTGGAGTCAAAAAGTGCCAACCACTGTTGAGTGCATTTAGCATCTCATCGTTAAGCGAATTGAGATCTTTGTCTTCCCAAAAACCTTTATCATTCTGGTCTTTTATTGGCTGAATTAACCGGTCACCAAGGTTGGCGCCCATCACTTGTAAACTTCGAGCAACAACACTGGTACCGCTTCGATGCATGCCAAGCACAACGACGATCTTCTTGTTTTTCATGTTCTTAACCTGGTCTTCTACATGCATGCTTATGTTACCTTTAAACGACTTAACAGGCTGTAGGAACAACTAAGTAATATTCGCTGAATTCATCTTCGGAAATCTTCAACTCCGGTTTACTCTCAGACAGGTTTACATAGCCAAAAGCGCGGTTTTCCGGTTTTGGCAATACACGGAACATAATAAAATCCAAAACCTGATGCAGGCGAACCGGTTCTTTTGAAGACCATACACCCGCGCCGACAAAATATGTATCAGGCGCAAGATACATTTTGATTTTATAGGTTAACTTGTATTTTTGCCCTTTTTTTACATTCGGAAAAAAGGTGCCTGTTTTTGGATGGCTAATTCCCGTGATGGTTAGTCCCGTTCGGGTGCGAATATGGAGACCGAAACGAACAGCCTCGTGATCATCAAGAAATACACCTCGTACTTGAATACGATATTCTCTCCCTGCAAGGAGATTATTGACTTCCTTTCCGGCAATGTTGAATATCTGTATACTGTTTATCCTGGCACCCATAACCGGCATTATTTCAGTAGAATTGGGGGAGTAGTTCATGCCGCTTTCATAGAAACCGTCCGTTTCAGATTATTCTCCTCCTTGATTCCGGCTGTGGATGCGTATGTTCGTTCTGGGGGAGTGACAAGCGGCGTTTCCACACTGGTCATGCCGTTCCGATCCAATTCCTGGAATTCTTGTATCATTTCGCGTCTGGTCAGATGGATCTGCATACATCAATTTCTTCGATTCCAGGCTCTTACAACCACGAGCAGGATCAGCCAGACAGTACACGTTGTCCCTGTTCGAGTAGTAGAGCACGATCACATAACTCGATGATCTGCTGAGCCCGGCATGCGACACAAACAAGACAGTTGCGCCGTTATTTCTTAGTTCTTCCAGCCTGCGGAAACACTTGCGCTGGAACCGCTCGTCACCAACTGCCAGGGCCCTCATCGACAATCAAAATATCCGGATCTACCATCGCCTGAACGGCAAAAGCCAGCCTGACCATCATACCGCTGGAATAAATTTTACCGGCTGTTCAATGAAATCGCCAATATCGGCAAATCCTGCAATATCATCGAAGCGCCCTTCGTACTTTGCCCCCGGCTCAATCCCAGGATTGCCCCGTTGAGGAAAATGTTTCTCACGCCCACTACATTCGGGAGTTGAAACCCGATCCCAACTCCAGCAGGGCTGTGATCCTGCCCTTTGTTTCCGATTTTTCCAATGGTTGGTGTTAGCGTTCCACAGATCAACTGTAACAAGGTTGATTTTCCCGAGCCGTTTCTGCCAATGATGCCAATCGTCTCCCCTTTCCCACATCCAGGGAAACATCCGCAAAGCCCAGAATTCGCCTATAGTATAATCCCGCAGGCTTACCGAAAACTTGAAAGATCTTGGGGACTATGGATTGTTTGAGACGGTCTATCGGTCTGTCTGTAAATGGTGTAACCTTTACTCAGGTCGGATACCTTCATCACGAAATCTTTAGAGGACATCTGCAAACCCCTTACGCATTTTCTGGAACCACCAATATCCACTAACCGCCATGAACAATCCGATAAGGAACATCCCCCCTAGCAAGATCCAGTCAGGGAGCTGCCCGAATATGAGCACTTTGCGGCTTTCAGAAACAATCGGTGCAATAGGGTTCAACCGAATGATCTTTTGATATTTTTCCGGCAGGGGTGAGATTGGGTAGCAGCCGAAGTGAATAGCAGCATCGGTAACCAAAACATTGGTGATTTGAGCAGCATCACGGATATAGACGGTAAGAGCCGCGAGGAACCAGCTCAGACCCAAGCCGATAATCAGCAAAGGAAGCAGGATCACTGGCAAGTAGACGACAGTGAAGGGAATGTAACCCTTGAAAATAAGTTCTGCTGTCAGCAACACGATGAAACTAATAATACTGTGAAAGAGAACTGACCCAGTAGACACAAGGGTAAGCATCTCCAGCGGGAAGATCACCTTTTTCACGTAGCTTACATTCTCCAATATCAAGCTTGGCGCTCTATTGATGATCTCTCAGCAAATAGATTTAAGAGCGATCAGCCCGGCGAAAAGGATGATGGCAAAATCCAACCTGTTTTCATCCCCCACACCGCTTCCCCAACGGGCTTTGAACACAACGGAGAAAACGAACGTATATACTGCCAGCATCAACAATGGAATAAGGATCGACCATATGAAGCCAAGCACAGAACCACGATAGCGATAGGATATCTCGCGTTTTGTCATTTGCATGAGCAGATATCGATAGTGATGGATATTACGAAAAAAGGTGCTTAGTGAACTCATTGTGATCCTGAAAGTAGGGAAAATTGATTTCTTTATTATCTATTAAACTCGAGCGCAGATAAATGTAAGCAAACAAAGATGACGTCACGCAAAAACGCTGAAATAATCGGGACTGCAATGACTGAATTATAAATTAATTGCATTGGAATAACTGAGTAAATGATACATTCTTGGATGAACGCTTCCAAAGTATGTAGGGTTACGGTAGTGAAGTTGATATGGTTTCCCTTTTATTTTGAAATATTCATCTTCCATCTTTTTCCATGGATGTTCTTTTATTGAAACATTTGTGGCTGTTCCTCCATGAAATTGGTGGAATGTTGCTTCTCCAAAGTAACATAACAGGGTTTATATCCAAGTTTTCATTAAACTTTATTGAAAAAATCAAGATTTGAACTTAAAACTTTTACCTGGTCTGAAATTTTTCGCAAATCCTCCAATTTTTTCATAATCCTTTTGAGAGATCGTTATGCAGTTACTTTCGGAAACGCTTGAGAAGAAACCTTGTTGCGCGGAAAGCCCTGGACTAGAAATGTCAAATAGAAGATAGCCATTTTGTTTCCAGTTTACTGAGTCTAGCAACATATCTTCATCCGTTTGAGAATAGCCTTCTTCAACTAAATAATTTTGTGATTTTGTTCCTAGATGCATACCTAGTGTGTAGACAAAAACATTGGTATATATTTTTGCTGAAAGGCTAGTGTAGTGAATAATGCCCGGGAAAAATATTCTAGCACCATCTATGCACAAAGTCACAAGCCCTCCATTGGCGATTTCAACCCCGTGATTAAGCGCTCTGGCAGGTGAAGGAGAAGATGAATCCAAAAAAATGTAACGAAAGTTATCCCCAAACGACTAACATATTCTTTATTTAGGGGTTGATTAGAGCCATTATTGATGGCGATAACTTCATATGATATGCCATCTGTTTTTTGCTGGTATGTCCGAGTTAGTGAGTAGAGAGTTCGTTGGGACTCTCCTGCTCATGTTATAGAAAACAACAATGATAGAAAGATCATACCGATATTTTCCCCGAAACTTCGATTTTATGGGATTATACTGCATAATTTTGCACCGTATTTGGATATAAGTTTAGTGTGGGGATAATTTGAATAATCATCGGGATCTTTTGATAAAAAACTTATTAATTTGAATTTGTACCCAAAAGTCATCAGTGTTTCTAGACAAAAGCCATATGGATCAAAGCGGATCAAAATAGCGACGCATTCGTTGGAGCCACATAGCAAATTGCCAAAAGATCCTGCTATGGTGAATTTCTTCTAGCTTCGCACCACACGTTGTTAGGCGCGAATTAAGATCCAAAACTTTTGATTCACTTTCTCTGAACCTGCCCTGTAAAATTTGCAAGTCGAATTGGCGTTGTATATGTTCGCCAAGCCCAGAAAAGAAATCGCGGTATTTCGTTGCGATTGGGCGCATCCTGCATTAAACCAATCCAAAGTTTGGGGAAGGGCACTTATCAACTGATAAATGTAAGACACCCAAACCATATGAGTGTGTAAATTCAAAACTAAATGGGTAGCGTTCGCACAATTCCTCCCATAGTTTCCAAACGCCAAAATTACGTTCGCGGACAATAATATCATGAAAAAGAACAACAGCATTAGGTGAGAGTTTTGGCAACCAAGTTTCAAAATCGTGCTTTACCGCCTCATAAGTATGAAATCCATCTATATGCAACAATTCAATCGAACCCTCCGAAAAGTAATCAGCAGCTTCATCAAAAGTCATGCGCAGAAGGTTGGAAAAGTGAGCATAATGGTTTTGATGATATTCTTTCAATTCATTGAAAACAGATTTATCATATAAACCTGCATGCTCGTCTCCTTGCCAAGTATCGACAGCATAGCACTTTGTGCCAATTCCATGATCTGCAACTGATTGGCAAAAGGCGAGATATGAATTGCCTGAACGAGTTCCTAACTGAACAAAAATATTTGGGCGCAAAATGGATATTATCCAAGCAGCAAAAGGTATATGTCCTGACCAACCGAGGGCCAAGACGCGCCGGGTGAAACTTAACAATAGATAATAATGAAAGAAGGTCAATCATGTTTTCTCCAGAATTTATTATATGAACATGATATTGAAATATGATGAAGAGAGATTGAGCTCCAGTTAATAATCCCTGTCTATTATATCTACAGAGTGAATGTAATTCGTGATTACCAATTCTTAAAAAATAATTATTTTTACCATATTTCTAATCTTTTTTCACCAATGCCGTGATGGGGCTCTTCAATATGTAGAGTTGTAAAAATCGCACTCGGTTCTCAAACCAACGAAGTGGTTGAGTAAGGCGCCAGGAGTTACTGCTATAAACACTGTTGAGTAATTCGATTGCTTTATTTTTTTCTTGCTTATTTCTTTTACCCTCGCATCATATTCATCAATCGATTTTAGATACTTCTGCAAATACAAAGTTTTTTTTGTT